>CAZZGC010000054.1:0-15822 GCA_964653915.1 uncultured Thermodesulfovibrio sp.
GATCCTGTCACGGGCACGCCTGAATACAAGTCCTGCGCCGTGAAGATAGCGAAGTAGCGGGAGTCTTACAATTCTGATACCTTGACGGGCCTTCCGGTTATATCATTCCTGTCCGGGTTATATTGTATTTTCTGCAATATTCTGGGTCATCGTAACGCCTGTTGTGCTCACTCTGAACACGACTGACCTCTTCTTTGAAATACTCATACGGGGGCAGAGACTTGAGATAGGCGATCCCTGCTTTTTCTGCGATCCAGATATTGCCCTCTGTTTGATAGTGTCTTATGAAATTTCTGACAGCCAGTTCCACTCCGGGCCATCGCTCTTTATGGATGATGTCATGTCCAAAGAGCAGAGAGTCTTCGCGCAGTCTGTCGCGGACGGCAAAAATGTCTCTGACCACCGATTCATACTCATGGTCTGCATCGATAAAGATGATGTCGACTTCTCCCGGGATATTCGGGCAGGATTCCCAACTTACGCCAGGAACTGTCTCGACAACATCCGAGAATCCTGATTTGTCTATATTCGAGAGGAAGATATCTAACGCTCTTTTATCTGAGGCTTCTTTGAAGAAGAGGTTAAGTTCAGAACTGATACCTTCCCATGTATCCACGATCCAGAGCTTTTCGAAGTATTTTCCCTTCGGTTCTACCTTGTAAGAAAGAAGATTGGACAGCCAGAGGCAGAGAAGGTCGAGAGAAGCGCCAGAAAAGCACTGAAAAATATATTTGGAAACAGCTTCTTGAATTTCATTCACGGTGGAGAAATCTTTCTGTGTCAACTTGCGGATATACGACTCCAGGGGATTAGGATCGGCGATTGGCAGGTCAGGGGCCAGAAGGGCCAGAGTGCTTCGTCCAAGCCAGGGACCGACCTCGATTCCTGTGATGGGTCTGTCGAGTTTCTTGAAAGAAAATTTGGTGATTCCCTTAAGTACATTTATATCTTCCTGGGTCAGCAGGGGGTCACCGAGATTCAGCATCATACCTCCCGCCATGTTCATCAGTATAGATCGATGCGTGAATTTTATGAATTATGAGGGATAACGAACTTTTGCTCATGGATAAATTATAATCTCAATGCGTTATAAAGTGAATACAGTATGAAAAAGCGGGAAAGGGGGTACGCGGCAGTCAGTGTCATTCCGAGGAGTCAGTACGACTAGGACTCTTCAGGTCAGGGATCGAGGAGAATGGAAAGCCGGTCTGTTCCCACCGTCCATTGAAAAGCACCTGAGCTGGCCGGAATTGCCCCTTGTATGACATTCTGGGATTGTCCTTTATGTAGAATCCGAGATAGTAGTATTTCTTGCCAAGTCTTCCGGCGAGTGAGATTTCGGTAAGTATGCTGAAAACACCGGGCCTTCGCGGGAGACATGACGTGTCATAGTAAAAATAATTCGACGAGAGGCTGTCATCCGCTTCATCTACTATGCCGACACCGACGAGCCTGTCCCTCAAATAGTAATCCATCTCGATACTGCGCGGGTAGCCGTAGTGGATGTTGTATAACATGCTCATGGACTCCTCTACTCGTTCCGCTGAATCACTGTTGTGCTTTGACTTCAGGTATCTGCTGTACAGCAGTATCTTCTCTTCGGTGACGGATGGATACTCGACGATCTTAACGATCATGTCACGATTTTTCCGCAGGGTTCGCTTCTGACTTCTGCTAGGGCTGAACCGGGATGTGTCGATGCGGAGAGGGAGGCATTCGCTGCATCCGTCACAGACATTGTGGTAGAAGACCTTTCCGATGCGTCTGTATCCTTTCGCAAGATACAGGTGATAGGTTTCCTGATCGCCGTGATCCGGCAGAAGGAATTCCACAGTAGATATCCGCCCGTCTTCGAAGTAGGGGCAGTCGGAGCTGTCCTGAAACGTGACCGGAAATCTGTATTGTGCGGGTTTAGAGCTCATAGAGATAATTTAACCGCAATGATGCAATTATTACCAGAGTCGATAAAGCAACAGGTTACCGGACAAGTTTCAGCCGGTCAGGTATCCTTTTATACCACTGTACAGTGGGGGCAGAGTTATTGAGTGAATTTTGTTCGTTGACTTATAATGTAAAGTAATACAGGAAATACAGGGGACATCTTCAGTTGTATTTCGAAATAGTTGATAAAATTCAGAACGTAGAAACCATAGCGATCGGACACTCTATCCGTCAACTGCGTAGGCTGGAGAAGGCGTATGGACAAGGCAGATGGCGAAAATTGAAGGGAAAGGCTAAAATAAAACTACGAGACGGGCAGATCACTTATCACATACCACTTATTCCTTAACTCCAAACTCTAAACTCCAGACTCTAACTTTCGCCACACCTTCTGTAAATTTATGAATTAAGAGGGATAGGTGGCAATTCGAAGGAGGCTGATTTAAATAAATCTTCTTCCCCTCACTTACCGCTTAACTCATAACTCTTAACTCTGAATTTTCGGTTATTATAGATGTCGTGAAGATGCAGGGAAAATGGAGATTCGCCGTGGATCGGGGCGGTACGTTCACTGATGTGACGGGCGTCGATCCTGACGGGCGGTATCATACGCTGAAGCTCCTGTCCAGCTCTCCCGAGTACCCTGATGCCTCGATCGAGGGGATACGGAGGATGCTGGGACTGGGGCCCGGTCAGCAGTTGCCCGCGGACCAGATAGATATAATCAGGTTCGGAACGACCGTTGCAACCAATGCCCTGCTCGAAAGAAAGGGCGGCAAAGTGGCGCTCATCGTGACAGAGGGGTTTGCCGATCTGTTGGAAATCGGCTACCAGGACAGGCCCTCCATTTTCAGCCTCTGTATAGAGAAACAGCCGCCCCTTTATGACATTGTGGTCGAGGCGGACGAGCGCATCGGCCCTGACGGCAATGTGGAAAGAATGTTCGATGCGGATTCGCTCCGGCAGAGGGCGCGGGAGATTGCCGACAGTCATGACATAGATTCGGTTGCTGTAGTGTTCATGCACTCCTGGAAAAATCCTGCCCATGAACTGGCATGTGAGGAGATACTGCGCGGCCTCGGGATATCAAGAGTATATCTTTCCCATCGGTCGATCGACCTGATAAAGATAGTGGCGCGCGGGCAGAGCACGCTTGTGGATGCCTATCTCGGGATTGTGCTTTCGGCCTATCTCGACAGTATCAGGGAGGAGACGGGGGATATCAGGACTCAGTTCATGCAGAGCAGCGGACTGCTCTGCCCGCCCGAAGAGTTCAGCGGCAAGAGCGCACTCCTTTCAGGGCCGGCCGGGGGAGTGATAGCCGTGGCACATGTGGTCAATGAGACGGGTCTTGACGGGGCGGTCGGATTCGACATGGGGGGGACATCGACGGATGTGTCGAGATGCGACGGCACGCTGCTGAAGAGAACGGAAAACGAAATCGCCGGCATGCCCCTCCATGTAGAGATGATGGATATTGTCACGGTTGCGGCGGGCGGCGGCTCGATACTCGGCTTTGACGGAAGAAAGATGACGGTTGGCCCGGAGTCGGCCGGGGCATATCCGGGCCCTGCATGTTACGGCTTCGGGGGACCATTGACCGTCACCGATGCCAACCTCATGACCGGCAGGGTGGTACCGGACAGGTTCCCGAAGACCTTCGGCCCAGAAAGGGACTCTCCGCCATTTGCTGATATAGTCCGCGACAAGTTCCGGCAGCTATCAGAGCGGATAAACCGTCAACTTGGCACGGAGATGTCGCCGCATGAATCAGCGGCGGGGTTCCTTCGTATCGCAAACGAAAGGATGGCGATGGCGATCCGCGAGATATCAGTATCGAGGGGGGTGGATATCCGCAACTACGCCCTCGTATGTTTCGGCGGCGCGGGCGCACAGCATGCGTGCCCGATCGCAGAGCTGTTAGATATGAGAACGATAATAGTTCATCCATTAAGTGGAGTGATGTCCGCCTACGGGATAGCGCTTTCGAGGGCTGCTAAAAAGGGCGCACGCACCGTTCTCATGCCATTTGATCGGGATGGGTATGAAAGGATAACCGGTTTGTTCATCCGGCTCGAGGAGGAGTTAAGGGCCGATGCCCTCTACACAGACCTCACAGGCATAGAGCCTGACCGTGAAATAGATCTGCGGCCTGCTGGTACCGACTCCTGTATCACGGTTCCATTCGGCGGTTTCGAGGAGGTGCTCTCCGGTTTTCTGGACCGCTACGAAAAGATGTTCGGTTTTGTTCCCGATGCCTCGACCATCGAGGCGGTGAATATTCGGTCGGAGATCCCGATAGATAAACTCGTACTTCCGGAATTCAGAGAGCCTTATGATACAGCAGAAACGGCGGGGGAGGGAGTTTCCACTACTGAAATATTCTACCCCGGCGGCTTCAGGGAGGCCTTTGTGTATTCGCGGCCTGCCATGCCGGCCGGTCAGCAGATAAAGGGGCCTGCCGTCATTACGGACAGAGACTTTACGATTGTGGTCGATCCCGGTTTTTCCGCCGTAAAAGATGAACGCGGGATAATCACGATGACCAGGGAAGGGGACGGCGGTTCGTTGCAGGGCTCTGCAGCCGGGGAAAAGGCCGATCCTGTGCTGCTTGAGGTATTCGGCAATACTTTTATGGGTATCGCATCAGAGATGGGACATACTCTCCGGAACACGGCGCACTCGGTCAATATGAAGGAGCGGCTCGATTTCTCGTGCGCCGTCTTTGATGCCGATGGAGGACTTGTGGCGAACGCTCCCCATATCCCGGTCCATCTGGGTGCTATGGCTGATGCGGTCAGGGAGCTCATAGAGGAGAAGGGAGATTCCATCAGACGTGGAGATGCATACCTGACGAACAATCCCTACAGAGGAGGGTCGCACCTGCCGGATGTCACTGTGATCTGTCCCGTTTTTTCGGAAGACGGCGAAATCCTGTTCTTTACGGCTGCGAGGGGACATCATGCGGATATAGGAGGCACTGCTCCGGGATCGATGCCGGCTGAGTCATCCCATATAGATGAAGAGGGTGTCGTTCTGGATAATTTCCTGTATCTTTCGGACGGAAGGCTGCGGGAGGACGAACTCCGTTCGCTACTGACCAGCGCCCCTTATCCGGCGAGAAACATAAGCGAGCGGCTTGCCGATTGCAGGGCGCAGCTTGCCGCCTGCAGGAAGGGTATATCCGAGATAGAGCGGCTGATCGGAAGATACGGCATCGACACCGTTTCCCGCTACATGGGGCATATACAGGACCATGCAGAATATTCGGTGAAGATGGCTCTGATGAAATTTGCTTTGGATCGGGGCATATTTGATGGCGAGTTCGAGGACCATCTTGATGATGGTACCGTGATAAGGGTCTCGGTTCATATAAGCGCGGGTAGTGATCCACCGGCGACGGTCAGGGCCGTGATCGATTTCAGCGGTTCTGGCCCCTGGCACAGGAATGATAACCTCAACGCGCCTTATTCTGTGACACGCTCCGCTGTGCTTTATGTGCTCAGGTCTCTCGTGGAAGAGGACCTGCCACTCAACAGCGGCTGTCTTAGACCGGTTAAGATTATCATTCCTGAGGGCTCTGTCCTCAATCCCGGTTATCCCGCTCCTGTGGCTTCGGGCAATGTGGAGACATCTCAGAGGATCGTTGATGTGCTGCTGGGCGCTTTCGGGGTGGCGGCTGCCTCGCAGGGGACGATGAACAATATCCTCTTCGAGGTTGAGGATGAGAGTCCATATTACGAGACTATAGCGGGTGGGGCCGGCGCCATGTCCGGATGTCCGGGGGCATCCGGTGTGCAGGTGCACATGACCAATACACGCATTACCGATCCGGAGATTCTGGAGCACAGGCATCCCGGCGTCAGGCTGAGGCGCTTCACACTGAGAAAGGGTTCAGGCGGCGCAGGGCTTTTCAGCGGTGGAGATGGAGTGATAAGGGAGATGAGGTTTCTCAGGCCGGCGCGTGTCTCCATAATCTCCGAAAGGCGAGTCTGCCCGCCCTATGGCCTGAATGGAGGGGGAGAGGGGATGAGGGGACGAAATCTTCTGCGGCTGGCGGACGGTACGATGAGAGAACTTCCGGGAAGGGTCGTTTTTGACGCCGCTGCCGGTGATTCAGTTATAATCGAGACTCCCGGAGGAGGGGGATGGGGTCTTTAGAGTTTCGAGTATAGAGTTAAGTGGTATTTGAGTGGAAGAAAATTTATTAAAATAATATTCCTTTGACCAACCACTTACCACTTACTACTTACTACTGCACTTACTCCACGATCCAGACAGCGCAGCTTTTGGGTGCATGCAGGAGTGCGCTCGATGTGCTTCCGAAGAGAAACTCCTCTTTCCGTGACACCACTCTACGCCCCACCACTATGGTACAGCAGTTCAGCTTCTTCTGCAGTTCGAGGATAGAGCCGGCGATGGATGTTCCATTCATGAATGAAATCTTTGTGTGTACTCTGCGTTTGCTGAAACCGGACTGAATCAGAATTTCCCTGTAGTTGGCCAGCATCTCCTCGGCCCCGGCCAGTTGTTCCTGTATCCAGTCTGCCCGGTCAAAGTCGGTCTCGAAGTAGTCTTCTGACGGCTCTGGTATTATTCGTAGAATCGTCACCTGTATACCTGCCTGTCCGCCGAGGAAGTCCGCCACATAGAGAAGCGCCCTCTTCGCATTCTCGGACTCGTCGACAGCTATAAGGATATGCCGTTCATTCGGCTTTCTGTCGGACGGCGGGGTATCAGGCCTTTCTTTTTCGGTCAGCATAGCTCGTCTCGCGCCTCCTGAACGTCTTCGATAAAATGTATCGTCTCTGAATAGAAAATATTAGCGCCTGTGGAAAAGTGCATCAACACATTGTTCAGTTTTTCGGGAATGTATGGATATATCTTTCTCAGGTTTACGACTCTGTTATGAAAGATGATATTAAGATCATCTGATGAGAGCCTGCTGAATGCAGGATTGTTGTCTTTCCTGAGATACTGTGTCGTGATATCTCCCTTGCCGGTAATAAAGATAAGCACGTTGCCTAACCCGAACAGATCGTATCCGAACATGTTCTCCCTATGCATGTAGTTGAAATCGAAATCGATCCATCTGCGCCTTCCGGTCCTTCTGTCGTGAATTATATGGTCCCGTCTGATATCGCCGTGTTTTTCCCTGAGATTGTGGAGATGGCCTATGGCCGATGTCAGAGTAATAAAGCTGTCGAAGATGGATGGGAACATCGTATAGAAATATTCCTGATGGCTGCAGTCTATTTCCTCTATCTCAGCATCCAGTGACGGTCCTTCGATATAGTCGAGCACCCTGATGATATTGCCCGCTTCATCATTTATACTGAAGCCCTGCATGAAGTCCGGATTGCCTTTTACTGCCGTCAGTATGCGGGCCTCCTTTTTCGGACTGCGGAAACATTCGAACGTAAGGTCCCCGATCCTCGATCTGAACTTTTCGTAATAGACCATTTTCAGGATCTTAGTCTCGCCTGTCAGCAGATCGATGGCGGACTTTACCCAGAATTTGGGCTGGTCTGCAATACCGAAGCGGCCTTCGCGCCTGTTGTTCCTTATGAGATAGGGCCTGTCGCCGAGAATGACTATGTCGTCGTATTCAACCCTGAAGAAATCGGTGGTGTCACGTACGATCCGGATGCGCAAAGGCATACGAACCGGCGGCGTCAGGGCGGCGATCAGCTCCCTCAGCCGTTCATGAGTGTAATCTGTCAGTATGCCCCTCACCATAGGATTATGAGTGCCGTCGCGCGCGAGGCGAGTCCGGCATATTTTGTTATCGGCCCTGCGCGGGAAAACTTGAAGAAAGACAGTAGACAGTAGGCAGTAAGCAGTATGCAGTAGGGGTGTGGCGGTGCCACGCCCAAGAGCGGGAAAAGCGAGAAAAGCGGGAAGAGGGAAGTCCGAACCTCCTTCCGAGGTTCGGACTCAGGGCGTAGAATGAGCAGGCGAAATGAAAAGAGATCAATAGCAAATCGGCAGTTCAGGTGATATAATGGCAATAGATATAACCCTTAAAACTGCTTGGAGGACGGAAATGAAGAAACTGCTGATCGCGATACCTATCATATTGATTGTCATTGTGCTTGTAATCGGTTTTTCGATCAACTCCATCGTCAAATCAGGCATCCAGACATTCGGCTCCATGGCCATGGGTGCTGATGTCCGGGTTGATGATGTTGACATATCAATCCTCTCCGGGAGCGGAAAGATAAAAGGTGTCTTTGTGGGCAATCCCACTGGATTCAAAACTGACAGTGCCTTCAGGTTGAGCGAGGTCAGGGTATCACTCGATCCTAAGTCCCTGCTTTCGGACAGGATAGTCATTGACAGCATCTATATAAACGCCCCCGACATCACTTATGAAAAAGGTATGTCCGGCGACAATATTCAGGCCCTGCTCAACAATATCAGAAAATATTCGGGTACATCAGGAGGAAGAAAAAAGGAGTCTGCCGGAAAAGATGGCGGCAAGGAGAAGAAGGTCGTGATTTCGGACCTTCTTATACAGAACGGAAAGATCAATCTGAGCATGGCCGCCCTGCAGGGCAAGAAGGTCACACTGGATATGCCGGAGATCCATATGACCGATATCGGCAAGGATGACAAGAACGCCACTCTTTCGGATGTTATGGGGAAGATATTTGCCGTTGTCAATCAGAATATTGTATCTACGGCAGCCGGGTCCGTTAAGGAGATAGGTAAATCCGTAGAGAAACAGGTACGCGGCAGTGTGGAGAAGTCCATCGGAGGCTCTGTCAATAAATTGAAGGGGCTGTTCGGAAAGTGATCTGAGTCGAATCTCCAGATATTCTAACCTGGATAATTCACAAATTGGAGCATTGCAGAAGGCAAGGCTCAAAAAAATCTTGAACGCGATGGGATTAATGGAGACGCGTAGCGTGGAACATGGAACTGTGGAACTTACAGTTTGTATCTTCTGGTATTCGGCTAAGGTATCGCCAATATTTTTTTTCGCCGCACCTTCTGCAAATTCATGAATAATCAAGGCTAAAGCAGCTTTGCGGCCTGCTCGGCAAGGGCTGAGCGGGCGCTCTGCTTCAGATTCAGATAACAGAAATTCTCTTCCTGAATGAACCTGTTTATCAGATAGGCTAACCCGTTTGATGCGGCATCAAGAAATGGAGAGTCTATCTGCTCAAGGTCTCCTGTAAAGACCGCCTTGGTCCCCTCGCCGCATCGCGTAATGATTGTTTTTACATCAAGCGGACGCAGGTTCTGCGCCTCGTCTATTATCAGGTATCGGCGCGGAAGACTTCTTCCCCTTATATAAGTGAGCGGTTCTATATGGACAATGCCTGTCTCTATCAGATAGTCTGAGCTCCTGTAGTCCGTTTCCTTTTCATCCTCCTGATCGTCAGGAGTTGCTACTATCACGTCGAGATTATCGTAGATAGGCTGCATCCATGGATGGAGTTTCTCCTCTATATCACCCGGAAGGAAACCGAGATCATTACCCAGTGGCACGATAGGTCTGGCGACCATTACTTGTTCGTACCGGGGATACTTTTCCGCATGTCCCTTCCTGAATACCGCTGTACAGAGATGGAGACCGGCGGCGAGGGCCAGCAGGGTTTTTCCGGTGCCGGCATGGCCGGTAAGGGCGACCACATCGATGCCGGGGGTGAGGAGGGCGTCAATAGCGCATTCCTGCTCTATATTTTTGGGCTGAATGCCCATGATACGGCGTTGTCTCCTTATCATCTCCATACGGTCTTTACCATAAGCCCTGAATATTTTGTCTCCGGAAATTAGGTATCTGACGGAGCTTATATCACTGTCGTCCTGATCTCCTTTAATCACACTGCCGTATTTCTGAAACACTGTGGTCTTGTCCCGCAGGTAATCCTGTGTTGTCAGGCCGATGGAATCCGCCTTGATTCTCACTGACGTGTCTTTGGAGACGAGGATTACCGGGCCTGTATAGTTGCCCTTCCGTGCAAGAAGGGCAGCGGTGGCGATTATCCGGTTATCGTTCGTGGGATGGCTGAATTCATGTCCTTCTTCGATCGAGACCCGGAGAGTTCCGCCGCCGGGGAGCCGGACCCCTGCGGAGAGCTTGTTTTCGTTTCTGAACGAGTCGATCAGTCTCAATGTCTGTCTTGCGGAATAGGGAATTTCACCGTTACCCCTCTTCAGTTTATCGAGCTCCTCGATCACGGTTATCGGCAGGACAACATCGTTGTCGTCGAAATGCAGAATCGCCTCAGGATCATGTATGAGGACGTTGGTATCAAGGACGAAGGTCTTTTTCATACGGTATCATCTCCATGTATTGTTCGTATTTTCGGCCTGCTGTGCTCATATTATACTTTTTAAATCGGACCGGTTGCACAGTGTCTTTATTTGTTGGGGTAACTCCCCCTCCCCCCCTTGGGTTAAGAGGGGGATTCCTTGCCTACTGCTTACCGCCTACTGCCTATTGTCCTTTCCCTCTCTCAATGGGTATGATACGGATATGAAGCAGTTAAGACTATCTTTTGGATTCGACGAGCGATACGTCCGGACCTTTCTCGAAAAGAGAACCGGCAGGAAGATAGAACTGATTCTTACCGAAAACAGATCCAGCGTCATCTCCTGCAGGCAATCGGAAGAGGGGCTGATACTCCGGCTCCACCGTATGTTTCTGAACTCGGATGATGATCTGCTCGATGAACTTGCTGGATTCATGCTGAACGGACGAAAGAAGACCCCGCTCATTCGATCCTTCATTAACAGCCGTTCAGCAGTCGTGTCCGGTTGCTCCGGGCTTCATGGTGAAATGCTTACACAGGGCAGACATCACAATCTCGCGCGGATATTCAGCAGGATCAATGATGAGTATTTCGATGGCGGTATAAGGTCTCGTATAACATGGGGACGAAAGGGAACAAGAAGATTTGCAAAATGCCGGACCCTCGGAAGTTATTGTCCTGACTGTGATCTTATACGCATCAATACCATTCTTGACTCACGGCGCGTACCCAGGTATTTCGTCGAATATATTGTCTACCACGAGATGCTGCATGCCGATCTGGGTGTTGCCGGTGGCGCGCAAAGGCGAAGAGTCCACACTCCGGAGTTCAAGAAGCGGGAGCGTACATTCAGGCATTATGATAAGGCTATTGCGTGGGAGAGGAATAGGTTTTAAGCTTAAGGTATTTCCTTATAATCCCGATATAACATGTAAGAACGGAATCGTGGCAGCACATGGAGGTGTAATGATGCATCGGGAACAAATGTCTTGTCAGATATGCGGGGAGCACGAGACAACGATGCATGTGGATCTCGGTCATGGCAAACTCGTTTATGTATGCAGTGTTTGCCTTCAAAGGGCTCAGGATAACTTTATCTGGATATGCAGCCGATGCGGAAAGACTTATGAGCGGCCAAAGGATGAAGTACTGAAGCGACTTGAGGACTACGGGGTAGACAATGCCTGTCTCATGTGCAGCGGAGCGCACCTCCTGTTCGGAATTGAGGAATGCATCGAGTGCGATCCTCAGGGAATTCTCGACCATATCTACGCAGATGATATGGAAGTGCCGGACTGTTGAGCCGGCTTTACCACCCCGGGCATGGAATGCCATGCCACTACCGCCTCAAAACTCCAAACTCAATACTCTAAACACCACACTCGTATCATCCGGGATAGGCCTCTCTGAGGGGTTTTTGGGGCCCTAGCCCGTATCTCCTGTATAAGGAATCGGCGAATATGAAATCCAGATGGGCCGGAGATTCCGGATGGTAGCCGAGCACCCGGTCCCAGACATCCTTTCGTTCCATGCAGAGATAGACCAGGTTGTCTTTCTGGATATGTTGCTTAAGCATCGAATAGAGGTGAGTGTACATTTCGAGACGGAGCGGTTTTACATAACGCATCTTGCCGTCATCACCCGTCACGAGTTCGGCTGATGTTATATCGCTGTCAGGATAGTTGTTTTCGATCTTCTTTTTCATCTCAGGATTGAACCTGAGGCTGCCGATGGATATCCAGGCGATTTGTGATGCTTCAACGGCAAGGAATATCTCTTCGACGAGCATTGAGTAGCCATCCCGCCATCCATCATGCATAAGCATCGGATCAAAATGAAGCCCGATGAGATAGTCCGCCTGAGAGACCATTTTCATGGCCTCAATGCGCCGCTTCAGCGACGCTGTGCCGCGCTCTTCTCTGTCGATCATAGCCGCAGTGTTGATCGACCATGAGACCACGGTCCTGCCTCCATGGTTTAGGCCGATGATCGGAGCCACGCAGTCCGATTTCGTCTTCAGTTCCAGAACAGCATTTTCGAGTCCTGCAAACTCTCCGATCAGTCTTGCGGCCTGTCCGGTACGTGATTCGAGAGCGAGGCTGTCGCCCAGTTCCCATGTGCCGATCCTGAAGAGCCGTCGAGGTTCGGCCCCGATTTTCTCTCTCACCTCTTCCATGAGTGTATCGATATCTGTGACAGACCTGGTTACTCCGTCATTGAGGTAGTTCTGGAGGAAGCAGTAGGTACATTCAAAGGGGCAGTTCTGCAACGAGCGCATGACCTGTACCCTGCAGCAGATGTACTTGCTGTTGAAGGTAGCGCATATGCCCATCGCGTTGCCGCGCTTGCCGGTCTCTACAAGGGTTTTTTTGCCTTCACGAAAATGCATAGTCAACGATCGGTTGTCAGCGATAGACTTGTTACAGAATGCCGAACCATTCGAAAACAGACTTGAGCTTCTTTTCTGTTGACATAATCTTAAATCAATCCAATTCTGTTTTCTCATGGCTCGCCATTCTGTTAAGCATGTCACATCAAAACATCAATATTCCTCACAGCTCATCGAGCATTTTCCTTATCATGTCCTGGAAGCCGGGAGTCTGGAGCCTTTCGAGGAGTGTTTTCCACTTTTCCGGATCATCTACCGATATGGAGATGCCCAGGCCGTGGTTCTCGAGGGTTTCATCCCAGGTTATCCTGACCTCTTCTGGCAGGCCGGCGGAGTCCACGATCTCTCTAATCTTCTGGTTTGTGGCTGAGAGCACCGGGAACTGCCGCAGGTAGATCAGCCTGCGGAGCTTTTCGGTCTTGGCCTTTGGTGACATGGATGACTCGATTATCTCCTGTACCTCCGGATCTCTGATGAATTCCCTGACGCTGATGCCCTCACGCCTGAGATAGCTTCTCAGATTGGATGCCATCTCATCCATGATCGATGCCGTAAGCTGCAGTGTATCTGTCCATTCAACAATCAGAGAGAGGAGGTCTGTGGGGTAGCAGGAGAGATTGATTAGCTGCTTCAGAGACAGTTTCTTCTCATGAGCGAAGCGCCTGAGCCTCTCCGGCATCGAGCAGATGCGTTCGCATTCGTTAATGAATTCCGCATGAGGCCTGAATTCAAAGGGCACGCAGAGACTGCCCGTAATCCATTCTTCAGGTGCGCTTAGTGAACAGGCATAGCAAATGAACTGCACTCTGTTTACGACACTTGACTGAATTTCGTTTCTCCGGTTGCAGAAGACAAGCGATATTATATCAGTGACAGGAGTGCCTGACGGAAGGATATTTGCGATTATGGTGGACTTCATAGAGTCTCTTGCGAAGGCGAGCCGCTTTCTGCCGTCTATAAGGTGGTAGTCTCTCCGGTCGTCCTCGTAAACGATGATTGGATAGAGGATGCCGAGGGTATCGAATGAGCTTAGGTGGCATGATGGACCACCCGGGTGTTCAAAGATGTAGGGCTTGATCGAAAACCGGCTGTCCTCGATGAGTACGTCTTCGATACGTATGCCCTGGGTCAGCATAATGATATTTTATATGTATGGAGGTCCAACCTCAACATTTTCCCCCGCTTGCGGCAGCCGTCGGCAAGTATGCGGAACTTCTCGGTCAGGACGCCGCTGATCTTTTCCCTGAATTCGGATTCCGGTTCACTTTCGAGGATTCTCAGCAGCGATATCACCCTGAACCTGTCCAGGGCCTCTATCCGCCTTGAGAGCTGATCTTCATGGCCGCCGTATTTTACAACCGATTTGGAGGATTCGAGTCCTACGGGATGTCGGCGTGAAATCCTCAGCCATAAGTCGTAGTCTTCACAGGCGGGCATATTTTCATCAAAGCCGCCGAAATCTATGAGGAGTGATCTCCTTGCGATGACTGCCGAGGGAGAGACCAGACACCGGTGGAGCGATTTTTCCCATATCCATCCCTCCGGCTTGAGATGATGCCTGCGGGGATTCACCCTTCGACCGTTACGTATCCATTTTTCATCCGACTGGAATATCCGGTAGAATGGGTATTTCCTGATAAACTCGACCTGACGCCTGAGTTTGTGGCGCTCCCAGCAGTCGTCCGAGTCAAGAAAGGCAACCCACCCGGATTCAGCGGCCCTGATCCCGGTGTTCCTTGCGGCCGAAGGGCCGGAGTTTTTTGCAAGCCTTATATATCTGATGCGGCTGCCGTAAGAGGCCAGGATATCCGGCGTGGAGTCCGTAGAGCAGTCATCAACTACGATTATCTCCGCAGGAGGGTATGACTGGGCAAGGACGGAATCGATTGCACGCCTGATCGTCCGTTCGCGGTTGTATACAGGTATTATGGCGCTGACTCTCGTTCTGTCTTCTTCGAGGAAACGGAGGATCCCTCTGACGGAGTCGCGGAATTTGATTATGCTTTTGTTGAAGTCGGATATGGTGTCGGCATCAGCATGGTCGGTGCCGAACTTAAGGCAATGAAAGGTGATATCCGTTTTCCTGAATACATCTGCCTGCGCATATGCTTCCATATCCACAATATCATGCCCTTTCAATGTATCGGGGCGTCCATCCCGGGCGGTCTTTCTGACGCTTAACAGGGAGGAGACCGGCTTTACTCCTTCCGGATAGGGGACAGGGAGTCTCATATCCATTTCGAGGCGATAACCATCTTCATTCGAGACGGACCGCGGCTGCATCCATCTGCCTGTGGAGCGGCGCCTGTCCATGATTCCGCATGTCCCGATGTTCAGAACGAATAACGGACTCAGATTATCGCGGATCCAGCATGCCGCGTCGCGGCTTGCGGCAGGGCCGACCCCGGTTATCACCACCATCATTCCGGTATCGGGAAGATCGGGCCGGTTCAGCGCCCCTGACTTCAGTGCAGCGGTCGTCAGTACAGGTATGCTGCGTGCGGCGAGCCAGTCAACGGGGATTTCCTTTTTGAGCGCTGCAGTAATAACGAGCTGGATGTCCCTCGGTCGTGTTTTCATCTCCTCAATGTTAATTATAGCAGGAGAGGTTTACAAGCGGGAAAAGGAAAGTAGGCGGTAAGCATTATGGAGTAGGCAGTGCCATGCCCGGAAGCGGGGCAAGCGGGAAATGGAGTTTAGAGTCTGGAGTTGCGCGGGAAAGGAGGAAAAGGATAGTATGCAGTACGAAGCAGAGAACGGGCAGGAGATATCGGAAGGGTTATAACCTCCTTTGAAAATTTGGTAAAATGATAAAGTGGCGGTGCTGTTCTGAATTTGTCCACAATGAATCGGGATCAGGTAAACCGGACCGATAGTGGACAGAGACAATGATTTTGTACGCGCATAAGTGATTTGAATTCGATAATTTCGCTATTGTGAAGGTAACGCCGTGAGCTATTCGTTTGAGTTTGATGAGAAGAAGCAGACGGTCTATCTGCGTCGATATGGAAAGGTTGATTTAGAGGAGCTTTCTGAATGCGCCAAAGAAATATTCTCAAATAAAAAATTCAGTAATATCAGTAAAATTCTGAACGACTTGACGGATGCTGATTTTTCAGATATTCCCGTAGCCGCTCTGGTGCAGCATGCAAGATTTGTCAGAAGAAAAATTGAGGAAAGAAGGATATCGATTGCGATTATTGCCCCTACTGATTTGACATTCGGTCT
>CAZZGC010000055.1:0-4732 GCA_964653915.1 uncultured Thermodesulfovibrio sp.
ACGTCATTTCGACCGTCCCCACGTCATTTCGACCGTCCCCACGTCATTTCGACCGTCCCCACGTCATTTCGACCGAAGGGAGAAATCTTACGCTATACCAGCCCATAGATATCCTCCCTCAGAGACCTGATTAATTCCTCTTTAGAGAGCTTTTTAAGCTGCTTTTCAGCCCTGTTAAACGCCTTCTCCGCCTTCTTTCTGAACTCCGCCTTCATCCTCTCCCTGAGCACGGACGAGGCCTGAAGACGAGCGAAGTCTGAGACGATGCGCGGGATCTTGTTCAGGTTTATCCCCTCGGACATGAGCATGGTGACGATCTTCTTGGTAAAGAGCTTGGTGGCCGCTTCCTCCAGCACCATGGCGTCATCGTTGCCCGAGACTATCTGCTTCGCCTGGTCTTCGATTATCCGCACCTCGCGTATGTAGTTCATGAAGTCCTTGCCGTACCGGCCGACCGCGCTTCTTGAGATGTCATAACCCTTGCTCTTGAGGTATTCCGAAATCTCCTCGTATGTGGCGTTTTCGATCAGCAGGGCATCGACTTCCTTGCGGACATCATCAGGCAGCTCGTGAATCTTCCCGTGCCGTCTTATCTTTGTGTGGGACTCCCCCATATCAGTCGTAAAGCTCCTTTTCCAGCTTCTCAATGTCCCCGAGGACCCGGAGGAGATCCCTTTTATGTTCCTCCACTTCCTTGAGAAGCATGACGGCGCCTTCAATGTCGATCTCATCTATAGGCCGGTATTCGAAATCCCCGATCTTCTCAACCGCCGGCGCGAGTTTGCTTTTGATCTTTGTCTGAAGCTCCATCCGCCTGAGCTTGAGGTCATGTAGTCTGCCTTTTAGCTGTAATCTTATGCTCATCCTTTGGTCGCCTCCCGCACCTTAGGGCAAAACATATTATTTTTGGCAAGATCATATACCTTCTGCATTACCTGCACGTTGTGGACGATTAACTCTTCAGAGTTCTGAGCGATCCTCTGTGTTGTCTTCAGCAGCTCCACGTTGTTCTCGTACATACGGACTACTTCCTGATGCCGCTGCTGCCATCGGTGCATCTCTGTTTCAATGCGCTCCTTCCATCGCTGGTTTTCCCTGTAGCCCTGCCACCAGACGAAGACCAAAACACCCATCGGGCCGACAGTCTGAACTATCAGGGAATAGTCGCGCAATGTCGAGGCCGCTTCCATCATGCTACCGCCCCACATCCCCTGTGGCGGCGGCGGGGGCCTTGTCCCTGAACACCCCCGTCCGGTTCAGAATCTCGACCGTGCTGTCTATCAGATTGTCGACAGGATCTTTGATGCTCATCCAGGTATCCTTCTGGCCGCCGGTGGACATGTTGGTCACTATCTGCACCGCAGTCCTCGCCCCATCGAGAACGAGTGCCTTTTTCGCCTGGCCGGAGTGAGGCTTGTCGACCACCTCTTCGACCAGGGGGATCACTTTAAACAGGTATGGAAGCACGGATAGTACGACTTTAATGATGTTCAAGAATTTCATGTCTCCTCCTTTTTTTCAGCAGAATCCCATCTGCCAATATTCGAGTATCCCCTGCGGATCGCAGGAGATGCAGATATCGACGCCCTGGATGATCTGCATTCCTTCGCAGAGCATGTATGCCTTCTTCAGGCCCTGATCCCTGAGAGAGTTGATCACGGCCTTTTTGTGCCTCTTATGCACCGTCCCGCAGTTCATGCAGACAAATATGAAATATGCCTTCGACTGCTCCAGACAGTCTCCGCAGACATAGATGAGATGCCCCGGGGCGACTTCGCAGTGTGTCGATGTGTATGTCTCTCTGCAGAGATCGCATTTTTTAAGTTCTCCCTCCATCACTGTTGCTCATAAAAGATGTGATCCCCGATCCTTGCGACTTCGAGCATCTCGTGTGTCCAGCCGGGAGGGTCGATCCAGACCGAATGGTAATGCGTAGCGCCTTTTACGTTTGAGCGGATCATGTCATTCAGGAATCCGCAGGCCACCCACCAGCACTCGCGCAGTTTCCCGTAGCTATTGAGATAGTCGCTGAAGTTTTTCGCTATCATCTCCAGCCTGCCCCTGTTGGCATCTTCCGGATTGAAGCAACTGAACTGCCGGGGCTTCAGGATCACCTCGCGCAGATTTCCGCCGAACCAGCCGCCCCGGGCCTTGCGGTTGTTGATGACGGAAGCAACCGCGATCTTCCCCTCGATAGGTTCTCCCCGTGCCTCCCCGTAGATCGCGAGAGCGAAAAGTTCATCAATCTCGAGGTCCCGGAAGATGTCGCTCATATCCGCCTCCCCCGGAAAAAAAGGGCGCCCCTGAACGAAGAAGGCTCCAGGGGCACAGTATTGAGGAGGTCGCTCAGAAGATGACCGGTTGCAGTATCCATTGTGAGAATTTTAGGAATTATCGCGGCCGGGGTCTATTGAAGTGCTTCAGAAAATGAAAAGGTGTTATTGCCGGGAAAAAACAAAATATAAATTCGTGGTATTTCTTATCGCTAAAAGAATATTATGAAGCGTGCCGAATACCAAAAAAAACAATTTAGGGCATAAAAAGTGCCCGAGTGTTGCTACGGCCCCATAGAAGCCGCCCCGACCTCGCGGTATCGGAGACACTCGGGCTTTTGCCCTACAAACTAAAAACCCCCTTTCCGCATCTGCCGCGGGACCGGGGACAGCCCTATGGGTTTTAGCGACTTCAGTATAAGACGCCACGCCCAGGGCTGTCAAGCTCTTACTCAAAACATACACTCCTGTCTGTCATCCTTATCCTGCTTCAATATCTCATACACCCAGCGTTCGCTGTAGCCGGTGGCCCGGGCTAATTCGCGGTGGTTGCTGCCGGTGAAGTTCTCCCGGATGTATTCCTCTTTCTTCTTCCTGATCAGGCAGTCGAGGCTCTTGAAGTAGAAGCCCTGCTTGCCGAAGTGCTCGGCGAGCTTGATGGTGTTTTCTATGCCTATGAGCCGGGCCATCTCCTGGTAAAGGGCCGGAAGCTCATCGATCGATATGCCGGTAATCCAGTTATTCATGCCTGATCTCCGTTCCGCATACAGGGCAGTAGTTGAGGTTGATCCTGGCGATATTGATGTTGGGGATTATGATATATCGTATTTTCTTGATGTATGTGCAGCAGATATTCTCATCAGGCCATATACGATCCTCAACAGGATCGCCTGTGTCTGTCCAGTATTCCACCGCGTGCTCGATACCCATTATGTTGATCATCAAGCGGTTCATTTAATAGCGTCAAACTCCATTTTCGCCTGATGATAGATATCCTCAAGCGACAGCCGTTGGAGCTTGGCGGCGCGGGCAAGGATCGATATCCCCCTGTGCCGCAGGCTCCTGGTGGCCTGGTCGATCTCCTCGGGAGTCTCCGGTATATAAAAGCCGGCGGGCTTCTGCACTGTGGAGGCGATCAGCACATCATGCACCATAATGAGATGCCTGATCTTTTCTCGCACCTCGGTCTCGCTCAGGCCGGTCTGACCGGCAAGGAACTTGACGCTTTGTGCATTCCGTCTCCCTTTCTGGAGCAATGAAAGTATGGCCTGCTCGGTCTCCGTGTATGCGAATAAAAGGCCCTGTTCAGTCATAGCAGTCTTTTCTGCGCCGGTTTATATTGACAGTCGTATCGACCGGGGCAGAGCTTTCCCTCATCACAGCGGTCATTCACGATCCATACTCTTATAGGCCGTCCATGCGGACAGTCAATATATCTTGCCACCCCGCGCGACGTTTCGCCTCTGAAGGGCCCCTTGACCGGCGTGTTATGCTTCCAGCAGCGATCCGCAGGAAATGGGCCTTCTATACAGCCGCATGTATATTCAACGAAGGGACTCATTCAATCCACTCCTGATTCGGCCGGTCACGCTTTATCAGGGCCTCGATATCGTCCTTGATCTTCCAGAGCCAGTCCCGCTGTTTCTTTGTCATCATCTCCCAGTGCTCCGCGCCGCGGACATATCGATCGACAAACATTTCCGCATATCTGTAGTATCTGTCCTTCTCAGCAAGGATCCGGATCCTCTGAAGCTCCTGTTCCGTGAATTCCGGAGGAATACCGCCTGCCGGATCGTTCCCGCCTATGATGTCCCTTAAGTTCTCCATCACCTCAAGTTCAGCGGGCCTTCGGTACATCCCCAGGAATCGGGGGTTACGTCTTTGATGTTCTTGACCACTTCGTTGCTGTATGTTGATTCGTTGCCGGAAAAATCGTAGGCCGTTACGGCAAAATACCAGTCCCCCGGCTTGTCGAATGAACCGGGGCCGCATATACTTGCGGTCAGTACGTTGCCCACATCTTTCGAGTGGGAATAATTGCCGCTCCGGTCGCCCCAGTAGACTTTGAAGCCTGCAAGGTCGGTACATTGTGTGCCGTCCGCATTTGTGGTGGGCGGGTCCCACGCAAGAGGAGCGCAGTCGCTGCCCGTATTGCTCTGCGCTCCGACGAGCAACGGCAGGAGCATCGCAATTATGATTATCAATTTTTTCATGAAGCCTCCTTTTGATAGAATATAGCCGTCCCTGCCTGGCCGCCCGGCTCGATGTACCTGAAGTGCTCGCAATTGGTTGACTGCAGTTCTGATTCAGGATCCGGATAGAAAGCCTTCGCATCGCAAAAGGGGCAATAGCACCAGACCCCTTCACTGCTTCGGCTGTATACCATCGCCACCTTTTCAACCGGCATCCTAAGCCGCCTCCTTCGGGAAGTCGTCTTCATCCTTCAGCAGGGCGTTGAC
>CAZZGC010000055.1:4832-11881 GCA_964653915.1 uncultured Thermodesulfovibrio sp.
CATCCTAAGCCGCCTCCTTCGGGAAGTCGTCTTCATCCTTCAGCAGGGCGTTGACGAGCTTATCTATCTCCGAATCGGCGCTCCGGATCACGACCTGGTCGCCGGTCTCCTCAACCTCGACACCCAGCTTCTTAAGCTCCGAAACGCTGAGCTTTGCCAGGGCGCTCTTAAGCGGCTTTTCCCTGATCTGGATCAGCATATCGGCCTGTCCGGGGAAATGCTTACGGATCAGCCGGCAGACCTGCGCGGGGTCTTCCCACATCAGTTCGCCCTTGCCCTTCTGCCAGCCGACCTTGATGCCGTGGAATATCTGCGTCCGGGGCTTCACAAAAAGCCCGGGCGCCGACTCGACGGCCGCCTTCAGCCGGGCATGTCTTTCCATTGATGTATTGACGGCGCTGCGGATGCCCGGCAGCAGCTTCCTCTTGAGCGCCGCTATCTCGTCCTCAAGCCGCTGGACGCGCTCGCGCAGTATGTTACGGGCATGGGCGTATTCCCTGGTCAGCCTCTCTATCTCATTTAATGTCATATGCCTTTCTCCTTATCTCTCTGAGTTTCTCGTCTCTTTCGGCGAGCTCGTCGGCCCTGCCGGCGGCGGCGAGCGCCGCCATCAAAAACATCCCGATTAGCATCCCGATGATCATCCCTATCCCCATCGATATGTAATCCATCGTGACCCTCCTAAAGATCATTCTCCCTGAAAGTGTCCTCGATTACCCGGCCTTCTTCATATATTTCGACACCGGCGAATTTGTACTTGCCTTGCGGTACTTCCCCGGGCCGGAAGTAATAGATGACTACCCGGCTGTCGCCGCGATCCGTGTCGATGAGATGATGAATCACCTTGTATTGCTTCCCATTGATGAGCTCATACTCTATGACACTGCCGCTTGAATGAGCCGCAAGGGCCGGCATCGTCATCAGCAGAAGAATCATGAATGTAAGTATCATTCGTTTCATGTTTCACCTCCTCGTAAAATTGTTTCATTCTTCGCTCTGCGATCATTCCACCACAGAGCAGTCCGCCTCCGAATGCGGCAATGACGATAAGTCCGGCAATAACCTCTCGCATATCTCCTCCTTGTGCTTTTCATACTCAGCCATTGTCCTGACCCAGCGCGACAGCAGGATTGTTGACGTGGACGTGCATGACGGACACACCCTTGCATTGCCCGTGCCTGCCTGCTGTGTGCGGATGTGATCAAACAATTCTTCGCAATCGATGCAGATGCGTGTAGCTGACAGCTTCATTCATGCCTCCTTCCTTTCATGTTTTTAATCGCATTGACGACCTTGCGGGCATCCACGCTTGTCAGAAATCGCAGATCAGACTTCCCGGCGATCCTGAAGACGAACTTCCTGATGGCGCTCTGCTGTTTAGCCCTGTCGTGATGATATGAGACCCCGCTCCACATCGCCTCTATCATCCTGAGCTGCGCCGGCGAGGCCATGCCGGGGCGCCTGTCCAGGTCGTCGTATTTCCTGCCGGGCTCCTGCCAGAGTCCGCGCTCGACGGCAGGACGCTTGAGCCGGGTTATCAATCTCGCGGCTTCAACAAAGCTCAGGTCCTTGCTGGTGCCGCTGAAGCCATGCACTTCCTGCACCATCGAACGGTACTGCTCATCGCTCATGCCGAGCCTGCTCTTCAGGGTATGGATAATCCTGATCTGCTGTTTGGTAATCTTCTGCATTTCAAACACTCCTTACAGGACATTTAATGCAGTGGTAATAGAGCTTTAATTTGTCCGGATTGGAGACGAGCCGGTGCAGTTTCTTTGCTTTTTCCCAGTGGCCGGCACAGTCGACCGGCTCGATCCGGCCGAGTATGGGGCAGTCGACCACTCCGTCTTTGCCGTATATATTCGATACGCGTTTTTCTATCTTCTCTGTGCTTGCGTTATATTTGCCGGATGCCACGAGGCTGAGGGTCGAATGAGATACCCCGAGCTCCCTTGCGACCTGGCGGGGGCCTTTGTCTTTCACCTGTTGTTTCAGTATCTCAATCCAGCTCATCGGCCCTCCTGAGTGGTCTTAATGGCCCCGCATCTCTGATGAGTATCCAGAGCGTTTCCCGGTCCCGTTTCCCCTGTTTGCGTATATATCCGAGATCCCGGTACCGCCTGACAAAGAATCTGACGTTATTGAGATCCTGGCCGCAGATGGTTACGAGATCAGTATGTGTGAATTTGCGGAGCACACGGATTGTCTTCCACATCGTGTCCCAGGTGTTCTCTTTCCGTTCAGATGTCAGTAGAGGCTTATGCTTCAGGAGCTTTGTGTTTCTGTAGCAGATCTCCTTGGTCGGTCGTCCTTTTGAGAAGCCGGGCAGCGGCGTCTCCCAGCATTTAATGCGGGTGATGAAACCGATATTTTCGAGTTTCCATAAGTTGTGGCGCACGATTGACCGCCCGATGCATGTTGCAAGCACGACCTGAGAGAGCGTGTAATATTTCGTCCCGAATGAAAGGCATGCGTCCACTATTTCCTTCATCATCAGCGCTTCCTCCCGTTTTTCAGGTGCTCGGCCCTGATTTCCTTCAGCCCGTTGGTCCGCGCGATGTGCTCGCAGCGGTAGAGCTGGATGACGATCTTGCGGAACTTGTTCGCCTGCGAATGCAGATATTTGACCGCGTCATCGCTGAGCTTGACCTCACACATTTCGTTGACGATGGTCCTTACATCCGATTCAGTCAGGTCCTGGAATTTGACTATCTCTGAAAAGCGGTCATAAAGGTGCCGGTACCGGTAGAGCTTCTTATCCGCCATGCCCATCCCTATGAATACAAAAGGGACTCCGGTGTCGTCGTACAAGTCCCTCAAGGTTTCGATAACCCGCGCGTCATGACAGAGATAGTCAACCTCATCGACGAAGACGACAGGCTGCTGTGCCAGGAGCAGATCTCTTGCCTGCCTGTAAAGATCAGCCACCCGCCTCATAGGCGCCTCGCCTAATTCGACAACGAGTTCCGACAACATCCATGCTCCACTCATTAGTTTTTTTACCCTCAAAAATGTCCCGCCGTTGTTGGCTATCCACCAGAGACATGCGCGGGTTTTGCCGAGACCCGGATCTCCGTACATGAGCATCATGCCCGGGACCTCATCCTGCCGATTCTGCAGCCGATTAACTGCAGCGATAAAATTTCTAATGTTGGTAGTTCTTACGAACGTCTTTTTCAATTCGACCTCCTTCTTATGATTGTTCTTTCTGGCGTTCAGCCCGCCGCCTCCCGCGCTCCGTAGAGCATCCTGTACTCAGCCGAGCGCATATATTCCTGAAGCCATTGCCGGTCTTCCTCGGATATTTCTTCCTGTTGTTTCAGGTGTTCATAGCGCTGCCAGGCCTCGGCGAAGGTTGTTTGTTCGCTCTGCATCTTTACACCTTCGTTCCCCGCTGAATCAAGGCAGGAGTTATCACGGGCAGAGCCTCCCCCTCTTAAGTTAAGAGGGGGCCGGGGGGAGTTATCAGATACCATCTCTTCAGGAATCTGCCGCTCGTCTCCGGGAAGGGTGATATTTTCTTTCTCGATTTTGTCTATTACCCGCGGGGAATGTTCCGCCACTTTCTGCCAGTCGAGCTGCGGGGCCTGGTCTTTCGTCTTCAGGTACTGCCGGGCCACGTTCATAGTCTGCTTCCGCAGGCGCCTCTGCTGGGCCACCTTGTTCTTGACCGACGTGATGTCGTCGGCGCCGCCGAGGACGGGCGCCATGGGATGGGTATATTCGACTCTCTGAGCGGTGCAGAGGAACTGCCCCTTTATGTCATAGACCTTGATCTGCCCGAGGTCGAACAGGGAGTATTTGATGATCACTTTCTCCCTGTATCCGTAGAGATTCTCATCGTAGTATTCGGTATTGAGAAACCTGATGCCGTTGTTCCTGATATTCCTGAGCTCCGTTGCCATCATAAGGTCATCCAGTTCAGACAGGTCAACTCCGGGCCCCCGGCCTTCATCGAATACCTCTCCTACAGTCCTGCCCTTAACGTGAGGGCACGGCTGTGAGCGGTGAAAGTTATGCCAGGCTTCTATCATCTGAACGGCTTCCTCGATAGTGGGGACGAATTCGTTATGAACTGCCTTGTGGAACTTCTCGTTGCGGAGCATCCAGGCGGGCTTGTCATTGATGTTTGAGCCCGTGTAAGACGGCATGAGACGTTCGCAGGTATCTGAAAATTCCTTGAACCATCTCTCGATGATCTTCGCCCGCGCGTTGTAAGGCGCGGCGAATACAGGCACGATGCCGAGCCTGCCGAACAGGCCGTAGATTCCGCATTCCTTCAGGTCCGCGCCCGTGAAGAAACGCCCCCTGAAGGCCTTGCCGTTGTCCTGGTATGCTACCTTCGGGATTAGACCGAGATTGATAATCGCGTTTCTGAGCGCCGAGGCTATGCATTGTGTGTTTTCCTCGACCATGATCTCGTAGCCGGCCAGGTCGTAGCTCTTCCAGTCCAGGTATCCGACCAGGGTGGCGCGGCAGGGCCGGCCGGTAAAGGGATTGATGACCTGGAAGTTCAGACGGTGGCCGTCTGCCACGAGGACGTCGCCCACTTCCAGCAATGACGGATCGCGCTTGATGTGCGGCGCCACCTTGTCGATGAGCGCCTTCTGCCCCTCGCGCAGCAGCACCCAGCGGTCGTAATATTGCTTCTTGAACCGCTCGGCAAAGCGCCTGAACGTCATGGGGGATGATGGTGATTCCATCCCCTTGTTTTCGAGCGCGTACTTGGTAAGCCTTATGGCTGCGCCTATTTTGATCCTGTTGGGCTGCAGAAGCAGGCTGAGGAATGTCTTCGCTTCTTCCGGCTGGAGGACGGGGCCCCTGCCGCGGTTGAAATACTGCGGCACGAGCAGAGTCCAGTCGTTCGATTCATCAAGAAGGTTTTTCCACCGGTACAGGGTCTTGATCGAGACCTTGCCGAGTATCTTCAGTATGCCGTCGGCAAGGTGGCCCGACTCATATAATTGAAGGAATTCCCTGTCGATTTCGGCCGCGGACCCATTGTGCTCGGTCCGGAACCCGCTCCAGAGCCTGACCAGGTCCACCCGGGCCAGGGCAATGCGCCGCGCCTTTTCGGGAATCGCATCCTGACAAGAGGGGGGCGGGGCAGGAGTGACGAAAACCTCCCGCCCCGCTGGAGGAAGTTGTCCCGGTGCATGGCGGTCCAGGATATGGACGCCTGCCGGTACAGGCGCCATGTGCAGATTGTCAGCCGGTTTCATGAGAGCTCCTCCATGAGGGTCTCATGGACAATATCCATTTGCTTCTTGAGCTTCCTTGCCCGGGCAAGGAGCTTCTTGCGGAGTTCCATATCGCCGTTGAGCCTGTCTCTGAGCTGCAGGGCCGAGATGATATCCAGAGCCTCGGCCATGAGCTTCTCCGCAGTGGTAAAGGCCGTGGCTATGCTCTTCGGCGTGCCCTCGCTGAGCCGCGCCCTGAGACGCTTGTTCTCATGGCTCAGATTATCTATCTTCTCTTCGAGCTTGCCGATCTGCTTGCCGATGACCTTCTCAGCGTCTTTTTGGAGGCGCTTTACAAGTGCTTTAAGCTCCTTGTAACTCATATTTGCAAGTTCATCAGCCGACCGGCCTGCAAAAACTCCCTTGTCCTGTAGCTCCTGAAGGTCTTCCTCATTTGCCTCAATAAGGGCATAAATATGACTCGTCCCAAATTGGGACGAAACAATCTTTGGAAATTTTTCCACTTTTTTAGCAACATACATAAATCTATATGCTGATGTACGACTTAAACCTATTTCATTAACAATTATTTTGAGAAATTCTTCATATCCCTCATGTTCCCTGATTACAATTAATCTTTTACCTATCTCAATGATATCTTCTGCAGTTCTACGAAGCAGGAACTTGACCTCGCTTATATAGACCCGCCTCTCATAAGGATGGTCCCCCTCGATAATCTTGGTCTTTGCGTAACGCTCCATATCTCTGGAGACAATGAGCTCATTGTTTTGTTCCATTCTGCAACCTCCCTTCCGCCTCAAGTCGATCCAATGCATCAAGGTAACAATCAACGAAGTCATTGATAACGTCCCGTGCCATCTTGATGCAGTCTCTGATATCATCAGGGGATGCACCGTCATTAACCTCATTGATAATCTTGATCACTGGGAAAGCTCGTGATTGCCATATCAAGAACTTTAATGCTTCTTTCAAAAATTCAGTTTTCTTTACCCACTGGGTATTGATTTTCTCGAGTTCTGCCTTTCTGTATTCCTGGTTGATTTCTTTGGTCAGCCGTTTGAATTCGTCATGTGAGAATTTGAATTCACTTCTTTCCGACATTCATAACCTCCTCTATTAATTAGGAGCGTCAGAGGGCATGATGACGCCCCTTCGTTTTTTGTCTTCGTCCGGGCTCATGCCCGTCCGCGGAAGGAGCCGATGCCGGTCTTTGCGTCTTTGCACATGCCAGAGTCTCCCGCATCATTGCAACCGGCTTATGATGCCGCACACCCGATCGAACTCCTTCCTCTCTCTGTTGAGGGTATTCAATGTCTCTCATTATTTTCATAACCCGAACTCCTCCAGATCCCTCACCATATGCCACGCCTCCTTCTCCGCCATCTCATACTGCCCGGTCTGGAGGCCCCCGATGATCCCGCTCAGGGCGTTTCGCAGGTGATGCGAAAGCACCTGCCGCTCCTCCTCAGATAGATGTCTCTTCAGCTTGTCGATCGCCCTGTCCTGACCCTCGTAATCAGCGCCCATTATTTCCCTCTGATATTCAGCTCGTGCCTGAGCCGGGCCATCTCTGCGTCCAGCTCTGCCTTCTTCTGCTCAAGCCTGGCATAACGAATAAGCTTGCTCTCTTTGTGATCGATCGCATCGGCGCCCACTGCCTGGAGCAATACACTTACAGGCTCCAGGGACTGCAATACATACAGCAGCGCAGGCAGGTCCTCGGCCCGCAGGCCGTAGTCCAGATTCGACGAGGTATATTTATCGAGCATGTCCTTCGAAATGTTCCGCCCGGACAGCTCGCTGACCGCCGCCGCGATCTGCCACCGGGAGAGGCGGCATTTACTGATC
>CAZZGC010000055.1:11981-15360 GCA_964653915.1 uncultured Thermodesulfovibrio sp.
CAGCTCGCTGACCGCCGCCGCGATCTGCCACCGGGAGAGGCGGCATTTACTGATCGCCTTCGTCAATGAATCTCTGAAAGCGAGACTTACATCCAGGGCGCCCTCGACAATTTCCGTGTCAAACAGCCTCGTCTGATCTGATACATCAACATGCAGTTTTTTCTTCGTTTTTGACATTGATATAACCCCTCGAATCCTTTAAAATGTATAAACCATCATTTACTGCCGGAAATATCACTATGAAAGGATGCCCCTTTAACAGCTTCGGCCCCTGCAGGGAAGATGAGTGCATATTCTTTATGCCTTTCGGGGATGAATGGACATGCATTATTCATTCTCAATACTTCCTCTCTTTCCAGGCCTCGTCAAACATCCTGGATTTGATCTCAGTGCTCGCAAGGTTGAAGCTATTAGAGCCCTCTGCCTTTGAATCTGATGATGAATATCATCATCATCTGATAACGCTAAAGGATGAAGTGGATTCTTTGATACAGAAGCTTCAAGGTTTCCAGCGTGTACTGAAGGACGTAAAGTCATGACGCTCCTTTCATTGAATAGATATTCCGCAGATCGGACACCTGACCATGTTCATGCAGCCCTGTCGTCCGGCCAGAGTTCTCTGACCGTTTTGCCGAGCATATTGGCGATTATTCTCTTCAGGCGTGCTGAACCCAGGTCGCCTGATATGACTCGACATATGGCAACCCGCGTTACTTGCGCCTTGCGGGCGATATCCGCCTGCCTGATGTCTTTGTCGATAAGCAGCTTTTTGATCTCTTTTGCGTTATTTTTTGTCGCCATGGTGTTAATGTGTTAATTGCTTACGGGATGATTATAAACACAATCGTGCATTTATGTCAAGGATAAAATGCAACATAGTGTAATCGATAGATTAAAAAGTGCTATAGAGAAGATAACTGATGGGAATCTAAAGGAATTTGCTAAACGCGCTGGTATTCCATATCGCACATTTCAGTCATATATTTCTGGTGAAAGAGTCCCCGGCGCAGATAAATTATCTAAAATAGCAACACAAATGTGCATATCAATAGACTGGCTCCTGACCGGAGAAGGGGAGATGATCAGACGAGAGGGAGGGGATATATATAATAATGAATCGGAGGTTATGAAGCTGATCATCCAGGCGCTTCGGGACATGCCGGAGGATCAGCAGCGCGATGTTCTAAAATATTGTGAAGAGAAGAAACTCCTCCGCGAACTGATGGAAGAGCGGAAGGGGAAAAAACAAGCCGGATAGGAGGGGGAGATGAAGGACTTAAAAGCGAGGCTTAGAAAGTTCTTACCTAAGGAGCGGGAAGCTAAAGATAAAGGATTAAATGAAGCGGAAACGCGAAATCGCGTTAGGGTATTAAGAAAAGAGGTGCTTGTCTAGGACTTGCTTGAAGATATCACGCAAGAACATATGGTGCAAAGTCACTATGTTGATATGACGGTGAAAACAAAATTATGGGATAGTCAACAGAAAAAATATGAGCACAAGGTGATTTTTTTTATAGAAGTGAAGTCTATTGATACCACATTGCGGCAGACTCATGTTTATCAGGCTGTAAATTATGCAGCCACCGCCGGTATTGACCTGGTCTTATTAACTAACCTAATCGATTATCATTTATATCACATTTCCTGGGAGAAAAAGGCGGTCGAACCTTTACTGGTAATGTCGTTCAATGTTCTAAGTGATGAATTAAATGAAATAGCACAGAAGTTGGGTTTGCTATCCAGCACAGCATTCAGAAAGGGTAATATCCAACAATATATAAGAGAAGCGACAACATTGAGTGATTTGAATTTCATGACGGCTCTCTTAAGCCCTCGTGTCCTGTCAGCGTTGCGAAATTCATTAAGGGATATTACCGGACATAGAATAAAGGATAATTCATCAATTGTTAAGAATATTCGTAAGTTAATTGATAATGATGAATTATATGATGACGCGAGAAAAATCGTGTCGAAATTGTGGTCAACGCCTGTAAAAAAGTCAAAATTAAAATATGAATTGGCATCTGACAATATTGCACCACAAGCGACACAAGGCCCCCTTACTAATGAATAAGACGAAATAAAAAAGTAGTTTCAATTATAAGTTATGATAGTCATTATATTCTTGATAATCGTAACACTATCTTCATCAGCCATGGCCGGCAGAACATTCACTGACTCTGACTTGAAGAAATATGCCAGGCCGTCAGATCCTATTTCAAGCGGCCCGCCGAAATCATTCTACAGCAAACCTAAATCTCCCATAGATAAGGCAATTAAGGAGATCGATAAAGCGGCTGAAGAGTATGATCAAAACTACTGGTGTATCTGGGGTAATTATCATCGGAAACAGATAGATCGAGCTCGCAAAAGGGTAAAAGATGCAAAAAAGGAATTAAGCGATGCCCGATCCGATGTATTTCGTGGAATCAGTGAAGAATGGAAGGTGACTCTTGCAGAGGATAATTTAAAAGAAGCCAGGCACGATCTTGAAGAAGCTGAAGATGATTACAGAAAGTTTACAGATAGAGCCTACAGACAAGATATCCCTGCATCCTGGTATAGATGTCAATTTGAATAAAGTGATTATGCTTCCTTTGAGATACGGTATGTTAATTTTCTTAACTTTATTCTTAATGGCTAACCCAAGTAATGCTGGTAGAATATTCACAAATCATGACTTAGATAAATATGAGGGGGCTCCGGCCTCTGGAGAACGCACTTTTTTTAAGAAGAATATAGATGAAAAAGAAGTAAGTATTGAAAAGTGGTGTAAGAAATGGAAGCGTTATCAAAATGACTTGGAAAAGGCACAGAAAGAACTTGCATATACAAAATCTGAGCTCGAAAGGTTGCATATCAGTTGGACATATGCTGAGCAAGCAGTTGATAAATACAGACGTGCGGAAATGGCTGTAGAGGACATTAAGGAAGACATTAAAGTACTGGAAGATAAAGCCTGGCGAAAAGATGGCCTGAAACTCTCATATGAATGTGACGATGATGAATACGACGAATAGCTTGTGTTTTGTAACACTTTGAATTATCGAGATATTGAATTATAAAACCTTAAGTGAACTAACGTTCACGGTTGTTAATGTGGAAAACTTATTAAAGCCCTTTTAAACATTAGATAACTTGGAATTATTGACAATCATCAATTCTCAAACTAACTGTTACTTTCATAGGGTTATCCACATTAATTTCTCAATTTGCCGTTTTTTCTTTTTTATTTTCTTTTTTTATTATTTTTTAGTAAGTTATCTCTATTATTCCCGGCAAATCACGGGTATTCCCTATTCTCAAACTACATGATAATTAATACATGCAAAATACTATGCACATGAATTAACTAAACGCTACTCTTCTGACAGCCTTG
>CAZZGC010000056.1:0-15003 GCA_964653915.1 uncultured Thermodesulfovibrio sp.
TAAAGGGTAAGTGGTATGTGGTAAGTAAGTGGAAGTATTATTATAAAAATCATCTTCTTTTAACTTACTACCTATCACTTACTGCTTACAACGCTGGTCCCCGACAGGTGGGGAGATAAATGACAGCCCTAATGACTTTTTCAACAGCCTACTGATATATCTCACTACGGAAAGAGAGTCCTTTGAGGATAAGAGATAAAATTAATAACAGGAGGTCCCGGATCGTGAGAATAGAGAAGGATACGATGGGAAAAGTTAAGTTGCCGGATGACGCATATTTCGGAGCTCAGACGCAGAGGGCTGTTGAAAATTTTCCGGTCAGCGGTCTCAGGCTCCCTCGCAGATTCATAAGGGCTCAGGGTATAGTCAAACTCGCCGCCGTGAGGGCCAATGCATCGCTTGGACAGATCGACAGGAAACGGGCACGGGCGATCGAAAAAGCCGCACTTGAAGTGATTAAGGGTGTTCATGATAAGGATTTTGTCGTGGATGTTTATCAGGCGGGGGCAGGTACTTCACAGAATATGAACGCCAACGAGGTGATAGCCAACAGGGCGGTAGAGATACTGGGCGGCCGAAGAGGGGACTATGGCATTGTACATCCGAATGATCATGTCAACATGGCCCAGTCCACTAATGACACTATTCCGTCATCAATGTATATTTCGGCATATGAGGGTGTGAAAGAAGATCTGCTGCCGGTCGTTGAAGCACTCAGGGCCTCACTGGAGGCAAAGTCGGAGGAGTTTGATGAGATAGTCAAGGCCGGCAGGACGCATCTGCAGGATGCGGTGCCGATCAGGCTTGGACAGGAATTTTCAGGATATGAAAATTCGGTTGCTAACGATATAGTCCGTATAAAGCATGCTACAGAGTCACTGCTGTCGCTGCCTGTCGGGGGAAATGCGGTCGGCACCGGTATCAACGCAAAGTCCGGATTCAGACGGGCCGTTATCCGGGAGATAAAGAAGATTACCGGCATCAGGTTCAGAAGTTGTGCGAATGCCTTTGAGGGGATTCAGAATGTCTACCCTGCTCTCGAACTGAGTGCTGCATTGAGGGGGCTAGCTGTAACACTTACAAAGATAGCCAACGATATACGGCTTCTCAGTTCCGGCCCACGCACGGGTTTTGCGGAGATACGGCTTCCCGCCGTGCAACCCGGATCATCGATCATGCCCGGCAAGATAAACCCTGTGATGGCTGAAATGCTCAATATGGTTTGCTATCAGGTCATCGGAAATGATACAGCGGTAACTTATGCTACTCAGGCTTCACAACTTGAACTCAACGTGATGATGCCCATGATTGCATACAACCTTCTGTCCTCGATACATATCATGACAGGCGGAATCCGGGCGTTTACTGAAAGGTGCGTCAGAGGTATCGGGGCGGACAGAGAACGGTGCATGCAATATGCGGAATCCACCCTTGCAATGGCCACGGCGTTGAATCCGGTAATCGGATATTCCGCGGCGGCGGAGATCTCGAAGTCGGCTTACAGGAGTGGCAAGACCGTCAGGGAGGTGGCTGAAGAAAAGGGTATTCTGACCGGAAAGTCATCCAGGCGGTTTCTCGACCCGCGAAAACTGACCGGGAGATGAATATGATTTCTGTTGATTTCTATCTTAAGGAAATGGTATCTTTCTAAACCGGGTATTTATTAATTCGTTCGATCCTCCACCTGCTGATGCTGACCCCCATGAATGTAAAGAAACTTAACAGAAACTAACCCCCTGAAAATAAAGCAAATGTAAATATTGTTATTATAAAATACAGACAGTCGTCGATTTTATTTACATTAAAGTTTGACAAATTTTCTTGAAATTTAAATAAATCAAGTAGTTATAATCTGGCTAAAATCTTGCATGGAGAATAAAAAGGAACACCTGTTTTCTGAGTCACAGACTTGTAACCTGTTAATTAATTTAGAGAATTACTGTAAGATGAGTGAAATCGACGACAACAGAGATATCGCCATGGGATCAGATGACCCTGGCCGGGAGGGTCCCCTTTATGAAGCTATAGCTTCCGGTGGATGGCAGGATCTGCTTGACCGCCTGTCGAGTATGACCGGGTTTGAGTTGAGCATTCTTGATGACGAGGGCTCTGTTATTGTTTCATCAAAAAGGAATCCCTTCTGCCGGTATATCGAGTCGTCAGAACTGGCCGATATCGACTGCCCAGATTCATGTCTGAGGGGGCTTGAACGCCGTGAGCCCGCGATCTTCAGATGCAGGGCCGGACTGCTCAGCTTTTCGGTGCCTGTCCAGCAGTCGGGGGAAGTAGTCTATCTCCTGGGAAGGGGGGGGTTTGCCGAATACTCAGACCTGCTCGATTTCGTGAAGATGGCAAGAGACTATAACCTGCCGCCTGTACCTGTGATGAAGCCGCTTTCATTCAATGATGCGGATCGGGTATCCGCCATATCGGAATATGTCGAGCTCAGCATTTTGCGCCACCTGGAAGCCGCACTTGAACGGGACAGGGCCGAGGAAAAGCTTTTGCGTATGACCTCGCTTTTTGACAGCCGGACATTTACGACACTGTCAAGAAATCCTCAGCTTCTTTACAGGTTTATTCTTGATACGATTGAGTTTGTATTCGGCAGCACGTCGGCGGCCTTTTTTCTTTTCGACAATGAGGAACTTTCGTACAAACCGGCATGCAGCACGGGACGGCTCGGGGATGCGGTCATGAGTCTTGTATTGAATCCCGGCAGCAGCCTTATCCAGGAGATGATCAATACGAAAGAGGCTGTATTCTGCGAGAAAACCGGCAGACTGACCGATATCGAAGGACTTCGTGACGCCGGGCCGTCACACCTTTTTCCCATTTTCATCGGCGATTCGCTGAAGGCTGTAATTCTGATACTTGACCGTACATTTTCCCCGCAGGATATGAAGGTGATGAACGCATTCAGGGACTATGTACAGCTGAACCTCGAAAATCATGATCTCAGGGTTGCCGTAAAAAAGACCGGTAAGACCGATGAGAAACTTGCCTACCTGGCGGATTTCTCCGGTGCCATAGCATCGGTCCTGAACCGTGACCGCCTTCTGAAAATACTGCTTGAAAAGTCCCTGCAGCTTGTTAATGCGGAGCAGGGTTCTATTATGCTGTTAGATCACGAGAAAGGGGAACTCGTTATAGAGGCATTTAAGAGTTCCAGCGGGATTGTCAAGGATAAGATGCGTCTTAAAAAAGGGGAGGGGATAGCCGGTAAGGTCCTTGAAACAGGTGGATCGATTATTGTCGAAGATATCGAAAATGACCCGCGTCTGAAGCAGGAAAACAGGGCCCACTATAAGACCAGATCCTTTATAAGCGCCCTCATCCGCATAGAGGACAGGATAGCCGGCGTCCTCAATATGGCGGACAAGGCCGAAGGGGTTCCTTTCAGCGAAGAGGACCTCAATCTAATAAATTCCGTGCTGGACAGCAGCGCGATCGCGATAGAGCGCAGTCTGCTGTACGACCAGGCCGAGGAGCTGAAGAAACTTTCGATTACCGATCCGCTGACCGGCATATACAACAGACGTTATCTCAACAGGAGACTCTCGGAAGAGATTACGAGATACAACCGTTACAAGCATCCCTTCAGCTTTATGATGCTGGACCTCGATAAGTTCAAGGAGTACAATGATACATTCGGGCATATTGCCGGGGATAATCTTTTGAGGGACCTTGCGGGTATAATTGAAAAGTCTCTGCGTTCCATTGATATAGCTGCAAGATTCGGTGGCGATGAATTTGTTGCGATATTTCCGCAGACGCCCAAGGTGGATGCAATACAGATAACCAACCGTCTCAAGGAAGGTATAGACCTGGCTCTTAAAGAACAGAGTTACGAGATGTCACTGAGCGTCAGCATAGGACTTGCGACATTTCCGGATGATGCATCATCCATAATGGAGCTGATCGAAAAGACAGATCAGGCCCTTTACCTTGCCAAGAAGGGCGGGGGAGACAAGGTTGTTTATCTCTGATTCCCGGACGGTCTCCACTGCTCTGAAGCATTATTTTGTGCAACTGTATGGGTAATAAAAGGATGCCAGTAAATGCCGCTTAAAGACTACAGCGCCAGAAAATTTATAGGAAGGGACAACGAGGTGAATGCCGTTGTCGCCGCTGCCACCGCGGCCCTGCATGATGATGCCGGAAGTCTCTATCTTGCTGGCGGGAAGGGTGTGGGAAAGACCGAGATACTGAGGAATGCATACGGCCGGCTCTTTGACGAGCAGAACGATGTCATCCCGTTTTTCTATACGGTGAAAACCGCATTTTCGTCCATAGATAACTTCTCGATAGATTTCTTCAGCAGTTTTATTGTTCAGACTCTGGCATTCATGAGAAGGGATGTTTCTCTTTCGACGGCATCTATTTACACCATGGATGATCTCAGGGAAATGTCCGAACGCTCAAATCTTGACTGGTGTGTGGAGTTGATTGAGCGTTTTTCCCGTATTAACGATGGTCGGGACATGATGAAGATATTTTCTTTTGCGGTTTCAGCGCCTGTCCGGTGCCGTGAATCAGCAGGACTGCCTGTGACGGTGATAATCGATGATTTTCACAAGATCAGGAAGATGTGTGAACTGAATACAGGAAGCGGCTCGGGCCTCTGGATGCTGTTCGAGAATCTGCTTGAATCGAGAACCATCTCACATATTATCACCGGCTATCAGCCTGAACTGCAGAAGATGTTTTTTGAGGAAAGCTCCATAGGCGAAGACCTGGAGATAATGTATGTCAGGGGACTTCGACCTGAAGATTCGGTTTTACTTTTCGAAACACTGTGCAAGTCCGGCGGAGTTGAGTTTGACAGGGATGCGGTTCCGCTGCTCGAGAGGTTTCGTGGGAACCCATATTATATTCGCAGTTTTGTTCAGGCCTCCAGACATGCAGGAACTGCTATCTCGCCTGATACATTTGATGACATATACTTCAATGAAGTGACAAGGGGGAAACTTTTCACATACTGGGTTTCGGCGCTCAAGCATCATATTCCGCATTTCGAAATGAGGAGGCCCGCTCTCAGGTTCCTCGACGCTATAAGGGAAGCGGGACCGGAACCTGACCTGACTTCAATGGTTGATACTCTCACACTCGACAGAGAAAGACTCGACCAGCTTATAGATCTGCTTATCAGGTCAGGTGCGCTCGATGCAGGCTTCAGTACACTCGGTATAGCCGATGATCCGGTATTCCGTGATGTTCTCAAGGGACTCCTTATGAAAGAGTTGGGGAGCCATGACAGGGAATCCCTGAAAAAGGAACTTATGGGCAGCCGGCCGGCTGTGCAGAAGACCGCTGAAGAGCAGGAACCGATGTTTATTATCGGAATACCGGCCAGAAAGGAGGCCGGGCTGGTTGCCGTCAGATCGGCTGAACATGTTGCGAGTCATTACGGACTTTCAGGTGATATTACGGGTCAGCTTCAGATGGCCCTCGTCGAGACGTTTGCCATTCTCACGGGTAACAATGGATCTGAAGCAGCAAGCTACAAAGTTGGATTCAGTTTTGAAGGAGGCGTATTGACAGTTGAGGTTAGCTTGTCCGGCAGGGACCCGCTGCCGGATGAGATCAGACGTGAACTGCGGGAAGCCGTCGGGCACTATGTTGATGAGTTCAGCATCGAGGACAATAACGGTCTGCCGAAAATTGTGCTTCGTAAATCTTCTGGCAGAACGGCTCCCGGAAGCTGATCTTACCTGTAGATTCTTTTTACCCTCCGGCCTACAGAGGTAAGAACTTCATAGGCTATCGTCCCTGTCTTTTCGGCAATGTCATCAGCCGTGATCCGGCTCCTTCCCTGCTTGCCCATCAGGACTACTTCTGATGAATAGTTTACTCCCGGGATTTCTGTTAAATCGGCCATGATGGTGTCCATGCAGACCCTGCCTACAACCGGCGCTGCCCTTCCATTTACAAGGACCTGTCCGTTGTTTGACAGCTTGCGGCTGTATCCGTCGGCGTAACCAACAGGAATAGTTGCAATAATGCTTGTTTTCTGAGTAATGAATGTTCTGCCATAGCTTATTGGTGTGCCCGGGGGCACCTTCTTTAGCATAATAATCCTGCTTTTTATCTTCATGGCGGGCATCAAACGTTCTTTCTCACAGCAGCCGTAGCCGTACAGCATCAGACCGGGCCTGACCAGGTTGAAATGAGCCTCCGGCATAGTTAATACAGCGGCGCTGTTTGCCATATGGGAATACCTGAACCGTATGCCTTTTTTTGAGAGTGAGGACACGAGCTTCCGGAAGGAACGGAGCTGATGGTAGGCGAACTGTTTATCCTGCAGGTCGGCATCAGAGAAATGGCTCATGATGCCTTCGAGGTTGAGGTTCGAGAGGGATGCGATTTTTGTTATCTCCGGCTCCGCCGATTGCACGCTCATACCGACACGCCCCATTCCTGTATCGACCTTTATATGAACGGGGTATGACAGGTTCCGCCTGCGCGCCAGGGATGCAAGCCTTTTTGCGGTCTTCAGGTCATACAGCACCGGTGTCAGGCCGTATTCCATCATCGCTTCGAGGTTGTCCCTTTCGAAAAAGACAACTATTTGCACATCAATGCCTGACTCGCGGAGCTCTATACCCTCAGATGCATAGGCGACTCCGAGCTTTGAGACCCCTTTTCTTACGAGGTGGCGGGCAGTCCGGAGCGCTCCATGACCGTAGGCATCAGCCTTAACAACAGCGAGAATCTCCCTGTTTCCGGTCTTTTGCCGGACGACTTCGAGATTCCGGGAAAGCGCCCTGAGATTTATCTCGGCGGTCGTGTGGGAAGATTTCACTTAGGAATTGTTGCCTTTGTCTTCTCCGGATTTTTCGGACTTTTTCCCTGGAGTAACATCTATTTCCGGGTTTTCGGATGTTGACTTTTTGAAGTTCTTGATCGCCTCTCCAATACCCCGTCCTATCTCGGGCAGACGCGATGCACCGAAAAGGATAACAACGATTACCAGGATTATGATGAGCTCAGTGGCCCCTAAGCCGAACATTTATGCCTCCTTAAACTTGCTTTAAAAGTTAGTATATCATTTTGTCCCAGGTAACGTTCGACATCCTCCGGGGTATTCAGGTTTATGAAAGACTCCTCCGGAGATCCATAATGCCGGATTGTACCTGACGTGACATATTGTACCCTTTTGCTCTTTAAAAAATCTCTGAGTCCCGGGCTGCCGGCAAGAAGAGCTTTTTCCATTGTCTGCGCAAGACGCACAGAATAGAAGCCCAGAAGTGGCTCGGGTCTGCCGCGTCGCAGTGGCACAACAGCATCCTTTCCCGGTCTGAGCGCGGCCATCGCCCGGATCAGGCCTTCATTCAAAAAAGGCATATCGCAGGCCGATACGAATATCCACCCGGTTCTGCAGTTGAGCAGAGCCGACAGTATGCCGGTGGCCGGTCCTCGAATATCATATATGTCACCGATGAATCGTGTATCCAGGAATGAGTAACGCCCGGGCTCGTTGGTGACTATCATATTGTCGGCAAAGAGTCTTTCGATCAAGGTGAGATTTCTCCGTATAATGGGCTGCCCATGAACGCTGATCAGCGCCTTCGGCACCGGCATGCGCCTGTTTTCCCCGCCCGCAAGTATGACGCCCGTACAGTCCTTGATAAATTCCGGCATATTACTCTCCGGGACTTGCGAGGTGCCGGATTATCTCCTGCGCGTCGATGCCTGATTCAACGGTCTGGCCCGTATGCATATTCTTGATCATTACCCGTCCGCTGCTGAGCTCGTCTTCACCGATCACGATGGCATTTCGTGATTTCATCCGGTCCGCCTTCCTCATCTGGCTCCTCAGTGATGCAGTCTCGTAGCTCATCTCCACCCTGTAGCCGGCATCCCGAATGTCGCGTGCCATCGTAGTGACTTTTCTTACAGCGTCATCATTCATTGGACACAGAAAGAGGTCCGGCCCTTCATCCGTCCTGATGGAATCCTTCAGGAGAGGGATGAGCCTTTCCATCCCCATGGCAAAACCTATCCCCGGCGTGGGCGGTCCGCCGAACTCCTTTACCATTCCGTCATACCTGCCTCCGGCGGCTACGGCCTTCTGGCTTCCCAGCGATTCGCTGCTTACCTCAAAAGCGGTTTTCGTGTAATAGTCGAGCCCCCTTACAAGGTTCGGATTTATCTTGTATGGAATGCCCAGCAGGTCAAGATTTTCCTGAAGCCTCAGGAAATGAGCACTGCATTCCCCGCAGAGGTGATCCGTGACCGGTGGTGCACCTTCCCTTGACTCAATGCAGGAAGGCACCTTGCAGTCGAGTATCCTCAGCGGGTTCAGATCGAAGCGCCTCCTGCAGTCGCTGCAGAAAACATCAAGCCTGTTCCCGAGAAACTCACGGAGGGCATCCTTATACGAAGGGCGGCATGCCGGACATCCTATTGAAGTCAGTTCGAACAACAGTCCCTGAAGACCGATAGATGACAGGACCGTGTTCAGCATGGTTATTATCTCTGCGTCAAGAAGAGGGTCCTCGATCCCCATTGCTTCGACGCCGATCTGATAAAACTGGCGGTACCGGTGAGCCTGCGGTCTTTCGTAACGGAACATGGGACCCATATAATAATATTTCTGAGGGGCAGGATCATTGTACAGATGGTGCTGAACATATGCCCGCACGAATGAGGCGGTCCCTTCCGGCCTCAATGTCACGCTTCGCCCACCCTTGTCTTCGAAAGTGTACATCTCTTTTTCGACAATGTCGGAGGTCTCGCCTATACTGCGGATGAAGAGTTCCGTGGACTCTATGATGGGAAGCCTTATTTCGCTGTAACCATAATTGTGAAAGATGTCGCGAGCCTGTTTTTCGATATGATGCCAGATGGATATATCAGGAGGCAGTATGTCCTGCAGCCCCTTGAGGGTCTTATATTTCATTCGGTGATGCTTCCTCGCGTTCCCTGTCGAATTCGAGCATGGAAAGATGGTTCTCTATCAGCCGCTTGAGCTCTTCCTTGAAGTGTCGCCTTACGCCCTTGAGGTCTGTGATATCCTCATGAATCTTGACAACCTTTTCCTGGGCATCCCTGATTATATCCTGTGCCTTCAGCTCCGCCTCCTTCATTATAAGCTCGGCATCCTTCTTGGCGGTATTACGGAACTCCTCGGCCATCTGCTGCGTACTTATGAGGGTGTCTTTCAGCGTTGTTTCGAGATTTTTGTATTCCTTCAGCTGCTTTTCGTATCGCCGGGCTTCTTCACGGAGGTTGGCGTTTTCCCTCAGGAGTTCCTCCATTTCCTCTCTAATGAGTTCGAGGAAAGAGTCTACTTCTTCCATATCAAAGCCCCTGAGCCTTGTAGTAAACTGTTTCTGCTGAATATCAAGCGGCGTTATTCTCATAGAAAACCCCCTTCCGTGGTTTTATATATGTTTCCATCCGACATTAACAGACTATGAATATTCATGATGCCTAATACTTCATTCGAGCTGCTATATCGAAGAGTGTTGCTACCAGAAAGTATTTGATAAAAAGAATGACAAGAATCGCTATCATGGGTGACAGATCGATCCCCATCGTTATTCCGACTCTTTTCCTTATGGGTCTCAGCACCGGATCAGTGACCGAATACAGGAACCTGACTATGGGATTATAGGGATCGGGGTTTACCCATGTAAGCAGGGCCGAGATGATAATAATCCACATGTAGAAGGTAAGGATGATATCGAGGATGAATGCTACAGCATGAAAAAGGTTTCCGAAAATAAACATTTATTGCCTCCCTGTTCCCAGTTCCTGTGATCTGTTTCTTGCGGCTTCAAGGGCCGCGCTGATGGTATCCTGAAGATTTTTCCGGCTGAATACCTCAAGCCCTGCTGCAGTTGTGCCGCCCGGAGATGTAACCATCTCCCTGAGACGTGCCGGGGTGGTCCCGGAATCGAGCAACCTGGCTGTACCAAGGAGAGTCTGCACAACCAGCGTTAGTGCATCATTATCGTTCAGCCCCATTTTAGTGCCAGCGTTTATCATATGTTCGGCGAAGAGAGCTATGAAGCCGGGGCCGCTTCCCGAGAGGGCTGTTACCGCATCCATATGTTTTTCCGGAAGTGTCATGACAGTTCCGATAGACATCAGTACATCTCTAGCAGCACTGAGCCCTTCATCGGAAAAACATTCACACAGTGACATGACCGACATGCCTTCACCTACGAGGGCAGGGGTGTTTGGCATTACCCTGATAATTCTGTTTGATTTAATAGCCGACGACAGGTGAGCAAGTGTTATGCCGGCTGCTATGGACATCACAGTCTTGTCCTCGCCGACAGCATCACCGATCTCCCTGAGGACGTCATCCATTTGCTGCGGCTTGACGGCAAGCACTATCAGACCGGCAGCCTCGACGACTTTCATGTTGGATAGCGTCGTCTCCACTCCGTAGGTGTTCGACAGGTGGTTCAGTCTGGCTTCGCTTCGGTCCGAGACAATAATATTATTCATGCCCCTGGAGATCATGCCCTTTATCATGGCCTCCGCCATGTTGCCGCCACCTATGAAACCTGTTTTTATCATGAAGTCCTGCTCATTGAACCACCCTGTCGCCGAAAATTGCCGTCCCGATCCTAACCATTGTCGCTCCTTCTTCTATGGCGATGCAAAAATCATTGCTCATTCCCATCGACAGCTCCTGTTCGGGACCGAGAAGCTTGTCCCGGAGGAGCCTGAGACGTTTGAAATAGGGACGTGTATCTTCAGGATTTTCAAAAAAAGGTGGTATGGTCATCAATCCTTCAAGTCTGAGATTTCCCATGCTCTTTACTTTTGTGACAAGATCTGCGAGATGATCCTCCGGGACGCCGTGCTTCGTAGCCTCTTCAGACAGCTTTACCTGTATAAGTACCCGCTGTTTTTTACCGGCATTGGATGCGTGTTTGTCGATCTCGGAAGCCAGTTCAACAGAGTCTACCGTATGAATGAGGTCAAACATGTTAACGGCGGACTTTGCCTTGTTCTTCTGGAGGGTACCGATCAGATGCCACTGGACGGAAAGACCGGCAGTGATCGTCCCGATATCGGATATCTTGTTTCTCGCCTCCTGCACCCTGTTTTCACCAAGGATCGAAACACCCTCACGGACGGCCTCTATGATTCTTCCCGCATCTACAGTCTTGGTCACGGCAACGAGCTTTATGACTTCAGGGTCTCTTCCCGACTTTAATGCCGCACCCTCTATCGTGCTTCTGACTTCTGCAAGGGCATCACTGATCCCCATCGCATAAAAGCTTAGCATTTTTAATGTTTATTGGCAAGAATGGACGCTCTCTCCGTTGTCACTTACCTCTCGTATGATCATTGTGTTATCATGATATCATGCAGAACGGGAGGATCCTGGTAGTAGAAGATGAGAAAAAGATATCCGATATTGTAAAGGCATATCTTGAAAAGGAGTCCTTTGATGTAACGGTTGCCCGGAACGGCCAGGAGGCGATGTCCGCTATTAAAGAGGGCTTTGATCTCGTAATTCTGGACCTGATGCTGCCCGACATGGACGGAGAGGATATATGCCGCACCGTCAGACAGGATTCCGATATACCGGTCATAATGCTTACGGCTAAAAGCGACGAAGATGACCGGATTGCAGGGCTTGGGCTCGGAGCGGATGATTATGTAGTAAAGCCTTTCAGCCCGAGAGAACTCGTGGCAAGGGTCAAGGCGCTTCTCAGAAGGGTGAAAGGAAATAAGAGCATTCTCAGCTTTAATTCAGGAGACCTTGTTATAGATTCTTCAAGGTTCGAGGTTAAAAAGAACTCCTTGCCGGTGGTACTGACGCCCACTGAGTTTAAACTTCTCCATTGTCTTGCCGATCGTCCGGGCCAGGTTTTTACGAGGCTGCAGCTTGTTAATGTTATCCTCGGGTACGATTTTGACGGTTATGACCGGACCATTGATGCGCATATAAAGAACATCAGGCACAAGATCGAGGATGATCAGCGGAGGCCGGCTTATATCAAGACGGTTTATGGCGTGGGTTACAAGTTTATCGGTCAGTCTGATGAGGACTAAACTTTTTCTCGCCTTCATCCTCATCATTGTTTTAGCCTTTATCTCCAACGTAGTTTATGAAAGACTGATAATCAGGGATTTCGATGACTATCTGAGCGGAACCGCGGAGGACAGCATCTACTGGATACTGGCATCTGTGGAAGGAAGCTACAGAGGGGATCGATGGGACGAGTTGAAGCTCAGGGAAGCTCTGCACTGGGGACTTATGCTCGGGTACGAGTCTTTTGTAAAAGATGCTTCCGGCAACCAGGTGTTTTCTTCGGCAGATGTGCTGTTTTCGATGAATTCCCGAATGAGAAACCGTATGGAGGCATTTCTGAAGCTTCCTTCCGGAGACGGTGAATATACATGGTATCCGCTGTATGTTGAAGGACAGGAAATCGGCAGACTCTTCATCAGACCGCTCAAGAGGATCGGGCTTACGCCTCAGAAGGAAGAGATATTCAGGAAGAGGGGACGGCAATTTCTCATAATCTCATTTCTCATTGCCGGTGGAGGCGCACTGCTGCTGTCTATCCTTTTTACCATCTTTCTGTCGGGGCCGGTGAGACGCCTCACAGCTTCGGCAGAAAAGATTGCAGGCGGAGATTTCACCGTTCATGAACCGCTTCCGCACAGAATATTCAGGGACGAACTGGACAGGTTGACAGAGACATTTAATTATATGGCCGAGGCTCTGAGGCGGGAGGATTCTCTCAGGAAGCATCTGACATCCAACATAGCGCATGAGCTCAGGACGCCTCTCACTATAATAAAGGGTAATATTGAGGCGGTCGAAGACGGGATAATTTCCGATCCTACCGCTATTATAGAGAGCCTCAAGACAGAAATCGACAGGCTCATTTCTCTTGTCGAGGGAATCGAAGACATGACGAGGGCCGAAGCGAGTTTCTTCAAGAAGGGAAATCCGGAGGAGATCGAACTTCGGGAGTTTGTTGAATCCGTTACATCGGGAATTCGGAACATCGTTGAAGAAAAAGGGCTTTATCTGAGGATCGACGGTCCGGACATGAAGGTCGTTACCTATCCTGAAAAACTGCATATTATCGTGAAGAATCTCCTTACGAATGCCTACAAGTTTACCGAATCCGGAGGAATAGTGGTGTCATGGGGTAAGGCCGGAGCTTCAGAGGGCCGGATGTTTTTTCTCCGGGTATCGGACAGCGGCATCGGGATTGCTCCCGGAAACAGAGAAAAGGTATTCGACAGATTTTTCCGGTCAGGCGCTGCGGGAGGCAAGGGGTTGGGACTTGCCATTGTCAAGGAACTTGCTGAGGTAATGGGAGGGAAAGTGGATGTCAAAAGCCTGGATGGCAGGGGTTCGGCATTTACCGTCATTCTCCCGTCAGAATGAAGATATTCATAATTTCTTCATTTTTTATTATTATTGTAAATACGGTATGAGAAGACTGTTTATCATAACGATCCTTACCGCAGTTGCCTTCCCGGTTATCTTTTTTTCAGTTGCTTCAGCCTGGCAGCATGAAGAACCAGTTACCCCTTATGGTGATTTCTGCAGGTTTTGCAGTCAGTACGGCAGTTGCAGGAGCACCATGAGTCATGAGGATGCCAAACGGGCATTGATAAACTATTATCACAAAAAAGGCTTTGGTGTTGAGCTCGACAGGAAGCGTGGACGATTCATCAGAGCCAAGATACGTGGCAAGAAAGGGATCGTGGATATCATAATTTTTGACCGGAAGACGGGAAGGGTAAGATCGATCTATTGAACTGTGCTGCACTGCCGGGGATCAGAGTATCCGGTGGTAATCAATTTCAGGAGGTTTTATGAAATCAGGAAGGGAAGCCATAGCGACAACTCATTGGCCGTTGCGGCAGCATCTGGTACGCGTTGCCTTTTTAGCCGTACTGGTTATGGCGGCTGCACTGCTTGCGGGTTGCTCCGGTGAGTCGGGGAAGTCTTTCAAGCTGAGTGGAAAGGAGAGCCGTCAGGTCCTTGATCCGTCACAGTTTACGGGGCAGATAAGGGCGGCGTATGCGGCTGCTGAAAAGTACAGGGACGTATTCAACGAAGTCTACTGTTACTGTTTCTGCGATCAGCCTCCGTTTAACCACAAGACTCTCTTGAGCTGCTTTACAGAAAAGCATGGTGCCGGTTGAGGTATCTGTCAGAAGGAGGCCTTGAAGGTCGCCCAGCTTTACGAACAGGGTAAGTCTGTTAAGGAAATCAAGAAGGCAATTGACAGGGAGTTCGGCTCGTAGTGGGAAAAGCGGGAAAAGGATAGTAAGCAGCAGTCAGTGGGCAGTAGGCGGTATGCAGTAGGCAGCCTCTCGACTCGTTGAAGCTTTGTCCAGGGGAAGTGAAAAGGTGGTTCAAAAGTAGCGGAAAGGTTGTGGAAAAGTGGAGTCTGGAGTTTAGAGTTGCATACCGACACGGACTTTCAACGATAGTTCCTCCCTTGACGGCTCTATCGGTCGGTGATATAATGTCTGTGTTCCTCAGGGAAAGGGAGGGGTATGAGACATGTAGCCGGATTGATGGCTGTACCTTTTTTGATTGCCTTCCTATTATCTGCCTGCAGCAGTGGCGATATGACAACCCGCCGTGACAGCAACTTTATCAACAGCATAATGGACCGTCCGGAAGATACTGATCCCTCTGTCAAGAAGTTGTGGGAGGGGAAGATCGGCGGAGCCGAGGTAAGCTATTTCCGCTCAAGGTTCAGTAATGATCTCAAGAATATCATTGTTGTCACTAAAGATCGCCTGCCTGAAACATACAAGCGTGTCAGCTATTGTGATCTTAATGGTGACAGCGAACTTGATTTCATGGATATCAGCATGTTTGATCAGTCGGCGGGCTGGAGAAATGTGAGGATTTCAAAGAGAAATCCTCATGCCATATCTCTCGCCAATGGTACTTACAGGCGACTTCTTGAGGAGATATCGATGCGCAGGCTCAGCAGGCTCGATTTCAGATAATCTTCTATCCTGCCTGGTCAGCATCCATCAGCA
>CAZZGC010000057.1:0-14843 GCA_964653915.1 uncultured Thermodesulfovibrio sp.
CTTGAAGAGTACGGAAATGAGCAGTACAGGCCGGAACTGAGGAAGATACTCTTTTTAGTCGCCCAGGCAGGAGCGGTTGAGAGTCTTTGCGAGAAGCTCGAGAACTCAGAGGGCACGGTACAGAAAAGAATCGTCAGACTTCTTGGCGATGCCGCTACAGCGGATTCAACGGAACCGCTCATAGATCTGCTTGGTAAGGCGACCGACTGGACGCTCAAGGCGAGAATTATTCAGAGCCTCGGCAAGATAGGCTCCAGGGACGCGGTGCCCCTCCTGATAAATCATCTCAAGGATGACGAGTACTGGGTAAGGAGATCTGCTGTTGAGGCGCTGGCAAGACTTGAGGCCAGGGATTTTGCCGATGATATAGCAAACATACTGAATGATCCTAATCCGCAGGCAAGAGAGTCAGCGCTGCGTGCACTTGCGGCCCTGAAGATTGACAGACACTGGGAGAAGATAGAAAACCTGCTCCTTGATCCCACATCGAAAGTGAGGAGCACCGCTCTGAAGGTGATGAGGGAGCTCGGCATAACAACAGAGAAGGAAAAGATAATGTCTGCCCTTACCGAGTCGGCCGAGGAGGTCCGGATCGAGGCGATAAGATATTTCGCCGCGCTCGTGGATCGTGATGTAATGATGGATATCTTGCGTCTCCTGCCCCATGGCTCGGAAAAGCTCAGGGAGGAGATCGTGGAATATGTGCGGAGAATCAGGCCTGAGAGTTTTGAACCCATCCGTAATATGTTTAATCCTGATTCATTGTCATCTCCCGCACTGTCCTCACTTATGGAGATAGCATCGGTAGTCAGGGATCAGGATGCGCGTAATTTCATCCTGAACTATACGGGCAGCACGGATGCGGCTCTCAGAGAAAGCGCTTTCAGGGCGATGGCGGAATTCGGTTTTCAGAAACACGCGAAGCTGTTTCAGAAGGCCCTGTTCGATCCGTCAAGTTCCGTCAGGACGATAGTTCTCGCCTGTGTCAGTCCCGACACGGAAGATTCCTTTCTCGAAAAGGCAAAGATGCTCTCCAATGACCCTGATGAGAATGTAAGGGTGGCGTTACTGCTCGCGATCGGCGCCACGAAGATGGAAAAGATGAAACCCATTGTTATGCAGATGTTTGACGACCCGTCCCTCAAGGTGGTCGGCGCTTCACTTGTTTGTCTTGCCGCCTTTCATGACCCGCTGTTTCTCGAACGGTTTTATCAGCGAAAGGATATAAAGGAGATCAGGGAAAAAATAATGGAAATGGCGGGCGAAAAGAGGTTTGCTTCCATCATAGAAGAGATACGTGACGGCGCCAGGACTTCGAGAAACCTCGAGGTGGAGATGCTCTTTGCCCGGAGCGAGAGGGAATTTGCGGAAGAACTCACCAGGAGGCTCAGAGAGTCTCTCGATCCGGTGATGCGGATGAAGGCCATAGAGCTGCTGAAGTTGACCGCCTCCCCGGATCTGTTTACTTCGATCCTGAGCGTAATGAAAAAGGACCCCTATGCTGATGTGAGAACAGCGGCTATGGAGGTGGTCACGGCCATCGGAAGGGAGGATGAGGTCATATCCGCGCTGTCCGCCACCCTTGCCGATCCTTCGCCGGCTGTGAGAATCAGGGCCGCTGAGATGCTGGGCAGATACAATAACCCTGCTGCGCTTGAGGCCCTGCTTAACGTCCTTGACACGACGGACCGTGAGTTCAGGGAGGCGATAACCACGGCGCTGTCCGAGATGCTCTCCGGCGATACCGCCAGGGCCGCTGAACTGGTAAAGAGCGTGCCTGAGACCAAGACACGCAAGATAGGCATGGCGTGGCTCATGGGCAAGAGCCGGAGCAGGGGAGCGGTTAACTTCCTCCTGAACCTCCTTGAAGATCATGATCCTGACGTAAGGGCAGCGGCTATCGGGGCCCTCGGCAAGTTCAGGAGGAGACAGCTTATTAATACCCTCGGCAGGTTTGTATTCGATCCAAATGAACGTGTCAGGGCTGCCGCTGTCAATTCCATAGCCATGGCCGGTGGTGACCGCGCGTTCGAAACGATACAGGAGGCCCTGCAGGATATTGATTCTTTCGTCCGTATGAGGGCTGTCGTTGGTCTGGCCAGAATCAGTGTAAAAAAATGTATAGAGGTCCTGAAGGCGAGAGTAGCGAAATTTCCTGAATTCAAATCATGTCTGATTGCGGTAAGATTTTGCGAAAATGCCACATCAATAGACGGGGACGCACTGGATGAGAAGGCGGTAAGGATCGTGTCCGAACTGTGTGACAGAAGCGAGCTTATGGAGACTTACCGGAACTCGTCGGATACGAGGAAGCGTGTTCACGCCTTCCGTGTGCTGTCCGTGATAAACGCCGACGAGAACAGCGAGCTTGTCCGGCTGGCGCTCAACGATCCGCTGCCCGAGATCAGGAAAGAGGCAAGAGAAAAAACTATCAGTCTGGGGTGATATTGCTTCATACCGTATATAAGATAATTGAAATTTTTTTCATTACATATTTCGTCCTGTTCAACTCGATCAACCTGTTTTTTCTTGTCCTTTCGATGTTCGATGTCAGACGCAGGGTCGCTGGCAGGGGCTACGAAGGATTCGATGTTGCGATGGGCTCCCCCTTTACCCCCCCGCTTTCGATCATAGTGCCTGCATACAATGAAGAAAAGACGATCGTGGAGTCCGTGCATTCCCTTCTGAAACTTAAGTTCCCGAGGATGGAGATCGTCATCGTAAATGACGGCTCAAGGGACGGAACGCTCGATGTCCTGAAAAGGGCCTTTGGCATGAGGCGCTCTGATGTGGATTATATCGAGAAGATTACAACCGCCCGGGTCCGTGGGTATTACGTAAAGCGCTCGGGCCTTCCGGATCATATCACCCGGTTTGTGGTTATAGACAAGGAAAACGGTGGAAAGGCGGATGCCCTGAATGCGGGTATCAATGCATCGTTCTGCCCGTACTTTGTATCTATCGATGCCGACTCGATAATAGACGAGGACGCCCTGCTTCAGGCCTTCAGGTCCGTGCTTGACAGGCAGGATATTGTCGCCATCGGCGGACAGGTCGCCATCGTTAACAGCTCCGTCGTGGAAAACGGCAGGGTACTGCAGCCCAGGCTTTCGAAGAAATGGATAGTCAGGTTTCAGATAGTCGAGTATATCCGCTCATTCACAATGGGAAGGACCGCTCTTTCACGATTGCAGTCGATCCTCATCATCTCGGGTGTTTTCGGCATATTCAACAAGGAGCTGGTTCAGAAGACCGGTGGTTATCTGACGAAGTTTCTGACATCAAGGATAGCCCATGAGTACGCGGGCGGCAACGTGGAGACCGTCTGTGAGGATATGGAGATCATAGTCCGGCTTCAGCGATATATAAAAGAGAAGAAACTGAAAAAGAGGATCGCCTATGTGCCCCATCCTCTTGCATGGACCGAGGCCCCGGAAGATTACGGCTCGCTTTACAAGCAGAGAAACAGGTGGCAGCGGGGACTGATAGAGACTATGATTTATCACCGCAAGATGCTTTTCAATCCCCGTTACGGGCGGATCGGGATGTTCGCATTTCCATATTTTGCGATCTTCGAACTGGCGGGCGCGCCGATCGAGTTCCTGGGGTACATTACACTCCTGCCCCTGTTTTATCTGGACGGGCTCAATTATTTCTATCTCCTGATGTTCACTGCGGTCGCGGTCGCATACGGGATATTTCTTTCGGTTCTTTCGGTTGTGATGAGCGCATGGCCCCAGAAGACGTCGGAGACTGATGACGCAGGGACATCGCTGATATATTACAGCAGTTCGGCCGATCTCGTAAGATTGGCGGTAGCCGGAGTCCTGGAAAACTTCGGTTACAGGCAGCTTACGGTATTCTGGAGAATGAAGGCGATCTACGACTATTTCAAGGGCAAGAAAGGCTGGGAGAAGTTCGAGCGCAAGGGCTTCGGTGCATCAGCGCAATGTTCAGCGCCGGAGAGTGCCACATATAGGAATTAAGGTAAAAAGCAGGATAAATAGCTCCCCCTGACCTGCTTGATACACGGTTCATGATGTCGAGATCGTAACAGGGTCGGCGGCCCACACGCCGTGAAGGTTGCATTTTCCAACCGCCTCTATCCGGGATTCTTTATAAATTCTGATTCTGAAAGAAGCGGCCGGTGCCGAGATTCCCCCGGTATTGAACCGCATCCTGCAGACCTCCTTGCTGTCAACGAACAGCCTGATTGCCGTGATCCAGTGACCTGGATTTGAGGGGTGTTCCTTCATAAAACCGACCCTAACTGTCAGGTTGAACCATTCCCCTGCTTTTACCTTTTGCGGGGCCTCGATCAGTGGAACATGCTTCCGTTCCAGTATTGAGGGATTTTCACGCCTTGACAGCCTGAAGATGTGTTCCTTCTCATCGGTCCACGCGCGGCCCGTACCGGCTGACGATAATACAGCACCACCAGTAAGCAGCAGATTCCGGATAAAGCTTCTCCTGTCCATGCAGCACCTCCTCTTCCTCAGATCCCGCCAGATAGATGGAACATATATCAGTTTATAATTGTTATTTAGCAGGTTTTCCGTTGAAATGCAAATCAGGGGATCAGGTCAGGATTCTGCTTCGTATTTATCCCGGAGGCGGCGGATAAATTCGTAATCCCTGCGGCAACGTTCGAGAATTCTTTCTTCCATCTCTTCCCTGCCAAGCCCCATGAGTATCTTATATATATTATATTTGGTCTTACAGAAATAGATGTCGAAGGGATCCTTTCTGCCTTCTGTCCGGTATATTCTGATTCCGGGTACCTCGTCTTTCTGAACGTACTCTGTTTCCATGTTAACGAGCAGGGGTTCTACATCATATTTATTCTGCCAGGGCACGCAGGCCCCTTCCATGGTCAGGTCGGGATCCATGATGGACCTGATCTTTTCGGTAACTCCGCCTACGGGAAGGATGATATCGCCTGTCAGTGACCCCGTGATACCGAACTTCTGGTTCACAGGAGTCTGAATAAGGTCTGAAAGTATCCCCACATCCATTGCGACCGATGCACTGTCGCCTTCAACTCCGTCATGGGCCTGTATGTACTCAATATGCATTTCGTAGCCAACATATGGCGCCCCCACTTTCCGGAGCAGTTTCTTGATCGAGGCACGGACGTTCTGGGCGGCAGCCTTTGCGATATCACCGATCTTGCCGGGTGCGGTAATGATGTCCGACCCACCGGCTGTGATCTGACAGTGAATCGGCAGGGGCAGGCCGAACATCCGTCCGCTTGCCCTCGAGTTTATTACGGCAAGTCCGACTACATAGCCAATCGAGTCGGTGAGCGATGAGATATATTTCTTCAGGTCTTTCCTGCGGGCGATTATATCCCTTGATATCTCCCCCTCCAGGCTCAGATGTTCCTGCAGGGCGTTCCTTACATGCCGGGGTTCGACAAGTGAGGAGTTCTCTGTGATAGCATCGAGCTCGGCCGTCTTGATGATCCCGTTGATCGGCCTGAGGATACAGCTCAGCCTGCCGTCCGAGCTCCTGCATCTGAGTTCCTTTATGATCTCTGCGATCGCGCTTCGCGAGAACTCCCTGACTTTCAGTTTATAGTCATGCGGCAGAGCCCTGCCGTATATCCTCGCAGCCCGCCGCCTTACTCCCTCATCGCCTTCCTTGCGGTGGATATCCCCCCATGTCTCTTCGAACTCTTTCTGTATGTTCATAAGTTCCTGCTTTATGTATCTCGAGACCTGCTGTACGTTGTCCGGAGTTTCCGGTACGGAGCTTTCCATATGGATAATCTCACCCTTGTCCTCTATCCGGCTCAGAAAGGCGCCGTCGCCTTCCTCCTGCAGATGTCTGAGAGTGTCATGGTTGCAGCAGGCGATAATGATATTTTCCGCTCTGAGAGCGTTTTCTGAACGGTCGGCTGCACCGCTTCCAGCATTCTTGCCGCCTTCGAGCATGTATTTTTTGTTCTGCATGATTTCCAGAAGGCTCGACATATAACGGGTCTTTACAAGTGTCTTCAGCTCGTCGATATAGATTATCGGCGCCTTGGCATGAGCCCCCAGAAAGGCCCGCTGATGTATCGGGGTCTGGAGATTGCCGGACTGGTAGGGATCGTGCCTGAAGCCGCCCTTCATGTTCTTGGAGTTGGGCTCGGAGACGTTGATCATGAGCTTTTCTTCCTTGCGGGGATCATAGAGTATCTCCGGTACAAGATCGGAGATATGTTTTACCGACACTGACTTGCCTGCAAGCGTTTCGCGCTGAATCTTTTCCTGTACCCTGTGGTTGTTTTCCTGCATGAACATGAAGATGGCTCCTATGCCGGCAAGTCCCGTGAGGACAAAGACAGGCGGGAAGTACAGGCCGGCTGCTGCTGACGGCAGCGCTATCCAGAGCAGAATCTTCCTCACTCTTCTGGCCGAGGCGATCTGTTCCTCGAGAGAAAACTCGTCAATGTTATTTTTCGCGCTCTCTATTTCCTGCTGCAGGGCATTGATGTATTTATCGATCTTTTCCGGGTCCTCATATGCGAATCGTACATGGTTTACATCCTTGCCCGGATAGGCGATGATCGACTTCTTCGGCCTTATGAAATCACCGAGAGACTTGTCGAGGACATTCCTGAACATGCCGGCAAGCATCGACTTCCCGGTGCCGGGTCTGCCGACCATCAACAGGTGTCCTCTTGTATGGGCGATCTTTCTTATGCTTTTGCGGGCCTTATCCTGAAATATGACCCTCTCGATAGGGTCGGAAGGAAGTGTTACTTCAGATGTGTCCTTGATCCGGTTCAGGTGACCTTCAAGCTTCGATGGATAAATAAGGAGTTCCCGGATCCAGTCGTAGTCATTTGCATTATACATTCTGATATCCCCTCATCGAATCAAGAAGGTAAAGCTTGCCGGCATCCGAGACAGTGGCCCTGCTGTCGATCTCGGAATAGAGCTGCGGCAGCGTCTCCTTCAAGGGTTCGAGCGCGCGTATGTCGTGCATTACCGAGATGTTGGTACAGAGCTTCTGCCTGCCGTCGGCAGAGTCGGGAATATAGTTGAAAGATACAATGCTCTGCCCGTTGTTGATAACCTGGGTTATAGTCCTGAGTACATCGGGACCGACATTCAGGGCATTGACGGCTTCCCGGTAGAGACGGGGAAGGAAGTTTTCTGAGTATCCCGGCTCTCTCTGTCTGGAAAAGAAGAGCTTGAGGGGCCTGGCCTCACCCCTGATACACATCCCGATGGCTTCCCTCAGATTCCGGTCATTGCGGATCGATTGATCCAGAACATGCAGATACTGGACTATAGCGTTGTCGTCAACCCAGTACAAAAGTCTGTAATCGGGATTAAGCACACAGTAACGATCACTTCCGTCTCTCCGCACCTTGAGCAGTTTGTATGTCTTCCCCGGACTGTATGTACGGAAGCTGAATCCCCTCATCTCAAAAAGACCGTTCATGAGATAGGCCCTGTTAAAGGCTACATTGACCTCCCTCCCCAGTGAATCGAGTATGTAATCTATCTTTTCAGCGATACCTCCCTGGAGGTTGAGTTGATGGAGATTTTTGCCCGGATCCTCGCATACCGCGGTAATGTTGTCGATCCTGTTTCTGTCGATCGCCGAAAGTTTCCTGTGTACGGGGTCGAACGGCCTGAGCATCGATCTGATTTTGTTTAGATGGGCATTCAGGTGTTTGTCTTCAAAATTCGGTGCGGCTATGCGTGAAGGGGATATCACCTCTTCGTTATCCTGCACCTGCGCGGATTTTGAAAGGAATCGTGACAGTCTGCTGAGTATGCCTGCCGGCTGCCTGTAGTAGATTCTGCAGCCGACGACCTTTTCCTTCAGCGTTATTTTATTTGGGTTGAGCATGTACTGGGAAAGCGAGGAGATATCGTACTCCGTTACCGGACCCGATACAGCTTCGCTGCATACGTCGCTCAGGTCGATCTCCTTTGGTCTGCCGCCAGAGATTATCCAGATTTTCTCGAAGAAAGTTCCGTTCATCAGCTGTTTATACCATACGAATACAAGGGCACTATATTAATACTATCGGATAAAACAGGGAAAAGATTAGCTTGCCTGAAAGCGGGAAAGGTAGAGGCCGAAACTCGCTTCGAGGTTCGACCTCGGGGTGGCAGGCTTTTGCATATTCGGCATCTTCAGGGTACAATATTAAATAGAGATATCCTGGAATTTCTCCCCCGGTGCACGAAATGAAAAAAGATTATACATTGTTGTTGCCATACGTTGTGACGGTGCTGATCTGCGTATTTATTATCAGTCCCGATTCATATCCTGATACCCTTGACGACAGGATATCGGATATGCTGATACATGACTATATTCCCGGTGAACTTATAGTAAAATTCAGGAAGAAACCCTCTTCAGTCCCTGGATTAATGAGATCCGCCGATGCCCTTCACAGGAGAGCCGGGGCGGCGAAAAAGGAGCGTTTTAAGGGGATGGAGGAGATGGAAAGGGTTGTTCTGAAGCATGGGACGTTGATAAGACAGTCCCTCAGGGAGTATCTGGCGGATCCGGCAGTGGAATATGCGGAGCCCAACTACATAGTTCATGCCGACGTTATACCGGACGATACCAGTTTTTCGAACTTGTGGGGGCTGCATAATACGGGGCAGACGGGAGGGACTTACGATGCCGACATCGATGCTCCCGAGGCATGGGGATTGACGACCGGCTCTCCGGGGGTTGTCGTGGCGGTTGTTGACAGCGGAGTGGCTGTCAATCATCCTGACATTGCTCCTAATATCTGGATAAATCAGGGTGAAGACTACCCCGCCTGCAATGACGGGCTGGACAATGACGGCAACGGTTATATAGATGACTGCTATGGTTGGGATTTTATCGGCAATGACAACGATCCTACGGATTTCAATGGCCATGGAACTCATGTAGCAGGCACGATAGCAGCAGCGGGGAACAATGCACTGGGTGTGACGGGTGTAATGTGGCAGGCCATGATAATGCCTGTGAGGTTTCTGGGCGTCAGCGGTTCCGGTGACACAGCCAATGCAATCAAGGCGATTCTGTACGCATCCGCCAATGGTGCGGATGTAATAAACAACAGCTGGAGCGGGGGCGGATACAGTCAGGCTCTGAAGGATGCCATCGATGCTTCCAGCGCAGTAATCGTCTGTGCAGCCGGTAACGATGGAAGGGATAATGACGCGAACCCTTCGTATCCGGCGGGTTATTCAAGCAGTAATATAATCTCTGTTGCAGCAACCGATCATAATGACGCCCTGGCATGGTTTTCCAATTACGGGGCGGTGTCTGTAGATGTCGCTGCTCCCGGAGTAAATATTTTCAGTTCAATGCCCCAGTATTCATACGGACCGGCCGTGACCGTCTTCAGTGAGAATTTCGACGGGGCGGCAGGCTCCCTCCCGCTTTCAGGATGGAGCAGGGGAGGAACGAAATCTTCATGGGCGGTGACTGCGGGGACAGGTGCGGGCGGTACCAACAGCCTTGAGGACAGCCCCGGAGGGAACTATCTGCCTAATACATATTCATGGGCCGGCTATATGACGCCTTTTGTTTCTGTCAAAGATAATCTCTATGCTTTGACATTCAAATGGAAGGGGGGAGTCGAAACCGATTTCGACTATCTGCTCCTGAATTATTCGGATGACGGTGTCAACTGGTACTGGTACGATTACCGCTCTGACATTCCGGGCAACTCTTTTATAACCGATTATTCTGAAGAAGTGACGTCTGTTGCCGACCTCCACGGTAGTTTCCGGATAGGTTTCGGCATATATACGGATGCTTCGGTGAATTACGACGGGGTATATATTGACGATGTCGTATTGAGACGAAAGCCGATTTCGATCGGGAGTTATGGATATACCTATCTCAGCGGTACATCGATGGCTGCCCCTCATGTGTCCGGGATTGCGGGCCTTGTAAAGGCTCTTGTGCCGGGACTTACCAATGTTCAGATTGTAAATGCCATAACCGGCAATGTGGATCCGGTAAGCGCGCTTACCGGACGGGTATCATCCGGTGGGCGGGTCAACGCATACAGGGTGCTCAGCTCCTTTCTCATGCCCGTGGCTGATCCGGGCGGCCCCTACATCTCGCTTGAAGGCAGCTCCCTTACGCTCGACGGCAGCGCTTCATATGATCAGGCAGGTGGGACGATAACACTCTACGAATGGGATGTAGACGATGACGGCGTTTATGATTACAGTTCCTCTTCACCGTTTCAGAATCACACATACCCGCAGCAGGGCACATATACGGTCAGGCTCAGGGTGACCAACGGGCTTGGCAGTACGGCCGAAGCCGTAACGACAGCGACCGTGAATGATACATCGCCGGCCGCGGATTTTACGGCCCAGCCGTTATCGGGCGCCGTCCCGCTTACGGTGAACTTTATTAATAAATCTACAGGATATGACAGCCCGATGACGTATGAATGGGACTTTGACGGCGATGGAATCGTAGACTCAACCGCTCTTTCTCCATCCTATGACTATCTCACTCCCGGCGTCTATACAGTTACATTGAAGGTGACGGATTCGGATGGAAGCATTGATACCGCTGTCAGAATCGACTATATCGGCGCATATCAGGATTCCGACGGCGACGGGGTCTCCGACACTCTGGACAACTGCAGACTGACGCCGAATTCAGGCCAGCAGGATACGGACAATGACGGTTACGGCAACGCATGTGATGCGGACCTGGATAATGACGGTTTCGTGGGACCTAACGATTATACAATATTCGGCAACGCCTGGTGGTCCGGAGCAGGTCCTCCGCCTTCCCCGAACTGGAATCCTGATGCGGATCTTGACGGTGACGGTTTTGTGGGTTCAAACGATTATACTCTTTTTGGCAACAGGTGGTGGACTAATGCGCCGTGGTATTAATCAGGATTGAGTTTTACTTTCCCTTTTTCTTCACGACGGACTTTCTCAGCTTCTTCCTTGCGAGAGCGGCCTGTTCGGAGTCCGGATATTTATCAATGAGTTTTTCAAGGATGATCGTTCCGGTCCTGGAGTCCTTTATAGCGAAAAAGGCGAGACCCTGCTTGAGCATTGCACCCGGGACTTTGTCGCTGTCCGGGTGATGCTTGAACAGGTCTTCGTATGACAGTATGGCGTCTTCGTATCTGCCTTCCTTGTAATAGCTGTCTCCTATCCAGAAACGGGCATTGTCCGTATATTCATTGTCGGGGAAGTCCTTGAGCACCGATGTAAACTTTGTCCTCGCCTCTGCGAGCTTTCCGGCCCTGAGGAGGCTGTAGCCTTCCAGATAGATATCTTTAACTGACGGGGCCGGCTTGCCGGCGGATTTCTCCGGTTTCCCCGTCCCGGCAGATATTTTTGGCGGTGGAGATTTCTGAACAGCTTTTTCCCTGGCCGCTTCTTTCAGCTTTTCGATCTCTTTTTTGAGTTCCCCTATCGAGACTTCCAGTTCGGTCAGCTTCGCCGTGAGCATCTCCCTGCTCTGAAGCAGCTCTGTTGAACTCTTTTCGGAGAAGTACTTTGCTTCCTCGAATCGTCCCGTAAGCACCTGAAACTCGGAATTAAGAGACTGTACCTGTATCAGCAGGTCCGAGACGGTTCTGGATGTGGCCTTCTGCTGCTCTTCAAGGGCATTCAGGCGCTTGTCCGGCACCCGGTTTTTTGCAGGCGCCGACTTTATCTTGTTCATTTCGGCCCTGATGTTATTGATTTCCCACTGCATCCTGCCGATTTCATCTGTGGATGCGCATCCCGTTATGACGGCTACCGTGAATAATACGATGATTGCCGGCACTGAAATGCGCTTGACTGATATGCCTCCGATAACCGCCTGCCGGATTTTATTGAACATCGGTGATGACATTCCTCGGAAAATCTTCACTATAGTTTCTTAATCTAATACCCGGGCTTGACCACCACGAAATGTGCCCGCCTGTTCTGCTGCCAGCACGTTTCGCTTTTTTCTGTACAGACAGGTTTTTCTTCGCCGTATGTGATCGTGATCAGCCTTCCCGGAGATACGCCGAGTGAAACGAGATAGTCTTTTACTGACCTGGCCCGTCTTTCCCCAAGCGCGAGGTTATATTCGTTCGTCCCTCTTTCATCGCAGTGGCCTTCCACAACGACATTGAGCTGAGGTTCTTCATTCAGCAGTGATGCAACACTGTCGAGGACCGGACGCGCATCCGGCCTGATGTCATACTTGTCATAATCGAACAGGACATCCTGCAGAACCGCCTTTGCCTTTTCTTCAGGAGAGAGCCTGCTCTCGGAAATCTCTTCTTCCTTTGCATAGCTGATCCCTTCTTCCGGCTGAACGGCCTTCTCAGGGGTCAATACCTCTTCTTTTACCTGTTCTGCGGGCTCTGACGGCTTCTGAGCCGGTTTCGCATATTTTTTAGCGCAGCCGGCCGACAGCAATATAAGTAGTAATGCCGACAGTAATACGAAATATTTTTTCATAAAAAATTTCCTCCTGAAATTTATTGACTCATATAAGGTGACCAGCGAGGCGTCATCGCCTTCAGATAAGGTGGCGATATCCTCTTCTGCCCTTCCCCGTCCGCTCTCATCAAGAATATTTCCCGCTTTCCGTTTCGGTCCGAATCAAAGGCAATGAACAGGCCGTCAGGCGAGTATGAAGGAGATTCATTATTGCCTTCCGACGTAAGCTGCCTCATATCCGTACCGTCAGATTTTACCACGACTATCTGATTTTTGCCATTTATCCGGGCTGAGTAAGCTATATGTTCGCCGTCGGGCGACCAGGCCGGCGACTGGTTGTAATTGCCCTGAAATGTTATCCGCCTCGGGGACCTGCCGTCCGATCTCATGACATATATCTGGGGGGTCCCGCCCCGGTCGGATACAAAGGCGATCTGATCGCCGTCAGGAGAGAAGACGGGAGAGACATCGATGCCGAATGACCTTGTCAGTCGCCTCAGGTTTTTGCCCGCATAATCTATCGTATAGATATCGGAACTGCCCTCGCCGGAGGACGAAAAGGCCACTATGCCCTTTACAGATGTCCCCCCGACGATATTGAGACCTCTGGATGAAAAGAGGATCGATTCCTTTTTCATCCTGCGGTCGAGAATGTATATCTTCCATTTTCTGTTTCGCTCGGAAGAGTAGAACAGATAACGCGCATCGGCGGACCAGCTGTGACTCGATGTGAGCCCCCTGGATACTATTTTTCTTGCATTGAATCCGTCCCAGTCCATTATGCGGATATCTTTCCGTCCCGCCCTGCCTGAAGTGAGAAAGGTTATTTTTGTTCTGAAGACTCCCTTCTTTCCGGTAGCCACCCTGTATATATCGTTTGCAATTTTGTGCGAGACCGGACGGATAGCCTTCATGGACGAGCTGAGCCGCTTTTTCAGGACCTCTTCATTTTCGATGATGTCCCTGATAGATAGAATCACCTTCAGTCCGCCGGAGACGTCAGCCCGGATATCCGCAATAAGTTCTGCTCCGGGAATCCCGGGGTCGACAAACTCGAAAAGTCCAGTAGCCTCGAGATCGGCCTTGACGATCCACTCGATCTCCCTTGCCCGTGAGGGCCCGCTGAGGTTGATGGTCACCGGCAGTCTGCGAATCGCCGGTGAACTTATATCGATATATATCTTGGCGTCCACGTAGCTCGCCAATGCCAGCAACGCTGCAAACATAAGGCAGACGAATGCGGATAGACGGCGCCCTGTCACAGATGAAACCTCACTTCAAATTCCTCCTCGACCGCAGGCGGAGGAAAGGGGCTTGCCTTAAGGATGGCCTTCATGGCGGACCGGTCATACAGGGAATTACCGGAGAACCTGACGATCCTTGTATTGCTTACATCACCGTTCCTGTTAATCACGAACGAAATTATAACCTCAAGTCCTTTTGCATCTGTGTATGGATATATCCATTCATCCCATATCTTCTGCCTCACAAGAGCGGCGTAGGCGTTGTGGTCTGATTCGGACCGATCACCCGGAGCTTCCGAATTTACGGTAATACTTTCGTTTATCCTGCTTTTGATGCGGGCAAGCGCCTCAGCCTTTTCAAGTTCGAAGCTCTTTTTTTTTGCCAGAGCCGTGACGGCACGCAGACGCTCTATCTCCTTCTCGACGGTCTTTTCGGGTTCGAGCGATACGCCCTTTTTGGGTGGAACACGCTTACGGGGGACGGACTTCTTCACAACAGGCCTGGTCGTCCTGACATCACTTTTTTTTCCTGTTTTGCGTGTGGTTTTTTTTGGTGTATGCCTTGCACGGGGCCTTATGCCGACCTCCGAGGGCGTCACTATATTTACGTAATAGCTCTTGTATTCACGCTTTTTTGCCTTTATGGGGATAGTGATAAGGGCTATGAAGACGAGATGCAGTATTGCCGATGCGAGGACTAACCTCTGAAAGTTCGGCTCTCCGCCGAGATACTGAGAACGCATCATCTGATTCGGGCTTTCGGTTCCGTCACCATACCAAGCTTCTCTATCCCGATCTCGCGAAGCTCACCCATTACCGTTACAACGAGACCGTAAGGGACATCCCTGTCAGCCTTGAGAAATACTTCCCTGTTTTTTTTCTTTGCGAGCGCCCCCCTGAGAGATTTCAGTGTGACGGCGGTTCTGTCCATGTAAATCTTACCGTCCTTTTTGATCGTCAGGATCACTCTCTCGGCAGGCGTCATTTCCCTGCCCTTTGCCTGCGGAAGGTCGACGTCGATTCCCTGCTGCATGAGAGGGGCGGTGACCATGAATATTATCAGCAGGACGAGCATGACATCTACAAGCGGTGTTACGTTTATTTCAGAGAGAGCCCGTTTCTGCCTCACTGTGCTTCCTCATACAGTAATCGAGCAGTTCCCGTGAGAAGTCTTCCA
>CAZZGC010000058.1:0-14774 GCA_964653915.1 uncultured Thermodesulfovibrio sp.
ACATTTACCTCATCATCTGACAGCGACAGCTTACGGCAGAGCTTCTCGGCAAAATCGCTCACACGCTCGGAGTGCCTGCTTATATGATCCCAGTTTCTTTCCATCTCCCTGAGCATTTCATGAGCAGACTCGATGCAATGCTCCCTGATTCTGTCATTCAGGACGCTGAGTCTGCGGCTGAAATCCTCTACTTTTCTCTTGTCCTCACTTATACCAAGACTTTCATCCAGTTCCTTTTCCCCGAGAGTGCAGACCCTGTTCCTGCCGCTCTCCTTGGCCTTGTAAAGAGCTTTGTCCGCGTTCTCAATAAGATCGTCGTCTTTTAATATGTTGCCGTCGGTGCTGGACGATACCCCGATACTTACGGTCACCGTCCTCGATACCGAGCCTTTCCTGAACACGTTCCCCGCAAAAGCCGAGCGGATTCTTTCAGCCAGAATATAAGCGCCCTTCAGCTCGGTATTGGGCAGAATGATAAAAAACTCCTCTCCACCATAACGGGCGACAAAATCCGTATCGCGAACGAGTTTCTTCAGTATCTTCGCGGAATTTACAAGGACATGATCACCGAACTGATGGCCGAAATTGTCATTGACCGCCTTGAAATAATCCAGATCAATCATGATGCAGGACATCGGCTGTCCGTAACGTCTGGATTTCTTGAACTCCTTCTTGATTACATCCTTGAAGTGGCGATGATTGAAAAGGCCGGTCAGTCCGTCTCTGATGGCAAGTTTCTCCATCTTGCGAAGTGACTCACGAATATCGTTTTCAAGCTTGATCCTGTGCATGACCCGCCTGATGGCACGGCTCAGGGCAACGGTCCTGACCTCTTCATGAGTGAGAAAATCATAGGCGCCCTTATCCATTGCGCGGACCCCCACCCTCTCTCTGCCCTCGGCAACGATCATTATGACCGGGATCCCAAGTTTGCGTTTTAACAGCTCCTGAAGCATCGAAATGCCGCTCTTGTCCGGGAGGTTTTCGTTGAGAATAACAAGATCATAATGATTGCCCACGGCCTTTTTCAGCGTATCCTCGCCCGACCTGACCGCTTCAAGCTTGCATTTGATATCCCTGCTCCTTGACAATACAGCCCTTACATTCTTAAGTGCTGCCGGTTTGTCATCGGCGATAAGTATGGATAATTTTTCCTTATTCATGCATGCCTCCGGCCATACGGAGCTGAAAAAAAATATTCATTAATATCCGGCTGATTTATTATAATAACCTTTAATTAATCTTACAATCAATGTAAAATTATCAGACATGGACTTGTCAGCATACCACTTTGCAAATTTATATATTATACATCCTCTGTCAAGTGGAGATAGGAAATTTAAATGATGAAGATATTCGACGGGCTTGATAACATAAAAAAAAGACTCCCCTATCCTGTGCTTACACTTGGCAATTTTGACGGAGTGCATCTGGGTCATCAGAGATTATTTGATCTTGTCATTGCCAGGGCCAGAAAAAAACATGGCACATCTATCGTATTTACCTTTGTGCCTCATCCACTCAGGGTAATCGCACCCGAACGCGCTCCCATGCTTCTTACAACTTATAAGGATAAAATCAGGCTGATAGAAAAAAGCGGTATAGACATTATCATATGTACCCATTTTACAAAAGATTTCGCCAATATAAGCGCTGAAAAATTTGCAAGAGAAATCCTCTGTAACAGGCTGCGCGTAAAAGAGGTTTTCATAGGCTCAAATTATCTCTTTGGGAAAGGAAGAAAAGGTTCACCGGAATTTCTTGCGGGTATAGGAAAAGAGTGCGGTTTCTCCGTTACGATAGTGGACGAGATTCAGATGGACGGGGTGACGCTCAGCAGTTCAAAAATCAGGAGTCTGGTGGCGAAGGGTAAAGTTGATGAGGCCGCCAAATTCCTGGGCAGGCTGTACTCGGTTGAAGGAATAGTTATAGGAGGTGCTAAGAGGGGCAAGAAACTCTTGAGGACTCCTACTGCAAACCTGCATACAGCTAATGAAATCCTGCCAAAAGATGGCGTATATGCCGCTCTCGTAGAGATAGACGGTAAGATATATGGAGGAGCAACAAACCTCGGCTTCAATCCCACATTCGAAGAGAAAAAGTTCAGCTTTGAGACCCATATTTTCGATTTTAATAAAAACATTTCGGGCAAAACCATAAGGGTTCATTTTGTCAAGAGAATCCGGGACGAAATCAAATTCTCCAATGCTGATGAACTCAAAAAACAGATGAAGGCCGATATTGCCGAAATACGCATGATTTTGCAGGCGCGGGAGTATCCCATAGTGTCCTTCTGAAAGATTCATCACCCGCTTTTCTTTCATTCACGCAACGAGGTACAATATTTCAGGAGGAGGGTTATGAGTGAGTTCAGCACCAGAGAACTTTACGATGTGCGGGAGGAGACCTGCAAACCATCCCTTTATAAAGTCTTCCTGCTCAATGACGATTATACAACTATGGACTTTGTAGTTGAGATTCTGAGGAAGATATTCCACAAATCCCTGCCTGAAGCAACACAGATAATGCTGCATGTCCACAAGAAGGGCTCCGGACTGGCCGGTGTCTATACACGGGAGATCGCCGAAATGAAGATCTCGGCAGTAGATGAGCTTGCCCGGGAACACGGTTTTCCGTTAAAGTGCATTATGGAGAAAGAATAATGATAAACAAGGAACTGGAAATAACAATCGAAGCCACGATTCGTGACGCCGAGATGAGACGGCACGAATACCTGACGGTTGAACATATTCTTTTCGCCGTACTGCACGACGAATGGGGTATTGATATCATTACAAACTGCGGCGGTAACATAGCCAGGCTGAAGGGGCTCATCGAGGAATTCTTTGAGCAGAATATTCCCAAAACTCCGGGGAATACCGAGGCATATCCCGAGCCTACTATAGCGTTCAGGCGCGTTTTTCAGACTGCCGTAAATCACATTAGGTCGGCAGAAAAACCTGAAGCTGATGCAGGCGACATACTATCGGCCATTTTTCAGGAAAAGGATTCCCATGCTGTTCACTTTCTCGCCTCCGAAGGAATAACCAAGCTTGATGTGCTCAACTATATCTCGCACGGTATATCAAAGGTGGTTCCCGAGCCGCTTCAGGAACCACGCACCGGCGATGGCAGAAAGAGCGAGCGCAAGCTGGGGGTACAGCCTGATCCACTCGAACAATTTACGGTGGATCTCATAAAAAAGGCTGCATCCGGCCAGATCGATCCCCTAGTTGGACGGGAACACGAACTACGCAGAACGATCCAGGTCCTCTGCAGGCGAAGGAAGAACAATGTAGTCTTTGTCGGCGAGCCCGGTGTCGGGAAAACGGCTATAGTCGAGGGCCTCGCCCTCAGAATTCATAACGGTGATGTACCCGAGGCGCTAAAGAACACGCGTATTTTTTCGCTCGATATGGGCGGCATGCTTGCCGGAACGAAGTACAGAGGGGACTTCGAAGCCAGACTGAAGTCCACAATCAAGAGCCTTGAGGCCATCCCCGATGTCATACTGTTTATCGATGAAATTCATACCGTGGTCGGAGCAGGAGCAACAAGCGGAGGCTCTATGGACGCCTCCAACATACTGAAGCCCGTTCTCAACTCCGGCAGGCTTCGTTGCATAGGTGCCAGCACATACGAAGAGTACAAGAACTACTTTGAAAAGGACCGCGCCCTGTCGAGACGGTTCCAGAAAATAGATGTCACTGAACCTGACACCGCGGAAACTTTCAAGATACTGAGGGGACTGAAATCATACTACGAACAATTTCATGGAGTCAGATACACTGACGCTGCACTCAGAACCGCCGCAGAGCTGTCGGCAAAATATATCAATGACAAATTCCTCCCTGACAAGGCCATAGATGTGATCGACGAGGCAGGTGCTCAGTTGAGACTCTCATCTCCTTCAGCTAAAAAAAGAACAGTGGGCCGGGCTGATGTTGAGGCGATAGTTGCAAGTACTGCACGGATACCGAAGAGAAGTGTATCATCTTCCGATACCGCGAAACTAAGACGCCTTGAAGATGAACTGAAGAAAAAAGTCTTTGGACAGGATGAAGCGATACATACTCTTGCTTCATCCATAAAACGGGCTCGCGCCGGTCTCAGTTCTCCCGACAGGCCGATCGGCACTTTTCTCTTTACCGGCCCGACGGGGGTCGGGAAGACAGAGGTTTCAAAGACCGTTGCATCGGTGCTGGGCATCCGGTTCATCCGTTTTGATATGAGTGAATATATGGAGAAACACACCGTCGCCAGATTAATTGGAGCACCTCCGGGGTATGTAGGATTCGATCAGGGCGGCCTCCTGACCGATGCAATAAGGAAACATCCATACTGCGTGCTTCTTCTGGATGAAATAGAAAAGGCCCATCCGGACATCTTCAGCATACTGCTGCAGGTCATGGATTATGCCACTCTGACAGACAACAATGGCAAAAAGGCCGATTTCAGAAACGTTATACTCATCATGACATCAAACGCAGGCTCGAGTGAGATGAGCCGGTCATCGATCGGCTTTGGAGACAGATCCGGCGATACCCTTGGAAAAAGTGAAGAGGCGATAAAGAAACTCTTCAGCGCCGAGTTCCGCAACCGTCTCGATGCCACTCTTACATTCAGACCGCTGAATCCGGATGTCATGATGATGGTGGTAGAGAAGTTTCTGAACGAACTGCGCGGACAGTTGAAGCATAAAAAGGTGAAAGTCGAGGTAAGCGAAGCTGTCCGTGCGTGGCTTGCTGAAAACGGTTTCGATCCGGCCTTTGGGGCAAGGCCGCTTGGAAGGCTCATTCAGACCAGGATTCGGGATCGTCTCTCGGAAGAGCTGCTGTTCGGAAAACTGATCAGAGGCGGCACGGTTCAGATCGACCTTGTCAACGGTGACCTTGCGTTTGAATTTTCTTCCTGAGCTATTCAGATGCCGGTCTTCGAACTTCCAGATGAAAACATCTTTCCGCCCCCTCACCTTGCCGATAAAAATGGCCTGCTTGCAGTAGGGGGCGATCTCTCGGTTCCAAGGCTCCTAAGCGCATATTCTTCGGGGATATTTCCGTGGTTTTCCGATGGCGATCCGATCCTCTGGTGGAGTCCTGACCCACGGCTCGTCCTGTTTCCCAGGGAGCTAAAGGTTTCCCGAAGCCTCAGGCAGACTTTAAGAAAAAGGATATTCGACTTCTCATTCGACAGGGCATTTGAGCAAGTGATAAGGGAATGCGCGGCTGTTCATAAAAAAAAGGATGGCGGCACCTGGATAACGGATGAGATGATTACGGCATATACACGGCTGCATGAGCAGGGTTATGCCCATTCCGTTGAATGCTGGCACAGCGGAGAGCTCGTAGGCGGCCTTTACGGAGTTTCTATCGGCCTCGTCTTCTTTGGTGAATCTATGTATATGAGAATGAGCAATGCATCAAAAGCAGCATTTGTCATGCTTGTAAAACAGCTTCAGAAATGGAACTTCGCGGTTATAGACTGCCAGATAACAACCGCCCACCTGAAAGGCTTCGGCGCCCGGGAGATTTCAAGGCAGGAATTCCTGCGTATAATATCGGAAGCAACCAAACAGGGCCTGCATCGGGCATCATGGTGCAATGAACCAGTCCCGTACAGGGCTCTCAACGCAGTTGCCGGAAATCGTCATGCCAAGTCGGCCGCCGGCAACCAATCTACATGACAACGCGATTGTCTTCGATGCACTTCCTGAGCAGATACCAGGTACAGCAGGGCTCACACTTTCTGCACTTCGTGCAAATCTTTTGAATGTCCAAGAGAATGTTTTTGAGATTCATTCCCGCCTCCTGAGATAATTTATTGGCCACGGCCACTGAGAGTAAAAGCAACAGGCATGCCAGGCCCGGAACTAATTGAATTTTAACGATCTGCAACCTGGGCCCACCGCTGATGCTGCATATTATGTATGGTTCACCCTACAGAGTGACAATCTTCCTTCATCAGGTCTTGACCCCAAACCCGGAGCATTCAAACTCCACTTCTCGTGGTAAAAGACCTGCAAGGTTCCAGGGCGCCTAAATCAAGATTATTAAAGCTGTGCCGAAATAACTACTATGGGAATTCTGAAAAAACTTCAGCTGGGGATGTTGGTCTTCGGCATTTCGATGGGGCTTGTCTTCCCATTATATGCAAGTTTTTTTGTTGAATATAAGACAGGTATGCAGTTATGGTTTAATGCGGGCTGTATTATAGCCGGACTGATGGTCGGTGGATTTTCTTACTTTCTTGTAAAATTAATCCTGGTTAAACAGCTTTCCCAGATGGCTTTAATCTGCAAAAAAATCTCATCCGGAAAAATAGATTCCCTGCTGAATCTCAACAGCCCGGATGCCATTGGCGAAATCGCCGAAGGATTTAATTTCATGATCACAACACTGCAAAAGGTATTTAGCCAGATAACTTCCGGAGTGAACAAAATGAATAATGTATCCGGAGCGCTGTCAACAATCAGTTCCTCTCTTCAACAGACGGTTGACCGGGAGGTGTCAAATATCTCCCAGGCAACTTCGGCAACAACAGTAGCGCTGGAATCAATAAGACAAATGAGTACAGACCTGCAGAATGCCTCAGAATATTCCAAGGATATCAATAATCATTCCCACATAGCCGAGGATATCCTGTCAGAGTCAATAAGGACAATGCGCGAAACCAAAAAAAACATGACAAACGCCCTTAGTCTTATGGATAAGTTGAGCAGTCAGTCATCCGATATTTCTGAGATTATTTCAATTATCGATGACATTGCGGGACAGACTAATCTTCTTGCCCTGAATGCGGCTATCGAAGCCGCACGGGCAGGCGAGCAGGGAAGGGGTTTTGCGGTTGTTGCAGATGAAGTAAGAAAATTAGCCGAGAAAACCGTAAGTTCAACCAAGAGAACTGGTGATATCATTATTTCTCTGCAAAATGGTGTTGAGCAAATAACCGATGCAATCAAAGAGCACTCCGACCTTGTCGATTCTCTGCAAGAGTCTGTTGACAGATCAACACAAACCATAAATTCAGTATTCCAGTCGGTAAATAAAATAGCTGATATTATTGAAGGGATTTACTCATCAATAAATAAACAAACCGAGTCCCATAATAACATTAACGAATTGATAGACAAAATAAATGAAGCATTTAATGAGATTCAGCTTATTACAAAGGATGTGGTATCAGAAGGCAGAAATATAAATGAGTTTTCCCATTACTTACAGTCAACAATTCAAACGTTCGCAGAAAAAACCGCGACGCATGGATCAGGTCAGGATACCTGTGACCTGAATATCCCTGACCACATAGTTCATTAACCCACTTAATCCGGAGTTAGAAGTTAGAGTTTAGTGAGTGGAAGAATATTTATTAAATAAAAAAAAATTTCCGAAATTTTGATTTTATATTTTTCATTTTTGAGTTACCCATATCCCGTATCCCTTTTCCTGCCTCATTTATCCCTGAACTGAGCCATGCTTCCCCGGATAATCCGGTTTGTGAATTATATGTCTAAGTTATGATCCATGAGTGTAAGTGATAGATGGCAAGTCATCCGTGTTATAATTCCGGATGCGCTTTGTTGCTGACCTTCACATTCATTCAAAGTATTCACGGGCTACAAGTAAAGAGATGTCTCCCGAGAGCATCTGGAAGTGGGCACAGCTAAAGGGAATTACTGTAATAGGCACAGGTGACTTTACCCACCCACAGTGGCTGAAGGAACTGCATGAAAAGCTTCTGCCAGCAGGAAACGGCCTCTTCACTCTGAAAAGCGAACTTCATGGTGACGGCATTCCCGAATCATGCAAAGCAGATGTCTTTTTCATGCTTTCTGCTGAAATAAGCTGTATTTACAGCAAAAACGGAAAGACGAGAAAGATACATTCCGTAATATTCGTCCCTGATTTCTCCGATGCTGCAAAGATAAACATAGCCCTCTCGAAGATAGGGAACCTCCATTCAGACGGCAGGCCCATACTCGGGCTGGATGCAAAGGAGCTTTTAAAAATCGTCCTGGATGTATCGCCCGATGCCATGCTTGTGCCGGCACATGCATGGACACCACACTTTTCTGTATTCGGTGCTGCATCCGGCTTTGATTCCCTCGAAGAATGCTTTGATGAGTTAACGCCGAACATTTACGCCATTGAAACAGGGCTTTCCTCAGACCCGCCCATGAACCGGCGGCTTTCAGCCCTTGATGGGATCACGCTCATCTCCAATTCGGATGCCCATTCACCTGCAAAGATAGGGCGGGAGGCAAATATATTTGACACGGAGACAACCTTCCCTGCTATCACGGATGCCATAAAGACGAGGAATGGCTTTTTAGGTACCATAGAGTTTTTCCCTGAAGAAGGAAAATACCACTATGACGGACACAGGACCTGCAATGTAAGCCTCTCCCCGAAAGAGACGATAAAACACAACTATCTCTGTCCTGTCTGCGGAAAGAAATTAACGGTCGGAGTGATGCACAGGGTCGAACTCCTTGCCGACAGGGATGATGAGTATAAATCAAAAGGAGCACCTGGCTTTCACTCCATTATCCCCCTGCCGGAAATTTTATCAGAAATATTGAAGGTCGGCGTAAACAGTAAGGCCGTAAGTAATGAATATCTTGGTTTGCTCGGAAAAATCGGCAGTGAGTTCAAAATCCTCATGGATGTGCCGCTGAATGATATCGAGCGGGCCGGTTCTCCCCTTCTCAGAGAGGCCATATCGAGAATGAGGGAAGGGAAAATCCACATCGCCCCCGGGTTTGACGGCGAGTTCGGAAAGATAAAGATTTTTGAGGAAGTTGAGCGGAAAGAGATTAAAGGGCAGACAATGCTTTTTTAAATTTGAAATCTCGAATCTCAGATTTGAAATTTAAATATATGAAGCTATCCCGCATTCTTTACGGTCTGAATGATTCACAGAAAAGGGCCGCAACCACCACTGAAGGGCCTCTGCTAATTATTGCAGGTCCGGGAACGGGAAAGACCCTTACCATTGTCGACAGGATTGCATACCTTGTTCAGCAGGGTGTCGCACAGGAAAATATCCTTGCCGTGACCTTCACAAATCGCGCGGCAAAAGAGATGCTGGAGAGAACCGAAAACATTCTCGGTGCTGATTCCCGCGGAATGTTTATCGGCACATTTCACCTTCTCGGCCTCAAGATTCTGAGGGATGCCCTGCCGGATGGTTTTACGGTCTGCGACAGGGAAGAGCAGATGAGCATACTCAGGACTCTGGCGAAAAATTCCGGCATGAAGGCGCGCGGGATTGCAGACGCTATCTCTAAAGCAAAGAATTTTATTGAAGATGTAGATAATGAGATCAGAGATATCTACGAAAGATACCAGTCAGAGCTTAAAAAAAATTCCGCCTTTGATTTTGATGATCTTATCCTGAAGCCGATAGAGATTCTCAGTGGTGGCGATCTTTCAGAAAAATACAGAAAGCGATTCAGCTATATCATAGTGGATGAATACCAGGATATTAATCCTGCACAATTCATGTTACTGAGGCTTCTGTCTGACAGCAACGGAAATGTCTGTGCCGTCGGCGACTCCGACCAGGCCATCTATGCATTCAGGGGCGCCGATATCGAAAACTTCCTGAATTTTGAACGGGATTTTGAAGGTGCAGCAAAATTATTCCTCACAGAGAACTACCGTTCAACCGGGATAATCCTGGGTGCATCGAGCGGACTGATAAAAAACAACTCCAAACGGATAAACAGGGGAATCAATGCTGTCAGGGAAAAGGGCACCCGTATCAACATCATATCGGCCCCGACCGAAAAGGCGGAAGGAGAGGCAATAGTCCGGGAAATAGAAAAGCGTATGGGTGGAACCAGCCATTACCAGATGATGCATACATACACAGACAGAGTCTTGACGGATCAGTCCTACTGCTTCTCGGATTTTGCCGTAATCTTCAGGACAAATGCCCAGGCAAAGGCTGTAGAGGAGGCATTTATCGCTTCAGGAATTCCATATCAGGCGATAGGATCACGCAAGTCGCTTCAGTCAAAAGCCATAGGAGAAACACTGGAATATCTCTCCTCTCTTATTGATTCAGAAGACAGAGAAGCATCCTGTCTGCAAGATTCCGTCGAAACCGCTCTTCTGACGCCTGCCGATTTTTATGATCCTTCCGCGAATGCCGTAACCCTCATGACCATGCATATGGCAAAGGGGCTGGAATTCAGGGTTGTCTTCATAGCTGGTGTCGAAGACGGGCTCATTCCTTTCACCCTGCACAGGGATGATGCCGACATAGAGGAAGAAAGAAGGTTATTTTATGTCGGCATGACAAGGGCAAGGGATGAGCTTTTTCTATTGCATGCAAGAAACAGATTCTTGTATGGAGAGAGACTCTCCCCGTCACCATCTCCCTTTCTTGGAGAAATCCCTGAAGAATTTATTCAGAAAAAAGTTATACCGGACAGAGTAAAGAAGCCGAAAGAGGACAGCCAAATGGGGTTGTTTTAAATATGAAAGGCTAACGAATGCCTGTTGTATTTTCCTGAGATCATATATTACTCTTTAAAATCATATGTACACCGAATATTTCGGATTAAGAGAGGCTCCATTCTCCATCGCGCCTGATCCGCGGTTCCTCTACATGAGCGAACAGCACAGGGAAGCTCTTGCACATCTTGTGTTCGGGCTCAACAGCGACGGCGGATTCGTCCTGCTGACGGGTGACATAGGAGCGGGCAAGACGACGGTCTGCCGGTGCCTGCTTGAGCAGATACCGGAAGGCACAGAAACCGCGTTCATCTTCAATCCCAGGCTTACAGTCATTGAACTTCTGGAGACGATCTGCGATGAGTTCGGAATCGGGCGTGAAGCCGGGCGTGAAAGCATAAAAACGTACGTGGATCTGCTGAACCGGTACCTGCTCGATATCCACGGACAGGGGAAAAAAGCCATACTCATTATAGATGAGGCGCAGAACCTGAGTACCGACCTGCTCGAACAGTTGAGGCTGCTGACCAACCTCGAAACAAACCAGAAAAAACTGCTTCAGATCGTCCTGATGGGCCAGCCCGAACTCCGGAACAAGCTTCATGCCCCTGAACTGAAACAGCTATCACAGAGAATTGTTGCGCGATACCACCTCGGCCCTCTTACCGCTGGTGAGACCGCTGATTATGTCGTACACAGGCTCTCTGTGGCCGGCTGCGATGACAGGCTCTTTACAGAAAATGCACTCAGTAAAGTTTACCGTATATCCGGGGGAGTTCCTCGTGTCATCAACCTCGTGTGCGACAGGGCCATGCTCGCTGCATTTTCGGGCGATACGAAAAAGATAGGACCGGGCCTTGTGAAGAAGGCGGCTGTCGAGGTATTAGGCAGGCAATCTTCTTCAGGTCTGAAACCACTCATCAAGCCCGCTTCAGTGCTGGCCGTGCTGGCTCTTATCGCACTTGTTGCCTTCATAATAAAGACAAATCGCTCTGGAGAGGTGACTACCGCCAGGAAAGAAATTAATTCCACCGAGTCCCTTGCATCAGCTTCGATACAGTATGAGGATGCAGAAGCTGTACCGGAAGCCAAGGCGGCTGTCACGAAAAACATCAACTTTACCCGCAACAGAGAGTCGGCGTTAATGGATCTCAGCCGTTTATGGAAAATCGATCCGCCTCTTTCCGGTTCAGGAAGTGTCTGCAGTCAGGTAAAAGAATACGGCCTTGCCTGTTACAGGGATTCAGGCTCTATCGGGAGACTCCTTACACTGAACAGGCCTGCTGTGCTGGACCTGCGGACAGATAACGGTAAGAATCTTTATGTAACGATTAAAAACCTGAAAAACGGTGTTGCCACTGTAATTCATAATGGCATGGAACTGAACGTACCCCTTGAAAAGATAGAACCATTATGGTTTGGAAAATATACTATTATATGGAGAATGCCTCCCGAGTATAAGAGAGATATTACGCGTGGGGCCAGAGGGCTTGTAGTAAAGTGGCTTGATGAGCAGATGGCCTCGATTCTGAACAGGCCTGTCCGAAAAGATGAACCCGTGTATGATGATGCATTCATCAGGGAAATAAAAAAATTTCAGATGCAACACGGGCTCAAGCCGGATGGTATAGCCGGCAAAAAGACATTGATAATAATCAATACATATGCGGGTACTGATGCCCCGCTGCTGACCGGCGAAAGGAAGGGATGAGCGACTGATGTCCATTATCCTTGATGCACTGAGAAAGCTTGAACAGAAGCGCAGACAGGGCGCCATACCCGACATAACGACGGTCCACATGCCGGAACGTCTTCCTCGCAAAGAAAAGAAGAAGGTCTGGCACTATCTGATATTTTCGGCACTACTGATAAATGCGGCCGTCATACTGATCTGGATATCGGGCGTACCTGAAAGGCCGGATCAGACATCCGGCACAGAGACGACAAATGCCCCATCAATTACATCTTCTGCTGAAGATGTTATTACCTCTGAAAATAAAACTCTTGAAGAGGCTGCCGAAAGTGATGAAGATATCAAAGACAATGCTGCACCAGCTGATCTGAATCTCCCCGTGCAATTACCTGAAAATAGCTCAGATGATGCCTCTGCCGCGGCCGCCGGAAAAGAAGCAGCGATGGAACCCGGGCAAGCTCAGGCCGCCAAGGAAACAGGTTTAACAGACTCGAGGGTTACTATCCCACCCTCCCCTGATGAAATCAGACAGCTTAAGCAAGATATCGCTGCAGAGCGGGCATCTATCAAAAGTACGGTAGAGCCGATATCCGTACCGGAACCCGAAACCGCAAAGAATGATACTGCCGGTCTGACGGAGTTCAGCCGTCTGCCCGAAGACATGAAGAAAGAGCTGTCCGGTCTGTCCATAAGCGGTCATATCTATTCGAATGAACCTTCTTCAAGGCTCGTCAACATAGACGGCCTGATCTTTCACGAAGGGGAATCGGTAAGAAACGGTCTTGTGGTCCAGGAGATAGCGATGGATGGAGTGATCTTCAGTTACAAGGGGTACCGTTTTATAAAGAGGATATTCTGATGAAGCGAACGAAAGTGGCTGTTGTACTCGACAGCGATTTTATCGGCAAAACTGTCACAGTTGCCGGCTGGATAAGGACACGCCGTGAATCCGGCAAGGTGGCCTTTATTGCCCTAAGTGACGGCTCATCTCAGGATATGCTGCAGCTTGTAGTTACGGACCGGTCCCCTGCCTTTTCCCGCCTCCGCGACTGTGTTAACGGAGCCGCTGTCAAAGCGACCGGCATAATCAGGGAGTCACCCGGCAAGGGGCAAAAAGTAGAGATGGAAGTCTCGGAGATCGAGGTTATGGGCGGTGCTGATCAGGAAACATATCCCCTGCAGAAAAAGGGACACTCTCTGGAGTTCCTGCGGGAGATCGGTCACCTGAGACCCAGGACGAACACTTTCGGCGCCGTCTTCAGAGTAAGAAGCACTCTTGCGGCTGCTATACACGAATTTTTCCAGTCCAGGGGGTTCCTATGGGTACACACCCCCATAATAACATCCAGCGACTGTGAAGGCGCCGGCGACCTTTTCACAGTAACTTCCCTGAACCTGACGGACATTCCAGTGGATGGAAACAGCCATCCTGACTTTTCCAGGGACTTCTTCGGCAGGCAGGCCTATCTTACTGTAAGCGGACAGCTCGAGGCCGAATTTCTGACCTTGGCACTCGGTGACGTATATACCTTCGGCCCGACATTCAGGGCTGAGAACTCAAACACCTCTCGCCACCTTGCCGAGTTCTGGATGGTGGAACCCGAGATGGCCTTTGCCGATCTCCGTGACGACATGGATCTTGCCGAGGAGTTCCTTAGATATATCTTCAGGACCGCTGCCGGCAGGTGTGAAAAAGAACTGGAGTTTTTCAAAAAATTCTACAAGAATCTGCCTCCGGAGAAGTTTTTTGAGATGTCGGAAACGCCGTTTACAAGAATCCCTTATTCCGAAGCTGTAAAGGCGCTGGAAAAATCCGGGAGGAAATTCGAATTTCCTGTACAGTGGGGGCTTGACCTGCAGTCGGAACATGAGAGATACCTTACAGAGGAAGTGTTCAAGGGGCCGGTCATCGTCTTCGATTACCCAAAAGAGATAAAGGCCTTCTATATGCGTCTTAACGATGATGAAAAAACAGTGGCGGCCATGGACCTCCTCATGCCCGGAGTCGGGGAGATCATCGGCGGAAGCCAGCGTGAGGACAGAACAGATATCCTTCAGGCGAGGATGAACGATGCCGGAATAGATCCGGAAAGCATGCACTGGTATATCGATCTCAGGAGATTCGGCTCGGCGCCTCACGCGGGTTTCGGACTCGGTTTTGAAAGACTTATTCAGCATATCACCGGAATGCAGAACATCAGAGATGTGATCCCATGCCCGCGGGCGCCCCACACCATAAAATTCTGACGGGTCACTTCTCTGAATGAAAAGAGCGCAAAAACTCCTTGTAACTTTCCGGCGGATCCTTGATCTCCATGCCCATGCTGAACGAGACACCGTGAGGCGAGTTTCTGGTCTGAAACCACTTTATCTCGCAATCCATGTCGAGATTCTCCCCGTCGGGCAGGCGGCATTTCAGCTTGATCTCGGATGAGGGACTAATATCGACGACGGTGTCGGCAGTGGCGGTAACCATATAGAGACCTTCATCCGAAAAGTTCATGATCACCCCGGCATAGCTTCGTCCGCCGGCAATGATCTCCGCCATCAGATTATCGACCACTCTTTCGGAACGTCTCTTTTCCATAGCCATAAGAAAAATATTTACTAAGTATAGCAAA
>CAZZGC010000059.1:0-14718 GCA_964653915.1 uncultured Thermodesulfovibrio sp.
TGAGTTATAAGCGAGAAAAGCGGGAAAGGAATAGTAGACAGTAAGTGTATGGAGTAAGCAGTAGGCAGTATGCAGTGAAAAATGGAGCTAAGAGGTATGAAGGTCAGGAGGTAAGGAATGGCGGAACATTCATTTGATATAGTAAGCAGGGTGGATCTCCAGGAAGTTTCCAATGCGGTAAATCAGGCGATGAAGGAGTTGGGACAGAGGTTCGACTTCAGGGGGAGCAAGAGCAGCATCGAACTTGACAGAGGCAGCAGTACCATAGTCCTGATATCTGATGATAAACAGAAGCTCAAGAGCGTGACGGACGTCCTGGAGGGAAAGCTCGTGAAACGCAAGGTGCCTCTGAGAGCGCTTCAGTACGGCAAAGTGGAAGATGCCTTTTCGGGTACCGTAAGGCAGACGGTCTCTCTTCAGCAGGGTATTCCCACCGAGAAAGGGAAGGAGATCGTCAAGATTATCAAGAAGTCCAAGCTGAAGGTTCAGGCAGAGATTCAGAAGGATCAGCTCCGCGTCAGGGCGAAGAAGATAGATGACCTTCAGGAGGTCATAAAGATGTTGAAGGACGCTGATCTGGGAATACACCTGGAGTTTGTTAATTACAGGTGATTTACCACCTATCACTTACTACTTACCACATAGTACACGTCATGCCTCACCTAATTGGCTCAATTCATAAATCATATGGACTTAACTCCAGACTCTAAACTCTAAACTCTTAACTCTAACCTCCTGACTCCTGTATAATATCCGCTATGGGTTTATGGGATGATATAAAGAGTGACTTCAGGACCGTCTTTGATATGGATCCTGCTGCATCCAGCAGGCTGGAGGTGATTCTATCATATTCGGGGTTCCATGCCATTGCATTTCACAGGGTAAATCATCTCCTCTGGAAGATGCGGGTGCCCTTTTTTCCGAGATTCTTCTCTCAGGTGGCCCGGTTCATTACCGGTATAGAGATACACCCGGGTGCGAGAATAGGCCGGGGGTTTTTCATAGACCACGGCATGGGTGTAGTCATAGGTGAAACAACAGAGATAGGCGACCATTGCCTTCTCTATCAGGGAGTGACGCTCGGCGGAACAGGCAAGGAGAAGGGTAAGCGTCATCCCACTTTAGGCAGCAATGTGGTTGTAGGCGCCGGGGCCAAGGTCTTGGGAGCGATAAAGATCGGTGACAACGTGAAGATCGGCGCAAACTCGGTGGTGCTCCATTCGGTTCCGGCCAACTCAATTGTTGTAGGTGTTCCGGGCAGGGTGATCAAGAAGAAAGTGGTCAGGATGCTCGATGAAGGGCTTGTCGAGATGCTGGATCACGTGCATATTCCGGATCCGCTCGATGAAAAATTTGAAGAAATAAAATCGTATATATCCGATCTTGAAAGGAGACTGTCTACGTTGGAAGGTAAAGGTTCGTCCATCAGGATTTACAACACGCTGAGCGGCAAGAAAGAGGAGTTCGTCCCTTTAAAGCCCGGCAAGGTCAACATGTACGTATGCGGTATCACTGCTTACGATGTCTGCCACCTCGGTCATGCCCGGAGCGCAATTGTGTTCGACATCATCAAAAGATATCTCAGACACAGAGGATTTGAGGTAACACATGTGAGAAATATTACGGATATAGATGATAAGATCATCGCGCGCGCTGCGCAGGAGAATGTTTCCACAGAGGAGATAGCCGGAAAATACACTGAAGAGTATTACAGGGATATGGAGATGCTCGGCGTTGACAGGGCCGAGATAGAACCCAATGCAACCGAGCACATAGAGGAGATGATAAAGACGATAGAGGTGCTGATAGAAAAGGGTTATGCCTATCCGGTAGACGGTGATGTCTATTTCGAAGTAGGCAAATTCCGCGGATACGGCAAGCTGTCAAAGAAGAATGTAGATGACCTGCAGGCAGGCGCCCGTGTTGATGTGGATGAAAGAAAGCGCAGCCCTCTGGATTTTGCTCTCTGGAAGGCATCCAAGGAGGGAGAACCCTGGTGGGAAAGCCCGTGGGGCAGGGGCAGGCCCGGATGGCATATCGAATGCACCGCCATGTCATCGAAATATCTTGGCGAGAGCTTCGATATTCACGGAGGGGGGGCGGATCTCATCTTTCCCCATCATGAGAATGAGATAGCCCAGAGCGAGGCATATACCGGCAAGCCCTTCGTGAAGTACTGGGTGCACAACGGCTTTATTACTGTGGACAAGGAAAAGATGTCCAAGTCACTGGGAAACTTCTTTACGATAAAGGATATCCTTGACAGGTATGATCCTGAGGTCGTGAGATATTTTCTGCTTACCACTCATTACCGGAGTCCGATAGAGTTTTCGGATGCCTTGTTGAACGAAGCCGAGATAACGATCGACAGGTACTACACGACAGTGCTGAGGATTGATGATTTCATCAAGGGTACCGGCAAGAAGGATAAGGCGGGATCGGCGGCAGAACTTGAATCCATGCTCGATGATTTCATGGACAGGTTTCACCACGCAATGGATGACGATTTTAACACCGCATCGGCACTTGGCCACATATTTGAGTTGCTGAGGGAGGTCAACAGATTTCTTGACAGCAAGCCTTCGGGAGAAAAGGCCAGAGATTTGGTAATCAGGGCAAGGGACACGCTTCAGGAGGCCGGAGGCATACTGAATATATTCAACCGCACGCCTCAGGAGTGGTACAGGTCGCTTATGAAGGTCAAGAAGATCGACCTTTCCGAAGCAGATCTCCTTAAGATGATAGATGAAAGACAGAAAGCCCGTGAGCACAAGGACTGGGCCGAGGCTGACAGGATCAGAGACGAGCTTGCGGACAAAGGCGTAATACTTGAAGACAAGATCGGGACAACTGCCTGGAAGATCAAGGTTGGCTGATTCTCAGGCCATCGATAAAGATATGTATCCCGGTGTCCGCTATGCTGAGAGAAACCTCCTCTCCTTTCATAAATGATCTATCAGGTGACGTGCGGGCAATCAGGTGCTGTCCGCCGGCATCTATATGCAGAAGAATTTCGGCGCCGAGGTGTTCAACCAGTTCGATCTTTCCCCTGACAGGTCCCGGACCGGGAGAAAGTGACTCGGGCCTTATTCCGAGAGTGACTTCTGCTCCGTCGTAGCTGTTCAAAGCGTTTTTGCCTGTAAGTTCTATACTTATATCACCGCATCTAAAAACAGCTTTGCCGCTGTGTATGACAAGGCTTCCCTTTAGCAGATTGATTGCTGGCGACCCGATGAATGAGGCGACAAATATATTGGCAGGTCTGTCATAAAGGTCAGCCGGTGTTCCGGTTTGCTGGATAATGCCTTTGTCCATAAGTACGATCCGGTCTCCAAGGGTCATAGCTTCCACCTGGTCATGTGTCACATATAGAGTGGTCGAGCCTATGGCCTGATGAAGCCGCGCCAGTTCCACTCTCATTGACGTCCTGAGTCTTGCATCCAGATTCGAAAGAGGTTCATCGAAAAGAAACAGTTGCGGACTCCTTACTATGGCCCTGCCGATTGCGACCCTTTGCCTCTGGCCGCCCGACAATTCTTTTGGCTTTCGGTCGAGCAGTTCCTCTATCCCGAGCAGGCTTGCGGCTTCCCTGACCTTGGAATCGGTTTCTGCCTTTGGACGCTTTCTCATCCTGAGAGAAAATGCCATATTTTCATAGACGGTCATATGAGGATAGAGTGCGTAACTTTGAAAAACCATTGCCACGTCCCGTTCTTTTGGAGTGAGGGCTGTGACTTCTCTGTCGCCTATAAATATCTCGCCGCTGTCCTGCCTTTCAAGTCCGGCAACAAGCCTGAGAATAGTGCTCTTACCGCACCCGGAAGGGCCAAGCAGGATACAGAATTCACCGCGCTTTACCTCAAAAGAGATGTCTTCAATTACTCTGTTTTTGCCAAAGGTCTTTGATATCCGGTGAAGCCTGAGCGCAGTCATAGCAATTATTCTATCACAGGGGCCAGGTGGGGTAGTAAGCAGTAGGCGGTAGGCAGCTGGGAGTAAGCAGACCCTCGAATCCCTGGCTCCTTGAATCCTCAGGGAAAAGCGGGAAAAGCAGGAAAAGCAGCAAGCAGTAAGCGGCAGGCAGCAGGAACATGGCGAGCCATGCCCAGAAGGGAAAAGATGTCATTGCGAGCTACCGGAGTGAGCGTGACAATCTCGCCTGGAAAATTTACAACCTATTAGAAATTAAAGAAAAATAATTTTAAAGATTTCTGATTCCCGGGCCGATAAGAGCATTATGAACGACTCATCCTTTTTCGATCAGAGAAGACATGAACGCTCGTCTTTTGCGTACCCCGTCGAGATCAAGATACTTCATCAGGGCGATGAAATGGTCACGTTCAGCGGGTATATGGAAAATATTTCAGTCAGCGGTGCGGGGATCTATTTTGAAGACAGATATGGAAGGGTAAACATCAGGGAGCTCCATGAATCGAAGGTGAAGATATCGATCACCATGCCAAACGGAGAAAAGATAGTGCTGATCTCGAATCCCAGGTGGATCAGGAAAGATGTGCCCCAGCGACTGTATATCCAGGCTGGTCTGGAATTCGAGCATGTAGAGCCGTGGCAGCTTGATGCAATCAAGAATCTCATAAGGCTCAAGAACAAGGATCACAACATGATGTGGAATCTCTGGGAAAGTTACGAAAATCAGCTATAGAGGGAGATCAATGGACGGCGTTACGAAAAAACTGTGGGCTATTGGTGGTGGCAAGGGAGGAGTGGGCAAGAGCATTGTCACGCTTATGCTGGGGACGTCTCTGGCGAGGATCGGCAAGAAGGTCGTTGTTGTGGATGCCGATCTTGGCGGGAGCAACCTCCATACTCTCGCAGGCATAAGGTATCCTCTCTACACCCTGGCTGACTATATCAATCGCCAGGTCGAGAAGATAGAGGATGTGATGATGAAGACCCCGATAGAAAACCTGCACATGATCTGCGGAGCCGATGACATCCTCGGAATAGCTAATCCCAAGAGTACTCAGAAGACGAGACTTTTCAATAATCTCAAGAGGATTGATGCTGATTTCATCCTGCTCGACCTTGGCGCCGGAACATCCTTTACAACGATAGACTTCTTTCTCTTCGCGCCAAACAAGATCGTTGTCTTTACCCCGCAGATAACATCTATTCAGAACGCGTACGGGTTCATCAAGGCAAGCCTCTACCGGAAGCTTGATATAGTTTTCCGCAAGGAACCGGAGTGCCGCAGTCTCATCAAGAGAGCAGGGGCCGCTGCAGACACGGAGGGCATAGACTCAATAGAAAAACTCAAGGATACCTTCCGCAACATGGGTGAACATTATGAGGCCGAGCTGGTGAAGACGATCGAGGAACTGAAGATAAACATCCTTGTGAATATGGTCAGGGAGCCCAAAGAGAGAGAGGTTGGAAACATCGTGAAGACGGTTGCCGGCAACTACCTCAGTCTCGATCTTGATGCCCTTGGTGTGGTTCAGTTTGACAATGTGCTCAGCCGCTCAATCAATAATATGGCCAAGTTCCTGCAGGAAAAAAGAGATACGGCTGTGAGTATCGACTTTTATGATATAGCCAACAAGATTATCCGCCTGACTCAGCAGGCGGCTGCGCCACAGCAGCCCGGCTTCAGCGTCAAGGTGCCGGCGAGCAGACTGTAAGAGATATAGATGAAGGTGATATGAGGTAAGTAAGAGGAAGTATTTTATATTTTCAAATGACTCCTTATGCCTGCCACTTATCACTTATTTTTTACTACTACCTAATTTTCTCCTCACTATATCATTTTCAGATGTCCCCTCAGGGGCCGGTATAATAACGATGTTCTCGTTGAGTGCGGACGCAAGCAGGTTACCGTCTGGATCAACGATCTTGTCGGCTACAGAGATTCTTACCGGCAGGCCGGGAGAAAGAAATTCAAGGACATCTCCCTGTGTGAGCCGGTTTTTCAGTGCTACGACCGCCCTGTCTCCATTCGATGATACTACAATGCCTACAAGTTCATGGCTGGCACGGTAAACATAATCTTCATCATGATTGTAACCATCGTCCGGATGTTTGCCCGAATACATTCCTGTTGTGAAGCCCCTGTTTGAGAACATCTCAAGCTCTTCTATCCACCTTTTCTCAACTGAGTAGAGCCCGTTTTTCAGACTGTCGATCGCTTCGCGATATACCTTTACGACGCCGGCTGTATAGTTTATTCCCTTCATCCTTCCCTCGATCTTGAAGCTGTCGACTCCTGCAGAAGCAAGTTTGTCGATCTGTTCGATCATGCAGAGGTCCCTTGAGCTCATTAGGAATGTGCCCCTGTCGTTTTCATAAACAGGAAAATATTCCCCGGGGCGTTTTTCTTCTGTAAGGGTATAATTCCATCTGCAGGAATTAGTGCACTCTCCCCTGTTTGCCGAACGGTTGTTTAGAAAGCTGCTAATGTAGCACCTGCCGGAATAGGATATGCAGATTGCACCATGTATGAAGCATTCAAGTTCAATGGATACGGCGTCCCTGATCTCTTTTATCTCCTCGATAGAAAGCTCCCTTGAAAGCACGAGCCTCGCGGCCCCCCTTTCCTGCCAGAAGCGCGCGGCTTCGGTATTGGTGATGTTTGCCTGAGTGCTGACGTGCAGCGGTATGGAAGGAGCTGTGCCCTGTGCGAGCGCAAGAACACCGGGATCGGAGACTATAATGGCATCGGGCTTTACTTCACTGAGAAACTGCAGGTGATCCCGGACTGGTTCAATATCCCTGTTGTGGGCAAATATATTGATCGTGACATAAATCTTCCGTTTCAGATCATGGACGAATTCCACCGCATGTTTCAGTTCCTCCTGATCAAAGTTGACGGCCCTGGCCCGCAGACTGAAATCAGACAGGCCCGTGTAAACGGCATCTGCACCGAAATGCAGCGCGGCCTTCATTTTTTCAAAATTACCTGCCGGAGCCAGCAACTCGGGAAGCTTCATGGTTTGACCCGGTCAGACCTTACGGAATACATTGGACTTTGTCCATAACCAGAACATGCTCTTTGCCCCCTTGAAGGCAGCCCTGACGTCGTTTATGTTTTTCATCGAAAGAATCCGTCTCATTACATACCCCGGTCTTGAGTAAAATTTTCTGTACCCGATCTGTCGCAGTTCCGATACCTGTTCCCTGCTCATTGTAAAGGGAGTGAATGCCGCGCCCTGATAGGTGAAATCCGAAAGGTTTTCCGAGATCCTTCCGTATTTATCGATGTTTTCATAGAGCTCGGTACCGGGGAAGGGCGTAAGGGCATGAAAACTCACTATATCAGGATCGAGTTCACAGGCGAAGTCTATCGTTTGAAGCGCTTCATCATAGGTTTCTCCCGGAAGTCCTATAAGGAAAGGCGTATGAACAACCAGGCCTGTTTCTTTTGCGATTCTGACCGCCCTCCGTATCTGATCCAGTTTGATTCCCTTCCTTACGGCATTGAGATTTTTCTGCACTCCGCTTTCGGCGCCGAACAGAATTGCCCAGCATCCCGCTTCCCTGAAGGCCTGAAGAAGGGGCCTGTCAACCTGATGAACACAGGCCGAGGCAAACCAGGTAAAGTCAAGTCCCCTGCGCCTGATCTCACTTGCTATCTTCATCGCTCTGTCGTAGTCGGCGGCGAGAGTATCGTCGAGAAATTTGATCTCCCGGTAGCCCATTCTCAGGCATTCCTCAATCTCCTTCATGACGTTTTCTACACTTCTGAACCTGATGCCGAGTTTTCTGTGCCGGTCGATCTGAAAGCAGTATATGCAGTGGCGGTTGCAGCCCCTGGATGTTATCATTACCGCCACGGGCCCCCTCCGGTACGTAGCCGGCGGGGGCACATAGTCCATCGCATCTCCGAGTATATGCCGTGCCGGAAAGGGCAGGGAGTCGAGATCGGTGATGAGGGGCATGGGTGGATTTTTTCTGATATCTCCATTTTCCCTGAATGCAAGTCCTTTAATCCCGCTCAGATTGCCCTTTGCCGCCAACGCATCGAGTAGATCCGCCATAGTTATTTCCCCCTCGCCCGTCACCACTGCATCGAGCTCGGTGCAGTTTGTGAGGCATTTTTCCTCAACGGCTATCGGATAGGGGCCGCCCGCAACGATAAATGTATCAGGAAGGGCCTTTCTTATTTCAGCCGCCGCATGCCGGGCTTTACTCCAGCCAAAGGTGGTGGAATATATTCCGACAACATCAGGGCTGAATTCACCGAGTTCCCGCATGATTTCTGCATGGTTCATAAAGGCACCATTAAGGAATCTGACGTCATGTCCTTTTCTGAGGAGTGCTGCGGCTACATACAGAGTACCGAGCGGCTGCCAGTAGTTGATCTGGGAGCCTGCTGTACGGGAGGGAAATATCTCCTCCGGTAGCCATGCGGGAATGACTATAGCGCATTTCATGATTAATTATACAACCTTCGGCAGATCGGTTTGTGAATTATACGGTTTAACGTGGTTGGGGTACGGAACAGCAGGGGCGTATAGCGATACGCCCCTGCCTTTTAAGAATGAGATTCTCAGGCGCAGCAGGGTGAACCCGTTACATGAAGACGGTAATGGTCTTCTCTCTTTTCGATCTTGCTGCTGCAGCCGGACATCGAGACGAAAGTCTCGACCTTCTTAGCATCAGAAGCAGTGGTTACGAAAATCACGACGTCCACCTCCCTGCCGATATGGCAGGCCAGATGATCTTTCAGTCTGTGAAACAGATCATCGAGAGTACCGTCACGAGCGTCTATTTCCATATATGTTCCGGCCCTGCCGATACCTCAGATATCGAGATCCGACATGGGCTTGATGAACTTGAAGTAAACCATTGTCCAGTTGCCGAGTATGATGAAAATCGCCGCAACGAGACTGCCGATAGAAAGAGTCGATGCGCCGGTCAGGGCCTGTCCGACATTACATCCGCCGCCCACGGTAGCGCCGAATCCCATGATGAAGCTTCCGAACAGCACCGTCAGCATTTCATCAACCGGCGGGATCTTCCACTTGAACTCCTTCAGCAGCCTTGCGCTGAGATATGCGCCTGCCGGTACAGCTATGATATAGAGGGATGCCCATGTAATTTTGAACGGTCCGAGATCATACATCGGAAAGTACAGAGCCTTTGCATTTCCGGTCAGAACGGTAAAGAAGAGCTCTCCCGTGGGGGTTGTAAAAGACAGTCCCCTGGGGAATCCTTCCCATACGGCAGCCGCCCAGAATGCGGCAATACCGATGATTCCAATAAGCAGACCCGTTAAGGGCCAGGAGTACCCCTTTTTCGCCTTGACCGAAAAGGGCTTGCCCTTAAGAACGAAAATTCCGATGGCTATCACCACAACGGCGATCACCGACCACTTGACAGCGGGACCGTCGCCGAACAGGTTCCAGAGTGTGGGCTGATAATTTCCGCCTACCGGCACCATGACGCTTCTGAGCAGCTTGTGCACAGGGTTGAGGAGCCCATATGCCGTGGTTCCGATCCCCAGGAAGAATCCGAATACCGCGACGATGGCGTTGAACTGTCCCTCTCCGACCTTGTACCATACGCCGCTTCCGCAGCCGCCTGTCAGCACCATTCCAAGACCGAAAACATAACCACCTATGATGTTTGCTATGGGCCAGAACGGCTGAGGCTGAAGCGTGAGTATTCCCATATCATTAATTAAATTTGCCCCGACAATCATTACAAGAAGTGCAATAAGATAGGCGCGGAACATTGTCAGGTCCTTTATGAATATGGCGTCTCTGAATGCCGTATTCATGCACATCCTGCCGCGCTGCAGGACAAAACCGATTGAGAGACCGATTAACAAGCCTGAGACGATGAAACCGAAACTTATTCCTCCCATAAACACTCCTCCCCGATTAAGATTTTTGCTGAATCAGCATGGATATAATGACCTGCCGGAATACCGGCATTACGTCAACGGCCAAAGATTTTAAAACCATAAAATTCGAGATGTAGTATAAGGCGCAATTTTACATACTAATCTTAAGGAACGAATTTGTAAATTAAAATATTGTAATAGGATTATAAGTAAAGTTTTATCGTTTTATCCTCAATCTTCATAAGCTGAGATGCATAAACATGCATTCTGCCCGCCAAAGCCGAAGGAATTGGAAAGAGCGGTCCTGTGCGCAACCTTGCGGGCCTCATTAGGTACATAATCCAGATTGCATTTAGGGTCTCTTGACTCATAATTGATTGTCGGCAGTATCGTGGAGCTCTTTATGCCCATCAGAGTCAGGATGCATTCGACGGCCCCGGCTGCCGCTATGGTATGGCCGATCATCGACTTGTTCGAGCTTACGGGAATCGATTTTGCTCTCTCGCCGAAGACCTCCTTTATGGCCCGTGTCTCTGTCAGGTCATTCTGTGTCGTGGATGTGCCGTGGGCGTTTATGTAATCTATATCTTCGGTCGAAAGTCCGGCGTCATCTATGGCGGCCTTCATCGCGATAATTGCTCCAAGCCCGCGTGGATGAGTGTCTGTAATGCGATATGCGTCGGCTGATGAGCCGTATCCCTTCAACTCTCCCAGAATTCCGGCCCCCCGCGCCAGCGCATGTTCCAAATCTTCGAGGATCACGGCTCCTGCTCCTTCTGACATGACGAAACCGCTCCGTTTGCGGTCGAATGGCCTTGAGGCCGTCTGAGGTACGGAGTATTTTTCGCAGAGGGCCTTCAGGTGAATGAACCCTATCATTCCAACAAAGTCTATTGTGGCTTCACAGCCGCCGGCTATCATTATGTCCGTCCTGCCGTCCTGTATCAGACGGGCAGCCTCACCTATGGCCTGAGAGCCGGCCGCACATGCCGATACTATGGATAAGGAGGGGCCGGTGCAGTCGAACAGTCGTGCAAGGATGGTCGTTGCAGCATCTGGTTTACGTTTAAAGAAGGCGAGATAGGGATACCCGCCTGCATTCATGATAGCGCCCATGTTCCAGCCGCTTTCCTCGCTGTAGAAACGGTGCAGAAACTTCATATGTTCTACAGATGGATTATCACCATGCGATCCCAGAGCGATGCCTATTCGGGCCCTGTCCTGTACGGTGTCTAACCCGGCCATGCAGGCAGCATCGGCCGTGGCCGCTGCCATGAGCCTTACCGACCGGGATGAGTACTTCCCGAGCCTTTCCGTGCCCGGCCTGTCACCGTCTTCGATCCAGGCGTCATCCACTTCGCCCGCTATCCGGCAGGGAAGTCCTGTTGTGTCGAATGATTTGATGTAATCTATCCCGGACCTGCCCGCTACGCAGTTTCTGAAGGTCTCTTCGGCATTTCTGCCGGAGGGGGTTATCATTCCGTATCCGGTGATGGCGATTCTGCGCTGTTTCCCGCTCATTTCAGAATATTTTCTTTTCTTCCTGAACCTTCCTGAGCCATTCGACAGTGAGATCGTCACCGTTTTTATAAGGGGCGGCGACACCGCACGATCCGCAAAGTACCTTTGCACCATCGTCGGTCTTCCATGTACCGTCTCCGCATGCGGTGCACTTCTCCGGCAGGCTGTCCAGGATGTCCATCACTCCCTGGGCTATGGAGCCGGCAGTAACGAGCACGGGCACTTCGTCCATATCCATACCGGGCTCCAGTTCGGGCATGTCCTCACCGAAGCGGATCTTCAGGAGCTCCACCGCCTTGTCGGTCAACCGGCCATCTTCATCAATAGCCGCACCTTCGCCGAACAGGTCCTCTATATGTTCAAGAACAAAATGCCTCGCCATCTTGATGCCGAAAACCTGCTCCAGCCTGTAATTTATATCAAGAAAGTCAAGGGATTCTGCGCCGAGATCATTAATGAGCGATGACTCCGGCTTGATGGATGCTTCATCGGCCCGCAGTGTTTCAGCTATCGCCTTTTTCAGTTCTTCAAAAACCCTTTCTTGAGTTATCAGTGACTGCCCCATGTATCCTCCTTCGATGTTTTTTTGTTCAGGTCTTGATCTTTCGGAAAAGCGTGCTGCTAAGCCCCCTGTCAACAACTATCGTCTGTCCCCTGATCCCCCGTGCCGCCGGGCTGCAAAGAAACAGCACTACATCAGCTATCTCATCGGGTTCGACAAATGCATCTTCAGGAAATGCATCCAGTTCTTCCCAGTACTGTCTCAGTACCTTGAACGAGTCGGTCCTGACAAGCCCGCCCGAGACGGCATTGACCGATATGCCCCTCTCACGAAGCTCTTCAGAGCAGTCTCTGACAACGGACTCCATGGCTGCTTTCATGCTTCCCAGTGGGTATGCCGGATTCTGAAAGCGGCTGCCAAGGCTCGATATAAATACGATACCGCCCCTGCTTGCCGAAAGCATCGGCAAGGCCGCCTGAATACAGAATATATTGCCCATATAGTTGGTTTCGACGAGCTGTCTCAGTTCGCGCTCAAGGAGTCTGGCAAAGGGTTTGAAAGGCGCCCTGGCGGCATTCAATATAAGATAGTCGAGCCGTCCGAAGCGATCTTCTACTGCCTGGAAAAGCTCTCTGACCGAGTCCTTCGAAGCGATATCCGCAGGGAAGATTTCGGCTTTAGAGCCACCGGCCTCGATCTCCTTCTTCAGGGAGAGCGCCTTTTCCTGTGACGAACCGCTGCCGCGCCGGTGATTTATCGCAACATCGGCGCCGGCGTCTGCGAATTTCCCTGCGATGGCGCTTCCGATACCACGTGAACCGCCCGTAATCAGAGCGACTTTTCCTTTCAGGGGTTGCATAACCCGTCTATTTTATAAGAATGAATTTATTTAGTAAACAGGGATGGGGGAGAGGCGGGAAAGGAAGTAGGCAGTAGGGAGTAGGCAGTAAAGCTGAATGCTGAACGCTGACAGCCAAAAGCTGCGAAGAAAGCGGAGGAGGGGCACTGAATTGAATAATTGCCTCCATATCTGTAGAATGAATAGGATATGTGTCCATATACTGCAAGTGCTGAACATATCAAGAATTCAAGGGGAAATGTCGATCAGATTATAAGAAGCAGCGTGTTGAAACCGCGGCCTGATGATGCCCAGTGAGGAAGATAGTATGAAATTGCTGAATAGATATCCTGTTGTTGCACTCCTGATTTTTATATTCACGATCTCCGGCTGTGCAGTGTCGAACAAAGAACAGACAGGCAGTAATCCAACGCAGGAGTTTGCTTCAGACATAAGTGCTGACAGCGGGCTGATCAACAATGAACTGATGTCGCCGGAGGAGATCGAGGCGGTCCGGGATGCGGGTGCAGTCACGGACTGTGAGTCGTCTTCAGAAAGCGGAACAGACTGTGTGTCAGATGCGGATGCTGCACGGCCTCAGGCCGGGGATTCTCACGGCGCTGGCACGGATCAAAAGGCCGGCGCGGAGAAGACGACACAGGAAGAACCAGCCGCGGATGTTGAGAGTAATCAGACTCTTCTTGATACGGCGCTCGATTATGTAGGTGCCTCGCAGGAGTACTGGTCCGAGGGGAATTTTGAGAAGGCTATAGCCACCCTCGATCTGGCTTATTCAAATGTTCTGCAGGTCAAGGTGGACGGAGATGCAGAGTTGATCAGGCAGAAAGAGGACCTGCGCTTCATGATCTCCAAGCGCATTCTCGAGATATATGCATCGAGATATACCGCTGTTAACGGCAATCACAACGAGATTCCCCTTACTATGAATAAACATGTGGAGAAGGAGATCAAGCGTTTTACCGGAGTGGAGAGACGTTTTTTCGAGGAATCCTACAGGAGGTCCGGCAGGTATATAGACCGTATAAAGGAGGAATTCAGAAAAGCCGGCCTGCCGGAAGATCTTGCATGGCTGCCGTTGATCGAAAGCGGTTTCAAGATCAGGGCCATGTCCCGTGCCAGGGCGCTGGGCTTGTGGCAGTTCATTCCCTCTACCGGGTACAAGTTTGGACTCAAGCGTGACCTATGGATAGATGAGAGGCTCGATCCCTGGAAATCGACACGGGCCGCAATCGCATACATGAAGGAGCTTCACAAGATATTCGGAGACTGGACCACTGTGCTTGCAGGTTACAACTGTGGCGAAGGTACTGTACTTAAAAAGATAAGGAACCAGAGGATAAACTATCTTGATAATTTCTGGGACCTCTACCGTCAGCTTCCGCTGGAGACGGCCCGTTACGTACCCCGTTTTTTAGCTACACTGCATATACTGAAGAACCCTGAGAAATACGGCTTTGATCTGAGTAAACTCGACAAACCGGTTGATTATGAAGAGGTTGAGATATCTAAACAGGTACGGCTCAGATCTGTTGCGAAGGCGATAGATGTCCCGGCCAAAGTCCTGACCGATCTGAACCCGGAACTTCGCAGACAGGCGACTCCGCCTGCTGCATACTCACTGAAGGTCCCGGCCGGCAAGGGCTATGACCTGCTTGCAGCAATAGACAGGATCCCCGGCTGGAGCCCTCCGGAAAATGCGTATGTATATCACAGAGTCAAGAAAGGCGAGACGCTGTCGCTTATAGCGCTCCGTTATCACACAACCGTGAGCAGGATAGTCAGGGCCAACAACATAAGGCGGAAGCATTTCATCAAGATCGGCCAGAAGCTCAGGATTCCGCTGCGCGGCACTTCTGTGAGGAGGTCGTATGCCGCAAGAGACGAACTGCTTCCCGGCGGGAAATACCGTATAAAAAAGGGCGATTCGCTCTGGCTTATCGCCAGAAAGTTCAATACCAATACAAAGCGCCTTCAGCGCCTGAATAACCTCAAATCCACCCGCCTTTATGTAGGGCAGGTACTGAAGATAAC
>CAZZGC010000060.1:0-14608 GCA_964653915.1 uncultured Thermodesulfovibrio sp.
CTGCGAAAAGATGGGGTATAATTGGAAGAACGGTATCACTGACGGGAAGATAAATGCAAATGAATCGCATCTTTAAAGTCAGCCGTCAATATATCCCTGCCATTTTAGTGTTGATCATCGGTGTTTCCTTTGCGGCCATTTCATTTTATATGGTCGGGCATATCGAGTTTCTGAATTTCAAGGCGATGTTTGTCAGGGACGCACGGAACCGTATTAATGCCATCGAGAGAGAAATAGAGATTAATCTCGCAGCGGTTCAGAATCTGTGGTCTTTTTACATAAGTTCCAGGGAAGCTGTTGAACTCTATGAGGAAGCGATGAGAACCGGTGAGTCTTTTGATGCTGTTATCCTTGATCTTACCGTGCCGGGTGGAATGGGCGGAAAAGAGGCTATCGGAAAACTTCGGGAGATAGATCCGGATATTATAGCGATCGTCTCAAGTGGTTATTCAGGTGATCCGGTCATGTCCAACTTCAGGGAGTATGGATTTAGTGATGTTATCGTCAAGCCTTATAACCCGGAGCAGATGAAGGTAACCCTGTATGGGGTATTAAGCGGGAAAAGACAGTAAGCAGTATGCAGTAGGCAGTAAGCGGTAGTGGCCTATAGTGATACGCCCTTACTTTATGCTCCATGTCCATTCCCGGATCTCGGGCATGTCTTCACCGTAGGTGGTAATGTACTCCCTGTGCCTGATAAGCTTGTCTCGTACCGCCTGTTTGACATAGGCGGCAACATCCCTCAGCTTTGGAACCCTGTCCATCACATCCGACACGAGGTGGAAGCGGTCAAGGTCGTTCAGGACAACCATGTCAAACGGCGTGGTTGTGGTCCCCTCTTCCTTGTATCCACGGACATGGAGATTTTTGTGATTTGTCCGGCGGTATGTCAGTCGGTGGATCAGCCAGGGGTATCCGTGGTATGCGAAGATAATCGGCCTGTCTGTAGTAAAGAGGGCGTCAAAATCCCTGTCCGGCAAGCCGCTGGGATGTTCTTCTTCCGGCTGCAGTGTCATCAGGTCGACTACATTGATCACTCTTACTCTCAGATCGGGCGTATATTGTCTGAGCAGTTCCACAGCGGCTAGGGTTTCGATAGTAGGCACGTCTCCGGCGCAGGCCATTACCACGTCCGGTTCAGCGCCTTTGTCGTTGCTTGCCCACTCCCATATCCCTATTCCTGACACGCAGTGCCTTATTGCGGCATCCATGTCAAGCCACTGGGGTTCGGGCTGTTTGCCGGCCACTATCACGTTGACAAGGTTCCGGCTTCGGAGACATCTGTCGGTTACACAAAGGAGGGTGTTGGCATCAGGCGGAAGATAGACCCGGATAATATCGGCCTTCTTGTTGACAACATGGTCGATGAATCCGGGATCCTGATGACTGAAGCCGTTGTGATCCTGACGCCATACATGTGATGTCAGAAGGTAGTTGAGGGAAGCTACAGGACGTCTCCAGGGAATTGCTTTTCCTGCCACCTTGAGCCACTTGGCATGCTGGTTGAACATGGAATCAATAATATGAATAAATGCTTCGTAACATGAGAAAAGGCCGTGGCGACCGGTGAGGAGGTAACCTTCCAGCCATCCCTGGCAGGTATGTTCACTGAGAATCTCCATCACCCGGCCGTCAGGATCAAGATGTTCATCTTCAGGGAGAGTCTCAGCCATCCATGCCCGCTTCGTTACATCAAATAATGCGTTGAGACGGTTTGAGGCGGTTTCGTCCGGCCCCATCACGCGGAAGTTCCGCTCTTCCATATTAAGCTTCATTATATCTCTCAAAAAAAGTCCCATGACGCGTGTTGCTTCCACAAATACCTGGCCGGGCCCGGGAACTTCAACGCCATAGTCACGGAAGTCGGGCATCTTCAGATCCTTGAGCAACAGTCCGCCGTTGGCATGTGGATTGGCCCCCATACGGTGATTACCCTCCGGAGCCAATTCTGCAAGTTCAGGAGCAAGTCTGCCGTTTTCATCGAACAGTTCTTCGGGTCTGTAGCTTTTCAGCCAGTCTTCGAGCAGTTTTATATGCTCCGGTTTTGTCGACATCTCCGCAAAAGGGACCTGGTGGGAGCGCCAGAATCCCTCCGTTTGGAATCCATCCACCTCTTTGGGCCCTGTCCAGCCCTTTGGCGTGCGCAGGATGATCATGGGCCACCGGGGCCGGGCGGTAACGCCGTTTCCGCGTGCATCGTCCTGAATCGTTTTGATTTCTCCTATAACCTTTTCCATTGTTGATGCTATCAATTCGTGCATTGCTTCCGGCTCACTTCCTTCAACGAAATAAGGTCTGTATCCATATCCGGTAAACAGTTTGCCGAGCTCCTCACGGCTGATCCGCGCCAGAATAGTGGGATTGGCAATCTTGTAGCCGTTCAGATGCAGGATCGGAAGTACGGCACCGTCATGGACAGGATTAAGAAATTTATTGGAATGCCAGGCTGTGGCAAGGGGACCTGTTTCGGCTTCACCGTCACCCACAACGCAGGCAACGATCAGGTCGGGATTGTCAAAGGCGGCGCCATAAGCGTGAGAGAGCGCATAGCCGAGCTCTCCCCCCTCATGTATGGAACCGGGTGTTTCGGGCGCTGCGTGGCTCGGTATTCCACCGGGGAAAGAGAATTGTCTGAAAAGCTTCTTCATGCCATCTGCGTCCTGTGTAATGTTGGGGTAAAATTCACTGTATGTTCCCTCAAGGTAGGTGTTGGCGACCAGTCCGGGTCCGCCGTGCCCCGGTCCGGTAATGTAGATCATGTTCAGATCATACTTTTTTATAACACGGTTCAGATGTACATATATGAAATTCAGACCGGGAGTGGTTCCCCAGTGCCCAAGCAACCTTGGCTTGATCTGCTCCAGCTTCAGCGGTTCCTTCAAGAGAGGATTGTCATATAGGTATATCTGACCGACAGACAGGTAGTTTGCCGCGCGCCAGTAGGCGCCGATTAATTTCAGTTCTTCTTTGGGAAGAATGGCAGCCATGTTATCCTCCTATAAAAGCAGTGTGTTTGTATGCCTTGCGATCATCAGCTCTTCATTCGTCTTTATCACCCTTACAGTAATTATACTCTCAGTTCCGGAAATTACAGGGGCACTGGTCCTGTTTAGTTCAGGATCAATATTGATTCCCATGAACTCCATGCCTTCACATATGCGGCCGCGAACTTCCGGAGAATTCTCACCGATGCCCCCTGTAAAGACAATCGTGTCAACTCCTCCAAGCGCAGCAGTAAGCGCCCCGATGAATTTTTTTGCGTAATAGCAGAAGAGACTGACGGCTTCTTTTGCTCCCTGGTCTTCTGTCTCTCTTTCAAGCAGTTCCCTCATGTCACCAGTAGTTCCGGATACACCCCTCATTCCGCCCCTTTGGTTTACGATCTCATTCACCTCTTCAGGAGTCATCCCTTTCTGTTTCATCAGATAAAGTATGACTCCCGGGTCCATATCGCCGGAGCGCGTGCTCATGACGAGCCCGCTGGCGGGGGAAAAGCCCATCGTGGTGTCGATCACCTTTTTGTTGTAAACGGCTGCCATGCTTGCTCCGTGTCCGAGATGGGCCATGATAATACGGCCGTCAGCCGCATCTTTACCTGCTTCCCTGGCTAATTCTTCAATAATGTATTCATAGGACAGACCATGAAAACCATAGCGCAGAACTCCTTCATCCTGCAGATCCCGGGGAAGGCCGAAGATGCGTGCGACACGGGGCATGCTGCTGTGAAAGGCTGTATCAAAACAGGCGACCTGTTTTAAGTCCGGATAGAACTCCATTACCGTCTTCACGGCATCTAATTCATGAGGCAGATGTTCCGGCACAAAGGGGCTGAGATTTCTCAGCTCCTTTACAAGTTCTTCAGTTACGACTTCCGGCTTTCCATATCTGACACCTCCGTGCACTATGCGGTGCCCCACGGCATCAAGATCACTGTCATAAGCGCCGCCATTCAGCCATTCAAGAAGTACTTTCAGGGCCGCCTTGTGATTTTTGGAATCAAGGCGCTTTTCTATCAGGCTTCTGCCGTTAGCGCTTCCGGCATGAAAAATGGTTTCTTTTTCCCCTATGCCCTCGAGTTTTCCCGACAGGACTCTCTCTTCCCGGAATCCCATTTTATAAAGAGAAAACTTTATGCTTGAAGAGCCGCTGTTGATGGTCAATATCTGATTCAGGCTGTTCGGCATATGAACCCTCGCTTCGTGGCAGCTTGTCGTTTGTCGGCAATGCTATATTCCTCGCGCTCAAGAGAGGCCCGATCGAATTCGAATGCTCCGGGGACTGCCCGGCCATCTGAATAAGCAGAATTCACACTCTCACGCTAACATTATAGGTCTTCTACCACTGAGTTGCAAAAAAAGATTCGAGGATTCCTGGTCGAAGCGATTCTTCACGTAGACTCGCTTCGAGATTCAAGGGTTCAAGTGTTTAATTTCCAATGATTTTACTTATCAAGAACTCTTATGGTGAACTACAGCCCCTTTCACCTCAACCGTGCCGCTTCTCTGAAAATTGAGCAGAATCATTACTTCATTGCCGATCTCTTCCGGCAGGCCGGAGAACATTAAATGCTTGCCGCCTTTTTTGAGCTGAACGGAGGAGCCGGACGGAATATTCAGTTTCTCGATACGCTTCATTCTGCCGTCGATGACATCATGGATCTTCCCTTTGACGGATGGATACTCCTTGATCGAACATCCGATCAGTGCATCCGCACCTGTTCCATTATTTGAAACCGTCATGAATGATGATGCCGAACCGATCATCACGGGTGAGGGAATGAGTTTTACATCAGTAACGGCGATCTCCGGTTCCCCCCTCGAGCAGGAAAAAAGAATGATCGCAAACAGGACTGTCAGTATCAAGTGCATGATTTTTTTTGTGTTCATATGCGCCTCCTTCACACTTCGTAAAGATGTCCGTGGTTCATCCTGTACCTGCGTGTGGCATCTACCGTCAGCTCCGGGTTGTGAGTAACGAGTATCAGGGTTATCCCCCTTTCCCGGTTTATCCTCTTCAAGAACTCCATCACGTCTCTTTCGGTCTCCTCATCGAGGTCGCCGGTCGGTTCGTCCGCCACGATGACCTCCGGATCGTTCATCAGTGCCCGCGCTATGGCTACACGCCTTTGCTGCCCGCCGCTCAACTGATGAGGGAAGGCATGTACCCGGTCTCCGAGGCCGATCGCATGAAGGTATTGCCCGGCTATCGAGTAAGTGTCCCGTGAATTCCTTGAGCTGAAGAGGCCGGGCAGAAGGAGATTTTCGATCGCCGTCAACGAAGGTATCAGGCTTGCAAACTGGAATATGTAGCCAATGTCTTCAGCCCTGTAACGCGCCAGCTCCCTGTCGCCATTCCCGTAGATGTCCCTTCCATTGAACAGCACCTTTCCGGATGACACCTCCTGTATCCCGCCTATTATCGAAAGGAGCGTAGTCTTGCCTGATCCGGAATGCCCCACGATCGATATGAATTCTCCTGGCTCAACAGAGAGCGAAACACCGTCAACGGCCCGGATTTCCTGACCGCCGATGTTGTAAATCCTGCTTACTTCCTGCAACTCAATCTGAGCCAATTATGCATATCTCCTTCATCGCCGAGTGGGGTGAAAGCCTCTGAAGTCTTACGATCGAAGAGAGTGCGCCCAGAAGGCATATACCTGTCCCTGCCACAAGGCCGGACAGTCCAACCATGATGCGGCCGGAAAACGGCATGTTCACGGGAGTGTCCTTCAGAATGTTGAAGATGTTTGAGCATCCCAGAGACAGGCATGTGCCGAAGGCGATGCCGATCACGCTGCCGGCGATACCGAGTATGACGATCTCCAGAGTGAACATCCTGACGATATGGCCTCCGCTGGCGCCGATCGCCTTCATGATACCCACTTCTCTGGTCCTCTCGTTGGCTACCGCCGAGAAGACCGCCCAGGCAAGGAATGTGGACAGTATGGAGGCCAGGATGATCGTTATGAGAAAAATGCTCCTGATGTCGCGCAAAGACGATATGATGCTTTTACCCATGTCGTTCCTTGCGATCGTGTCGGCCTCGATGATTTCTCCCTCGATTGCCCTGCTTACTTCGGCAGGATCGAATCCATCAGCAACCTTTACAAACACCAGTGATATTTCATCCGGCTTCAGTCCCGCCTTGCCCCGCGATATCACCTGATCTATATTTTCATCGCTCATAAAAATGGCGTTGTCCAGTCCTGTGCCGGTCTTGTCAAGGACCCCCACGATTTTAAAGTCGATTCCGAACAAGAGGCTCCTCGTCACGTCATACAGCCCCAGATTTTCCAGTGCGTCATGGCCGATTATCGCTTCCGCCCTGTTCAGTTTTCTGCCTAAAGATTTTTTCAGCCACGGACCGACAATGAAGTCGGTGTTCTGATTGAATGCGACCACTGTTGCGGGCGGGATGTCACAGCAGAGCCCGAATACGGTGGTCAGGTATGTCTGATGGGATACTTTCGCTACCCCGGGTATCTTCTGCACACGGTCAATGACGGACCTGTTCATGTAGAAAACCTTTGTTTTGGTCTCCAGAAGCACCTCTTCGGCATAATCGCGTGCGCCAACGGGAACGACGAGAATATCTGCGCCGAGCCGGGCCGCCTTTCTATCAAGCGTCGAGCTGACGCTTGATAGAAAGGTTATCCCGAATACGAGTGTTGCCACCAAGAGCGCTATCGCTACTATGAGTACGGCGGTTCTGAATGACCTTCTCCTGAGGTTTTTCAGTGCCAGGGCCGTCAGTGTGAGCTTCATATCTTCCAGTTGACGTCGGCTCCGCAGAGCGTGGCGTTTCCTGTGACATCTGCTTCCTTATGGCAAGCATAGCATGTGGATACAGGTTTGCCGACAAGCTTTCTGGCATTGATGTCATATAGCTGGAGCTGTCCGTCAGTTATGGTTTTGCCCTCCGGAGATTTGATCTTTGTGCGGAGTGTTAGAACTGCATAACGTCCGTCAGGAGTCGATATAGCCTCATGGTTTTCACCCACGGTCATCATCTCTTCATCTATGAGGGTCATGTCATCCGCCTTCAGCAGATAGAACCTGTCGGCGCCAGACTGCAGGAGATACTTTCCGTCAGGAGTGAAAGACTGTCTGAATGTGAGGGTCTTCTCAGGTGAGCCGGTGATCGTATTTTTGGCTATGACCTTTACGTTGCCCTGTTCGAGTGCCGGCAGGTCAAGCAGCAGCATGTCTATCTTCCCGAGACGGGGGGCCGGTTCGGTCTGTTTTGCCCACGGTTTGGTTCTGTTAATAGTCAGGGCAAAGTATTTCATGTCGGGCGAACTGGTGCCGTGAAAAAAGAAGTAGTTGTTCTTGTATCCCAGTGAGTCGAGGTAGATACGGTGTTTCAGTTCAAGCGAATCTTTACTGAATACATCGATGAATGATTCATTGGTCATCGTAAGCGGTATGTAAGACTTCCGCGTCTGTCCCGAAGCGCAGTACAATGCATTTATCCACTGTGCTCTTTCAGGTACCTCAATGGTCTTGTCCATAATGACGTCTCCGGTCTTGAGATCGGATATGCCCACATGGAAGACCTTGCCCTTTTCCTCTTTGTCCGTTTTGTAGGTAGACCAGTACATCTTTGTCCTGTCATTCACATCGATTCTCGGGTCATGCGTGGGATGGGTATCTTTTGAGCCTATAACGAGTCTGTCGAGCTCCCTGATCTTTATGGGAGTCGCTGCACCGGGGTCGATCTCGACATCGGCTACCGCGAAATGTCCCCCCATGCCGGCAACATATATCTTACCCAAATATTTACTGCTTGATACCTTTGTGGCTTCTGCATCGGGCACTCCTGAGCCAATCCCGGAGAGACCGAGATAGACCGCACCGATGAACAATGCTATCGATACAACGAACAGCAACTTCTTCATTTTTTCCCTCCTTATGTTTATTGATTAATGCTATGACAGCGTGAGAAGACTCCCCGTGCCATGCATCGATTACTATCCCGGGCAATGATTAAAAAACTCTCGGGTAATCTGTCTTTTTTAACCGGTTAAATGACGGACGGGATGGCATGTCCGTCAGTATGTTAATGAACATTGAGAAAAATAGTACACGAAAATCCGGCATTGTCAATTTGAATTGTTAATAAGAAAATTTACGCTTGTTATTTTGTGTTGCTTTATCAGTCCTGCAAAGCAAATCGTGCCCCGAAACGTATCTGCTTCACAATTTTTTCATAACTTTTTCATCTCATCTTCACACTACTGAGGTATTCTGGAATCGAAAAACATAAAAGGAGGTGCAGGATGAAAAAGACAGTGATAGCATTGGCGGTATTTTCAACGCTGGTTTTTTCAGCTTCTCTTGCCGGTGCCGATGACTTCTATCGGCAAACGGACCGCTACATAGTACGGACAACCTATGGCGCTCCACTCGTAGTCAAGTTCATATTCGGTTACGGGCAGCCGTACTATATGGAGCGGCGCTATGTGAGGTATGACCGTCCCTGGTATCCGCCGAAGAAACGCATGAGAAGAGAGATCAGATATCTTAAAAGGGAGATCCGGTTTCTGAGACGAGAGCTTCGTCATGAGCGGCATGAGTGGCGCCCTTATAAGCCGTGGCGGGAGCGAAGGCACAGGTGGTAGGGGGGATTTGGAGTTATGAGTTATGAGTTATGACTTAAGTGGTAAGGGGTAGGTGGTAGGTGAAAGGAAGGGGTTTGGAGTTAAGGGAAAAGACAGTATGCGGTAAGGAGTATGCGGTAGGCAGCAGGGGCGTGGCGGTGCCACGCCCTTTACAGTGAATTCAGCAGATTTACATAGCGATCGGGCGGGTTGTCGAGGCTGACAACGATGTTGCGTGTAATGCCGTAGGGCGGGGTCATGAACGATGATTTGAGTCTTCCCTCGATGTCGATGGCTTCACCGGATGGATGGGTGAACCGGAGCTTCATAGGAGATCCCTCAATGTAACACTCGGACCGGGGTGCAGAGGACGTAAGCGCACCGATCTCGTTTTCACTCAGACTCTCGATGAAACATGGGTATCTGTCATTTTCGATGATTATCTTTGCTTTCAGATTAACAATTTTTTTCAATTTTGGCGACATCCCTGCCTGCCCCTAATTGAAACGTCGCTTTTTTTTCTTAACTTTTTCACAGGTTTTTTATAATCGGAAACCACTGGACTGTCAATTAAAAAATTCTTATAGGTCGATTTAAATAATAAACTGGCATATCCTCTAATTAACTGCTATAATGAAAATTCATGAAAAGCTGACTTCATGCATTCCCGCCGTGTGTTATAATTCCAGGAGCATCTCCGAAACAGTTGCAGGGAACTTGAGGATTCAAAACAGGTGCAAAGTTAAGTGAACCCTTGACTCCTGGAATCCCTGGATCCTTGTTTATAACTAATCCGGAGAAAAACCTGATTCCCATTTGACAAAGGTGTCACGATTGGTCACTCAAGATATCATCAGGCTTATAGGCAATACGCCCCTTGTCAAGCTGAAAAAGATTCCTTCATCTGAAGATGCGGAAGTATGGGCAAAGCTTGAGGGGTTTAATCCGGGCGGCTCTGTTAAAGACCGGATAGCCCTTAACATGATAGAGACAGCCGAGCGTGAGGGCAAACTGAAACCCGGCGGTACAATCATAGAACCCACGAGTGGCAATACCGGCATCGGCCTTGCTCTTATTTCAGCAGTTAGAGGATTTCGTCTCATTCTTACGATGTCCGATACTATGTCGCTTGAGAGGAGACAGATGTTCGAGGCATACGGTGCGGAAGTTGTTCTGACGCCGGGTTCAAGGGGAATGCTCGGTGCTGTCGAGGAGGCGGAGATCATTTTGCAGGCCAATCCCGATTATTTTATGCCGATGCAGTTCGAGAATCCGGCGAATCCCGATATACATCGGAGAACCACAGCCGTGGAAATTCTCGGTGATCTTGGCCGTGATATCAGCGCATTTGTGGCCGGTGTAGGCACCGGCGGGACGATCACAGGTACCGGAGAAGTTCTGAAAAAAGAGATTCCCGGAATTCATATAGCAGCGGTGGAACCTGCGGCGTCGCCTGTCCTGTCGGGCGGGGATCCCGGACCGCACCGCATTGCAGGTATCGGGGCCGGTTTTTATCCCGGAGTGCTGAACACGAAGATATACGATGAAGTAGTACCTGTTACCGACGAGGATGCGGAGGAGATGTCGCGCAGACTCGCAAAGGAAGAGGGAATACTATCAGGTGTGTCATCAGGGGCCGCAGTCTGGGCCGCTCTCCGGATAGCCCGAAGACTTGGAAAGGGACACAGTGTAGTTGTGATTCTGCCTGACCGGGGTGATCGTTATCTCAGCACCGGGCTCTTCAGTGTCCGGTCTTCTCCTGAATCCTCCTGAGCAACTCCCCGAGCCTTTTTATCCGTTCACCGTAACCGGACCAGTCACCTTCGCGCTGCATCTGAAGAGCCTCTTCATAAGCCTTAACCGCCTCTTTTACGAGATCACCCGGTCTGACTTCTACTACTTTTCCGGAAATTTTTCTGTCGGTTTCAGGCTGTTTTTCTTTCCCATAGAACAGTCGCCTAAGTGCCATCTCGAGGTTTTCTTCCATAACCACGTTTTTTTCATAAGCAACAATGACACGTCTGAGTTCCGGCAGCCCGACTCTGTCGGATGCGGACAGGTACAGCGGTTGTACATAAAGCAGAGAGTCCTCTATCGGTATTACGAGCAGGCTTCCCCTGATGACCTGCGAGCCGACCTGCCCCCATAGCGTGATCTGCTGGGATATGTAAGCATCCTGATCTATTCGCGCGTTCACCTGGCGCGGACCGAAGACCAGCCTGTCTCTCGGGAACACATAGGCGATGAGTCTGCCGTAATTCGGTTCATCGCAACGGGCGGCAAGCCAGGCAGCAAGGTTGTCCCTCTTTGAAGGCGTATAGGGAATAAGTAGGATATACTCTTCCTTTTTCTCACCCGGCAGTTTCATAATCGTATTGTAGGGCTCCATAGCTTTGTCAGAGTATGAGGGTATTTCCCATAGATCTTCCTTATTGTAGAAAACCTTCGGGTCGGTCATATGGTACAGGGCAAACATCCGTGCCTGAACCTCAAGCATGCCCTGTGGATAACGTATGTGCAATCTAAGATCGGACGGCATGTCCGAAAGGGGCCTGAACAGCGTGCCGAAGGCCCTCGACAGAACCTTCACAATGATATCATCAGGGTCGCTTATGTAGAAGGAGACATCACCGTTGTAAGCGTCTATCACGGCCTTTACTGAGTTGCGAATGTAATTAATTTTTCCGTTTATGGGCATGGAATAGGGCATGTTGCCTGACACCGTGTAGCAGTCAATCATCCAGTAAAGCCGTCCGTCACTGGAGACGACCATGTATGGATCGGAGTCAAACAGGAGAAAGGGGGCTATCTTTGAAACACGCTCCCTGATATTTCTGTAAAAGAGAATGCGGCTTTCCGCGCTAAGGTCGGTGGACAGGAGAAACTTCGCTGTGTTGTATTTCATCGCAAGTATGCTTCGCCTGAATATTGAGCCGATCTTTACTCCTCCGGTGCCTTCGTACTTTGAATAGACATTCTTGGAAGCGGTGGGATAGTTGAATTCCTGTACCTTTGTCTTGACTATCACATAGTCGTTGGGTATTTCTCCATAGTATATCTCGGGCCTTGTGACCTGTATGTCCGCTGAAGAAACAGGGGGGATATCCTTAATTATGAACTCCGGCAGGCCCTCTTTCGTGATCCTGCTGACAGGCCCCATCGCGATGCCGTTTCCATGAGTAAAGACGAGCCGTTCGTTTATCCAGGACTTGCTCGGAAGGTCGTTGTATGACAGCTCTCTTGGAGAAAGCATTACCTGCCGGTACTGTCCGTTGATCGTATAACGGTCATTGTCAACATCGGTGAACCTGTAGTATGTCCTGATCTGCTGAAGCTGGCTGTAGGTGCGCAGCAGTGGCTTGTTGTCCCAGAGACGGATATTCTTGATGGTCGCGTCGTTGCGCTCTATATCGCTGCGGTCAAGGTCGTAGGCAACATCAAAGGACTGCAACTCGATCCTGTCCAGGTCATAGCCGAAACGCGTGAATTCTATATTATGCTGAATAAATGGCTTTTCAAGGTCGAGTTCGTTCGGAGCTACTTTAAGCTTCTGAAGCAGCGGGGCATAGATAACTATTCCCGCGACATATATTATCGCTGTGGCAGCCGCAGCAAGACTGACGAATCTGAAGGACCGCTTCAGTAGTGATACGATGAATGCCAAACCCGTTACCGCTGACATCACGGTAAGAATTATATATGTGTAATACTTGGCGTATATATCCGTATACCCGGCTCCGTATATGAAGGAATGAGGAGAGAACAGAAGTCGGATTGCATCTATATAAAAACCGGCGGCAACGATGAGAGCGCCAAAGAGACCGAAAAGACAGAGATGTTTTTTTGTCTGTGGATCGAGCGCTATGCTGCGTTCACTGACCGCTACCCCGCCGCGCAGGAAGTAGTTGGCCGTGGTTACAACTGCGGTCAGAACGAGTGTCAGCGCGGCAAAGCTTTTCATCGTCTCAACGAATGGCAGAGAGAAAAGATAGAAGCCGATGTCACGGCCGAATACGGGATCGCTCTTCCCTACATTTATCCTGTTAATGAAAAACAGTATCTCATCCCACCGCGATGCCCCGTAAAATGATACGAGTACGGCTATGACCACTCCTCCGATAAGGCTGGCGATCTTAACAGATCTGTCAACGGAAAATGTCTTGACCGGAAACCCTGTATCACCGAAGATATGCAGATTTCTGAGAGGAAAATTCGCTTTGTTGGCCAGAATGATGTTGGGGATGTAAAAGACGAGGAATATGGCGCCGAATATGACGCCGCTGAGCAGCTTGGTGTATATAATCGTGCTGAATACATCGACGTAGCCTGTCTCGCTGAAGAAGAGCCAGTCTACATAGATTGTAAGCAGGATAGAGCCGGCACTCAGCCCCAGCAGAACAAGGGCGGCTATCATTATATAGATGCCGGTCTTTTTGTTCATGTCTCCTGTTATCTGCTGTTCCGTCATATTTCCCCTCCCTTGCTCTTTTCCAGCCGATTCAACTTTGTAGAATAACCCATATGGTGGAAAAAATAAATTGTCAGACGCATATCTGCAACCTGGTGGATATCAGGCGGAGATCAATTGTTGATTTAAAATCATTATATCGATATTACGGCCTAATCTTCCGTTCATCAATGACCGATACAAGGGGCAGGAGGTGGCATTATGGCTAAACTGAACTGCTGGGAAATTCTGAAATGCGGAAGGGAGCCCGGAGGTTTCAATACCGAGAAACTCGGCGTCTGTCCCGCAGCAGTAGCGACCGATTGTGACGGTCTGAACGGTGGTAAAAACGCCGGCCGTATCTGCTGGGCCATTGCGGGGACCTTCTGCAATGGCAAGGTGCAGGGGACATTTGCTCAGAAACAGGTTTCCTGCATGTCATGTGAAGTTTTTAAGAAGGTCAAAGAGGAAGAAGGCGTCAGTATGAGCATCATGCCGGATATGATGGATGGACACTGAAGCAAAGGAGAATTTACCGGAATTCGTTGGACTTCAGCAAGTTTGAGGTAGCAGGTTGAGCAAGTGTTGACGCCAAAACTGCCGAAAATTGTTTGTTCTCACTTGGGTTCGATAGGGTTCGTCAAAATAGTGATATGACAAAATAGCCCCGGGTTAATATAATTAGCATAGCGAAACTATATGATCGATAGGAGTTGTCCGGAGAAAGAAGGTAGGGGCATGCCCCGAAGCGAGAAAAGCGGGAAAGGCGAGAATGGGGAAAAGGATAGTAAGAAATGCTGAACTGCAAACATGTGTGGAAGATTTGTCCGTACAAGCCCTGCCGAAGTAATTGCTGAAGAATTCGGGGCGGAAAATCCTCTTGGCGAAATCGGCCCGAGCTACAATATCGCTCCTTCCCATGATATCGTTATCGTCCGGGAAAACGGCTCAAGGGTGCTGGCTCAGTGCAGATGGGGATTCGTCCCGTCATGGGCGAAAGAGATGAGCATTGGTTACAAAATGATCAATGCCCGGGCTGAATCCCTGACAGACAAACCGGCGTTCCGGAACGCCTTCCGGGATCAGAGGTGCATTGTTGTTGCAGACGGTTTCTATGAATGGACGAAGGGCAGGGGGAGGACGCCTGTGTATATCCGTCTGAAATCCGGAAAGCCCTTCGGCATGGCAGGCCTTTACGGTTACTGGAGATCCCCGGATGGCAATGAAATCTGCACATGCAACATCATTACGACAGAGGCAAATGAAACGCTGGCACGAATCCATGAGAGGATGCCGGCTATCGTATCTAAGGAGAACTATGATCTGTGGCTTGATTCAGGAGAGCATGACGCCGGTAAGCTTCAACGTGTTCTGGCGCCGTACAGGTCTTCGGAAATCGAGTACTACGCTGTTTCCAAAAAAGTAAACTCGCCTTCCTGCAATGAACCGGATAACATCCTGCCGGCAGAGGAGTCTCTATGGTAGAGCAAGCCGGAATGTGTTCACACTGTCTTTTTGACTTTGAAGAATATAAACAAAGAAAGGCATTTGTCCCCTCCCCC
>CAZZGC010000061.1:0-14517 GCA_964653915.1 uncultured Thermodesulfovibrio sp.
GCGGCGACTGCGGAAGGGCAAAGAAGTGACCGGGATTGGTCCTGCTCGGGACGAGATAGTCACGCGCCCCTTCCGGGGTGCTTTTCGTCAGAACCGGAGTTTCGATGTCGTAGAAACCTTCCCCGTTTAGATAATCACGAAAGGCCTTTGTCACTCTGTGACGCAGGGCGATGTTGCTCCTGATGACCGGCCTCCTCAGATCCAGATAGCGGTAACGGTATCTGAGCGACTCCGATGCATCCGTATCGTCTTCTATCACGAAGGGAAGTGGCCTGGATTCATTAAGAACGTTGAGACTTCGTACTATTACCTCGACCTCTCCGGTTGCGAGCGACGGGTTTACCGTCCCTTCCGGTCTGGCCCTGACTTCGCCTTCGACCCGGATGACATATTCATTCCTGATTTTGTGGGCGCGGGCGTGATTTTCAGCGCTGACCTCGGGGTTGAATACTATCTGAACAAGTCCGGTACGGTCTCTCAGGTCTATGAATACAACACCACCGTGATCCCTCCACTTGTTTGTCCAGCCGACAAGGGTGACACTTTTCCCTATATCTTCCTTAGTAACCTCTCCGCAATAGTGTGTTCTCATAATATCAGTTATAAGTAATATGTGGTAAGTGATAAGTCAGAGGAAGAGAATATCAAAAAATAATTTTCCACTCACTTACAACTTATCCCTTACTTCTTATCACCATCATAAAAATGACATTAATAATATCATTTGAAGGACATTATTTGCCACACTTTGCGCCTTTGTTTTTTACAGCCCTGCTTCTCTTTTCAGGCTCTTCACCTCATCCTGTGACATATAACGGTACTGCCCGGGGGCAAGACCGCTCAGAGACAGTCCGTTTATCTTTGTCCTGATCAGCCTGATTACGGGGTGGCGTATGCGCTCGAACATGCGCCTCACCTGCCTCTTTCTGCCTTCATGAATCGTTATATCCACCCAGGAGTTGGCCTGCAGTTTTTTGGCCACACGAACCTTTGCAGGCGCGGTCTTTCCGTCTTCCAGCACGATTCCGGCCTCGAGTTTTTTCATATCCTTTTCATCAAGAAACCCGTCAATCTTGACACGGTATGTCTTCGGCATCTTGCTGCGCGGATGAAGGATGGCATTGGCCAGGTCGCCGTCGTTGGTAAGGATCAGCAAGCCCTCGGAATTGAAATCGAGTCTGCCTACCGGATATACCCTTGTCCTGACCCGTTTGAGGTAGTCCATGACGGTGGGCCTTCCCTCTTCGTCATGGAGGGTCGTAAGGCAGCCCGGCGGCTTGTGAAAAAGCAGATAGGTGAATGATTCAACCTGATTTATCAGCCGTCCCTTCACCTTGATATGATCGCGACTGATGTCAGCCTTCATGCCGAGGGTCGCAACCCTGCCGTTAACCTTGACGAGGCCATCGAGGATCAGTTCCTCAGCCTTGCGCCGTGAGGCCACCCCGCACCTGGACAGTATCTTCTGAAGTCTTTCTTCCATTTAGTTACCCGCTCATTTCACTCTATCAGCTCGAAATCACCGCAATTTTTCAATGAGCGATCAAAGGTATAAGTCCGCCTGCAACCGTTGTGGATATTCACTTTTCCCATGATGTAATCGGCCATATCCGCCCTGCCCTTCGTCCTCCCAGACCGGATAAACGCACCAGCACATTCGTATCAAGGCCAACCATAATCAGACTATGCTTTTCTGAACCGTTCTTTGACGACCCGTTTCATATCGCTGATGGATACGGGCTTTTGTCCTTTTCTTTTGAGGATCCCCTTAAGCTCAGCCGTATCCACCGTCGCGGGCCGGCAGATCACCGCGCCGGATTCATCCACTATGAAATCTATCTTGTCACCAGCCTGGACATTTAACCCACATAATTCACAAATCCGGCGGAGGTGTGGCGAAAAAACAGATTGGCGATACCTCAGCAGAATCCCCGCCGGATACAGTCTGCAACTCGTAAGATTCCTCGCATCTCGCTCTGCGTCTCCAATAATCCCATCGCGTTCAATATGTTTTTGAGCCATGCCTCCGCCGGTTCACCAGGTTTATGAATAATCCGGGTTAAATGCTCTCTTACTTCTTTGGGAATGGTTATCTGCCCCTTGGATGTTATAGTTGATACAGGCAATAATCTACACCTTCCTTTCTAATTTAGCAAATCCTTACTTTATAGTAAGGATTTGCCGGCTGTTCTCTCAAGTCATCCGAGGTCAGATCTCCAAGCCTTTCCCGCTATTTTTATCAGTACCGCTGCTCGGTCTTGTCCCCTTCACAGACCTCTTTTATCTGGTCCCTTACGAGCTTCCCGTCTTCCCAGACCCGCTCCTGTACCTTGTGACATTTCGTCTGAGCGTTGTAATCCAGCGGATATGCCTGATACCTTGCACGGCCGTCCGTCGTCCGGTATTCAACCGGCCTGTTCGACATAGCCGCCTCCCTTGATGCCTGCATCGAGATATCGGTCAGGGTTGCACCGGCTATGGCGCCGAGGGCCGCCCCCCAGACACCGCCACGCCATGGGTTGTGCCGGTCGAGCATGGCGCCTGCAATCCCGCCGAGGGCTGCTCCTGTTCCCGCGCCGCGGGCATGATACTGGGTGCAGCCTGCAGCCGCCAGCAGCAGCACCGATATCAGGATGAATATCACTGTCTTTCTCATTGGATCCTCCTTGTCTTTGAGTTGGATTCATCTATATATATACCACTTATAATAGTACCCCGCAATGGGTGTCGTGGATTCGGTGCGATGTGATAAAAATAAATATTCAAGATTCCCTCCCTGAATATCGAAATACTATATTACAATTGTGAATATATTATGAACCCGGTGTGATCGTCTTGATTTTTAATATCCCAGTTGATAAGATTTATCAGATTCCGATGGGTGATCAGTCAAAGATTCTGCCATTCACGAACTTCCAGTTATCCCGGGCGTATCCGCCCCCAGATCAGATAAAAACTGTATATAAATCACATGCAGAGGAGGCGTCTAACGTGAAAAGAAAAACTATTCTGTTTGCAGCCATGCTAATGGTAGGGCTTATACTTACTTCACATGCATGGGCAGGACACAAAAAGATAGTGGCTGTTTCCCGTTTTGAAAACAAGACCAACTACAGCGGCCAGTGGAACCTGGGTGACGGCATGGCCGATCAGCTCACGGATGCCCTTGTCCAGAGCGGCCAATTTGTGGTTCTCGAAAGACAGACTCTCGGCGATGTCATTCAGGAACAGGACCTTGCACAGAGCGGCAGGATGATGAAGTCGAAGTCGGCCAGAACCGGCAAGCTCACGAGCGCCCAGATACTCGTCAAGGGGACAGTAACGGAGTTCGAGGCCCAGAGCAGCGGGAGCGGCACCGGGATCAGCCTGTTCGGCGTGAGTGTGGGATCAAAAAAGGGTGAGGCCCATGTGGGTGTCATAATCCGTCTCATCGACACCACTACGGGGCAGGTCATCGACTCAAAGAGAGTAGAGGGCAAGGCCAAATCCGGCGGCTTCAAGCTCGGTCTTGACATCGGAGGCATCGGCTTCGGCACGGACAGCTTCAAGAAGACCCCTCTGGGGAAGGCCACACAGATAGCGATTGATAATGCTGTTGCGTATATTGCGGAAAAGCTTAAGGACGTGCCATTCCAGGGACGCGTTATAAAAGTAAAGGGTAATGATATCTATGTCTCGGCAGGTGAGAGGACGGGAGCGAAGGTCGGTGATGTCTTCACCGTCTTCTCTGTGGGAGAAGAGCTGGTCGATCCGGACACAGGCGAACTCCTTGGCTCAGAAGAGGAAAAGATCGGGGAGATCAAGCTATACAGCGTGAAAGAGAAATATTCCAAGGCAAAGATCATAGCCGGCGGTAATGGGATCAAGAAAGGTGACATCATACGAGATGATTAGGATATTGAAGATAACGGTGATTTCGGTAGTCGCGGCATTCGTGCTCGGTGGTTGTGCTTCCACGCTCGAGAATGTAAACAGGGGCGCTGAAGAAACGGGCAAGGCAGGGGGCAGGATACTGAGGATACCATCCTCCGTAAGCGAGGGCGCTGCCGGGGGGATTGCGGGCGAGCCAGAATCCAATCCCTACGGAAGATAATCCATGTGAAAACCTGCGAGTCTAATCTCCCCTGACTATATCCCCGGCGCCGGTTATCCGCTTCTTTATCTCGGCCGGGCTGCCAAAGTATGTTATATCACCTGCGCCGTCAATGGCGGCGTCGAGCATCTCAGAGGCGAAGACCTCTGCATCACCCGAGCCGCTGATCCTTATACGGCACTGCCTGCTCCTGAGCGTCGCCGCTCGCAAAGTCCCCGCACCATCTATCTCGGCTGAAAACAGCCCGGTGGTCCCGGATAATCGGGCATCACTCGCTCCATTGAGGGAAATACTGAATGACTCCCCGCTGACATTCCTTACCACTACGTCATTCGCGCCGTCAGAGACGACGCCATGCAGATTGGGGACCATAATCCTTACTGTCAGATCCGCCGCAGGACAGACTGAGCCATTCAAAGAGACCGTCAGTTTGCCCGCAGTAACAGACGTTGATATGAGAGGGACTATGTTGTCGTCGCCGCTCACCTGAACCATCTTTTCCCTGCCCGCCTCGATCTCAACGGTAAATGCGCCTTTGATCCTTACACTGCTGAATTCAGGCAGGGAACGCGTCTCCGTCTTCTCCCGACCGCTGCCCTTTACGCATCCATTGACCGTCCCGACGTTGCTCCTTCCGCCGCCAATCGCAATCTCGCTGACACCGTCAGTGTCCGGGGAGATATTGATACTGAAGGGAGTTGCGGCAGTACTGTACAGGCCAACTGTGAACGATATCGCCAGTATCAGAAAGGGCCTTTTGAACACGCCGCATAGCATCGGGCAATTCTCCTGAAAAATACTACCTCATATAATTCACAAATCAGCAGAAGGTGTGGCGAAAAAAATATTGGCGATGACCTTAACGGTTCCTGTAAAGATACAGTCTGTATGTTCCACAGTTCCAGGTGCCATGTTCCAATAGTCCCATCGCGTTCAAGATTTTTTGAGCCATGCCTTCTGCGGGCAGTTCTGTTTGTGCATCATGTGGGCTACCTGATCTTTGAAAATGGCTTATTCAGATTATTGCGCTCAGCGCCTCTGGAGTTCCCGAGGTCCTTGTAACGGTAAGCTATCTTTGTCTCTCCCGATACAGTGTCGATAATGAACGCTCCGTGCGCCTTCGCATCCCCCCAAGCCGCAAGCTGGTAACGCCCGTTGTCAATTACAACGTCGTTGTTTGCCGCGCCTAAAAGGAAGAACATCCCCGCTCCCACGGCGGCCCCCGTGAGGAAATATTTTACCTTTTCAGTAAGTAACCCTGATTTCTTTTCCATTGTCACCCCCGTCTCCTTAATGGCTCCTGACCTCCATACGTTGTCAACCTGCTTTGTTCACAAACCCGGAGGATGTGTGTCAAAAGCATCCGGGAACAGTCGTAAGTGAGTGGATTAAGAATTTTATAATAATCAACTTCCTCTCACTTACCCCATACCACCTGTCCCATAACGCTTAACTCTCACTGTGCCTGCGCCTGCCTGAAGTCATCCACCTGCGCACCGGCGCCCTCAACCTCTATAATCTCCTCATCACTGATTATCTGCTGGCCGAGGACCTCCGAGGCCTCCTTCACGTTCAGGGCCATCTTCACATAGGCGTCACCCGCCTCATCCCAGCCGAAGTCCGTCACCCTTGCAAGATAGATCGTAGCGAGTACCTTGGTCTTTACAAGATCGGACTTCAGCATATAGTTCTCTACAGTTGTCTGACTCTCCAGTGTAAATCCCACCACACGCTTGACGAGCTGCTTGTAAGCGTCGAGCTCTGCTGCCCTGAGGGCCTTCAGCGGCCCGGCCTGCGAGGGCGTTGATGTCGCAAATGCAACCCTCCTGAAGACCTTGTTCTTCAGATTCATCTCCTGGCCGTCGATATTGGTGATCCTGTCAAGGGTGATCGACGCAGTGACCTTGGCGATATCCTTGGATGCGTCATAAACGACCTCCTCGAATTTGATCCCGCTTATCCGCGCCTTCGTCTTGGTCTCGGTCTTGCCGACAAAGCTGGCGGCCACCATATCCTCGACCTTTTCCGTGGAGCGTATCTTGAGCCCGTATATGGACTCGACGAGGGCCCTTTCGGCCATCACCTTTGCGGCCCTGACACTCATTATCCTCTTGTTCCCCGCCTGTGCGGCAGGGGCAAGAGCGAGGAACAGCGCCGCAACGAGAAGGATTGATCTAATTACCATTAATCTCATTGCCACCCTTCCTTTCATCGGCATCGTCCGTGCCTCCAAATTTTATCTCTCCCTCTTTCTCCGAGGTAATCTTCTTGTAATAGATGTCGAATACAGGGCTGCCCTTTTCATACCTTACGTCCGCCTTCAGATCCACCCTGCCGCGATCGGGCAGATCAGGGAGCGAGCCTACCGCCTGTCTGTTCAGGGAGTCCATCTCGTTGACCTCGTTTTCTATCATCTCCCTGTTTCCTGCAGCGACGACGGCCGGAAATGTCCAGAGGACCAGCACAGTAAGGCAGACCAATACGATTAAGCGGGCAGTTTGCCTATACATAATTATCACCACTCTTCATCAGTCAGTATCCTTCCAATGGCACCTGGCTTTACTGCCGGCTGTGCAGGGGCCTCCTGCTGCACCTGTTCCACGGCCTCTGCCTCTGCAGGAGGCTGCTGCTGCGGTTCCACCGCCTGCGCCTGCTCCTCGATCTGGGCCGGGGCATCTTCCACAGCCTGTTCAGCCTGCTGCTGATAGAGGCTGGTGAGCATCTGCCTCCTGGCGAGCGTCTGGTTGTCCACGGGGATATTTACGTACACATAGGTGAATGTATCTTCGTCGATTACACCCGTTGACGGGTCAAAGGAGGGATAGACCTCTTTCAAAGCCGCCGCTGTGGTTTCATCGAGTACCCCGCTTATGGGAACATCATAACCATACAGGTATAGCCACTCCTGTACAGAGGCGACGACATCCGGCTGTGTAAGCGAATAGTAGTAGCGGGAGATCGCATCCATGACCACCTTGTCAGGCCGGGCATCATCGCCAAGGAGGCGCCAGTAAGGCAGAGCAAGGTGCTTGCCGACAATCTCTATCATGCTCAGCTCCACAAGCAGTCTGACCGCGTCATGACGGCCCTGGACCTTTTTTACACTCCCCTTGAGGCCGAATGTCTGCCCGAACAGGCTGATGCCGAGTTCCTTTCCTGCAACGGCCTTATGCACCTCCATAGTGTTTACGGTGTTCATCTTTGGGATACCCGTCATGGTTTCGAAATCCAGCAGGTTGAAATCCAGAGTTATCCGCGCCAGACCCTGCTTACCCGATCCACCGTACCTGAGTTTGACATCTCCTGAGGGCAGGGCCTCGGGAACGCCCTTTATCTCCGTACCCGCGCTGACATCGGTGTTTTCACCCCTTGTAACGAGCCCGCGGTCGAACTCGGTGATGCCGCCGCTGAGTATCACATCAGGGATCACCTTGTTTTCGAAATTGGAATATCCCGTCACCATCTGGTTCTGAATGAACGCGGGATCGTAGGGGATGAACACAACATTGCCCCCGATCGAATTAAGAGAGCTCTTTACCATCTCCGTAATGTCCCTCGGTATCTCTCCGCCGGTGGACATAGATGTGCCTGTCACATCGCCGATCGGGTTGCTCTGTATCTTAAGCACCTGTGTGCCGTATATTTCTGTCATCAATCCAAGCTGACCCAGAGCCTCGGTATATGAGGTCACTTTGGCCTCAGGCGGTGTGGTTTCGAGTTCCACATCCACCTTTCTCGGGTCCGCGCCAGCGCATGAAAGCAGCGCTGCCGCTGCAAAGACCAGGCTCACGCAAAGCAGGGCCTTGCCAACTTTTCTTCTGGAAATGTTCAGTCCCTTCAGATTCATCGTTCTGTTACCTCACAAGATTCATTTCTGGATTATGACATTGTAGATGTTGCCTGTCTGTGTTCCGGGGCCTATGACGACGCTGTTTTCATTGTTGTCGCCACTTCCGTCGTTGAAGTTCGAGGTCTTGTCGCCCTTGCCCCCCTTCTTCTGTTTCGCCTTTGCCTGAGCCATCGCATCGAGAACAATAAAGTTGATATTCGTTCCGGGCTTGCCCATCGTGTCGTCGGCGGCGATACTCTCGTCGGTGTATTTGGATATGCCGTCGTCGAGATCACCGGCAAACACCAGCCCCGGTACTATAAGCGACATAACCATCGCCGCGATTATGATCAATTTCGGATACCGCATCACTTCCTCCTTCATCCCGCCTGAATACTCACTCACCGGTCATCAAGCCACAACGAGCACCGGGACGGACTGAATCCGCCCCGGTGTCCATGCAGTCATTACTCGGCTACAACCGAACCCATATTGGCCTCACTGCCCTGTCCAATCGCCACATTGGCAGACTTCTCGACAGTGGAGGTGTTCATGAGTGTGCCCTTAACAGTTGTGTTCTTCATGGCTATGGAGCCCATGTTGGCCGTAGCGCCCTTGCCGATAGCTACGTTGGCTGACTTGTTGACCTTTGAGTCGTTGATGACCTTGCCCTTGATATTGCCGCCCACCATTGTGATCGAGCCCATGTTGGCGGTGGCGCCCTTGCCGATAGCTACATTAGCGGACTTCTCAACCCGTGATTTGTTGATGAGCTGCCCCTTTACGGTCGCGTTCTTCATCGTGATCGAGCCCATGTTGGCCGTGGCACCCTTGCCAATAGCAACGTTGGCTGACTTGTTGACCGTGGATGTGTTCATGACCTTGCCGCTGACCTTTGAGTTTTTCATCGTGATCGAGCCCATATTGGCGGTGGCGCCCTTGCCGATCGCTACGTTAGCAGACTTGGTCACATTGGACTTGTTGATGACCTTGCCCTTCACGCTTCCGCCTTCCATAGTGATCGAACCCATGTTGGCCGTGGCACCTTTTCCGATTGCCACGTTTGCCGATTTCTCCACCGTGGACTGGTTCATGATCGTGCCCTTGACATTGGCGTTCTTCATCCTGATGGAGCCCATGTTGGCCCTTGCTCCCTTGCCGATTGCCACGTTTGCGGACTTGTTGACCTTCGACTTGTTGATGACCTTACCCTTGATCGTCGATCCTGCAAAGGCCACCGATGCACTCAGTAAAAGAATGGCCGCTGTTGCTAAAACTCTTTTCATCTTCATTCCCTCCTTGCCGTTTGATTTGTGGCTCATAACGGTGAGCCGGTTTCTTACTTGAATACTACCGAGTTCTTGTTTGATGTCCTGCCACCTATCGCGATATTGGCGTTCTGTCCAGTGAGTTCACTGAACGGGATGTCCACATTGTTTATGACAATACCGGAGCCGGACACGTTTCCGGCACCGCCCCCGGCGCTCCTGTTTTTCATGACCACCGAACCGGAGTTGGCCTCACTGCCAGAGCCTATCGCCACATTGGTTGCGGTCATGCCCGTGACAGTGTTGACTATGGTGCCGTCGTAAGAGCTGTTCTCAAGCGCCACAGAGCCCATGTTCGCCTTTGTGTTGCTGCCGATAGCCACGTTAGTCGCCGCACCACTGACCGTGGTGTTTACAATGTTGCCCTTCATGGTGCTGTTTTTGAGATCCACTGATGAGAGGTTTGCAGTGGAGTTCTTTCCTATAGCGACGTTCGTAACCGCCCCGCCTGCCGCCGTGTTGACTATATTGCCCTTCATCGTGCTGTTTTCCATGTTAACGGAACTGAGATTAGCCTTTGTGTTGCTGCCAATGGCAACATTTGTGACCGCTCCGCCGACCGCAACATTTACAACGTTGCCCTTCAGTTCACTGTTTTCAAGATTCACGGACGAGAGATTGGCCTTTGTGTTCTTGCCTATGGCGACGTTGGTCACAGCTCCTGCGCCGGATACATTGACTATAGTGCCCTTTGCGCTGCCGCCCTCCATGCTGACTGATGAAAGATTGGCCTTGTTGTCCTTGCCAATGGCAACATTGGTTACGGCACCGCCTCCGGATACATTCACCACATTACCCTTGAGGTCGCTGTTTTTCATATTAACCGATGAGAGGTTTGCCTCGTTCCCTTTTCCAATGGCGACATTGGTTACGGCGGCTCCGCCTGCAACATTTACGATAGCTCCTTTGGCAGTGCTGCCCTTCATGCTCGTTGAGGCAAGGTTTGCCTCATTGCCCTTGCCGATAGCAACGTTTGTTACGGCGGCACCACCCGCAATATTTACAGATGCACCCTTGAGGTCGCTGTTTTTCATGCTCGTAGACCCCAGGTTAGCTTCATTGTCCTTACCGATCGCGACGTTCGTTACAGCCGCACCACCTGCGATGTTTACCGCAGCTCCCTTGATCGAGCTGCCTTCCATCTTCGTAGAGCCGAGGTTCGCTTCATTGTCCTTGCCTATGGCTACATTGGTCACAGCCTCGCCTCCGGTGACATTGACGAGCGCGCCCTTCACCGAACTGCCCTTCATACTGGTTGAGCCGAGGCTGGCTTCATTGCCGGCACCTATTGCCACGTTGGTCACCGCCGCGCCTCCAGCCGCATTGATCGCCGCTCCCTTGATATCGCTGTTTTTCATCCTCGTGGAACCGAGGTTAGCTTCGTTATCTTTGCCGATGGCAACATTTGTCACGGCCACTCCACCCGCGACATTTACGGCCGCTCCCTTGATCGAGCTGCCTTCCATCTTCGTTGAGCCAAGGTTCGCCTCATTGCCCTTGCCGATAGCAACATTGGTCACAGCCTCGCCACCGGCGGCATTAATCAGAGCACCCTTTACGTTACTTCCTTTCATAGAGGTAGATCCGAGATTGGCATCGTTACCCTTCCCGATCGACACATTGGTTACTGCAACACCCACAGCGGCATTGACCGCCACGCCGGAGAGTTTGCTGTCCTTCATCTCAGTGGAACCCAGATTGGCCCTGTTGTCGGCGCCAATCGCCACGTTTGTAACGGCCTTGCCGACAGGCACATTGATGACAGCCCCCTTGACATCGCTGCCGCTCATGTCGGTAGAACCAAGATTGGACTTATTTCCCTTTCCGACGGCAACGTTTGTAACAGCCGTACCCACAGCGGTATTGACGACCACGCCCCTGAGTTTGCTGTCCTTCATCTTAACCGAACCAAGGTTGGCCTCATTGTCCGCTCCTACAGCAACGTTGGTCATAACGTTACCCACAGGCGCATTAATCACTGCACCCTTGATGTCAGATCCTTCGGTCTTCACTGATCCGAGGTTAGCCTCGTTGCCCTTGCCCACGGCGACATTTGTGGAGACCTTGCTGTAACCCGTATTTACGATCACCCCCTTCACATCCGTATCTTTCAGGTTAACCGACCCCTGATCAGCAGTATTATCCTTACCTACGGCCACGTTCGTCATGACCTTGCCCACAGGAACATTTATAACTCCACCCTTGACATTGCTTCCCTTCATCTTCACTGAACCAAGATTAGCCTCATTGCCCTGACCGACCGAGACATTGACCATTGTCTTGCCACGCAGTGTATTGGTGACCATGCCTTTGAGATCACTGCCCTCCATCTTTACAGAGCCCAGATTGGCCTCGCTGTCCTTGCCCACCGAGACATTCACCATGTTCTTGCTCTCAGGAGCATTCAGTATTACGCCTGTAGCCTTGCTGTCCCTGAGCTTTACCGTTCCGAGGTTCGACTCAGTTCCCTTTCCGACCGCAACATTGGCCGTGTTCTTGCGTTCCAGAAGGTTTATCGTTGCTCCCTTGATTTCGGAGCCCGAAAAACAGACAGACGGTGTGATCACCAGAATCACTACCGACAGTAATATCAAAATACCTTTGTTGTTCATGGCCCGCTCCTTTCAGACTGAAACATCGAGTCAATCAATGGAAATTACAGTTATATCAGGCATTAAATATCTATTATATGACTTAATCGGTCCGTACCACATATAAATTAACCCGCTTTATTCATAAAAATAGCAGAAGGCGTGGCGAAAAACAGAGTTTGGAGTTTAGAGTTAAGGGGTAAGTGGTATGTGGTAAGTGAATTGATTTTTTTACTTTTTGACTTATCCATTACCCTTATCCCTTTTCCCTGTTCCTTTATCCCTGATCTGAGCCATGCCTTCTGCTGATAATACCGTTTATGAATTATCAGGATTAAGTCGGTCTTGCTGTTCGGCATCTCCGTGATCATGCCTCATTATCCCGCAGAAAAAAAGGACAAGTAAAGGGAAAATTCACATGCATGGCGAGTCGGGGTCTGAGGTGGTGGAATTTTCTGATTAACTCTCATTCAGTGCCGGTTGGCCGGATCGTTATATCCAGGGTGTTGGCCCTCATGCCGGTAATCTCAAGAGGCGGCCTGTCCAGGCCGCTTACAGCGTCCGCAAGTTCCTCCAGAGAACCCTTGTACCGGATCTCGAGCACCGCCATACCCTTCTGAAACTTCCTGGTATTGACGCCGCCGAAGCCGCGTATATCTTTCAATGCCTTTTTCAGGGCCGTAACATCTCTGTAAGACGCCCCTGCAACGTTCAGTTCATAAGTTGCGGCCTGATATACATCACTGCTCCATCGATTCAGTATGCCCGAGATCATCTGCTCCACCAGTTCGGAAGCGGCTTCCTGAAGCGGTTCCATATAATCCACTCCTGAGGGGGGCCTTTCAGCAGAGCCGGAATACAGCACCCTTGCGGTATCTGTCTCGATCGCCTTGAGCCGAATCTCGTTGGAATAGAAGCGAACATTCATCCCGTACATCCTCCGGGTATCCACATACTCCCGCCTGATATCGCCTATTACAAGCACCTCTGCACCAAGATCTCGGGCGGTCCGGCCCGCGCTCCTTACGTCACCACCCATGAGCGCTTCCTGAACCCTCATCTTGCGCTTCATCAGACCTGCATCGACGATCTGAAATCCTCTGCTGGCCATAACGGATTCGATCCGGTTTTCGATGGTGCGGTTTCCTTCACGCGTGGCTTCAAATATATGGCCGCTGACCTCCCTGCTGTACACGATAACCATCACACGCGGATTGCGTTTCTTGCGCATCAGCAGGCCAATGGATTGCAGATCATCAGCGAGCTTGCCGGTTCTGACCACAGCCTCTATCTCCACTACATAAGTACCGTTTTCCGACTTTTCCTTTTTCACCTCATAGCGCTTGATGTAGCCCTTCGTCTCTGAATAAATGCGGTCCTCCACGAGAATCATGTTCTCCACAAGCGTCTCGGAGCTGACAAATGAGCCCATCGCCTGTTCAACGGCCCGTCTCATCGCATCATCTATCGCCCTGTCCCTTGCGGCTGCACCTGTGCCGTCCGCCATGCCGGTGGCATAAACCGTCCTGTCCTCGTCGGCAAAACAGTAATCAGGGGTGTAAACGATTAAAAGGAAAAAATTAAAAAGGATTAATGAAAGAAGCAGGATTGTGGATGATCGCAGATAACGGATCATGAGTGATAATAATATAAAAATCTTAAAGATTCAACCTGCTATTCCCACTCGATCGTGCTCGGCGGCTTGGAGCTGATGTCGAAGACGACCCTGTTGACGCCCTTGACTTCATTGATGATCCTGTTGGATATTATTCCGAGCACATCGTAAGGGATTCTTGCCCAGTCGGCGGTCATGCCGTCCACGCTCTTTACCGCCCGGACAGCCACGACATTCTCATAGGTCCTCTCATCCCCCATTACGCCTACTGTCTTAATGGGCAGCAGCACCGCAAAGGCCTGCCAGATGTCGTTGTAAATACCGGCCTTCTTAATCTCTTCGAGGACAATCGCATCAGCCCTGCGCAGGATCTCGGCCCTCTGGGGGGTTACATCATCTATTATGCGGATGGCAAGCCCGGGCCCCGGGAACGGATGACGGCTGATTATCTCATCGGGCATTCCCATCTCCCTGCCGAGTACCCTCACCTCATCCTTGAACAGCTCCCTCAGAGGCTCGATAAGCTCAAGCTTCATGTCCTTCAAAAGACCTCCCACGTTATGGTGGCTCTTTATAGTGGCGGAAGGCCCTTTAAAGGAGACACTTTCGATAACATCAGGATAGAGCGTCCCCTGGGCAAGGTATTTTACGCCCTTAATCTTGCCGGCCTCTTCTTCAAAGACGCGTATGAACTCATTTCCTATGAGTTTCCTCTTCTTCTCCGGATCCTTCACTCCCCTCAGCAGCTTCATGAATCTGCCTGAGGCGTCCACGCACACGATATTCATATGAAAATGTTTCCTGAGGGTCTTCTCCACCTTGTCGGCCTCGCCCTTCCTGAGAACTCCATTGTCCACGAATATGCAGGTGAGCTTCCTGCCTATGGCCTTGTGCATGAGCACGGCGGTCACGGCGGAATCGACTCCGCCGCTGATTGCGCAAACTACCTTATCCTTGCCAACGCGCTCCTTTATTTCAGTCGTCGTAGTCTCGATGAAAGACTTCATGGTCCACTTGGGCTTGCAGCGGCAGATATTAAAGACGAAGTTGCGGAGAATCTT
>CAZZGC010000062.1:0-14010 GCA_964653915.1 uncultured Thermodesulfovibrio sp.
CGGGGAGCCATTGAAATAAAGACCCCGTCCCTGCGGCGGGGTTTTTTATTTCACCCTCCCTCCCGATCGGCAAATAACGAATCTTACTATTTTAGTATCAAGAAATCTTTTATCAAATTTGAACCCTTGCTGACCGTCACCTGCCCTTTGACAATGGTGTTCCCTATAAGGGCAGTATAATCACAATTATACCCCCCTTCTATAGTGATGGATTTATCGAGAACGTCATTCAGATCAATATCTTCAACAAATTGCGTTGCCTGCGACTGGATTACATCACCAGGTTGAGAGGCGTTGTAAGCAGCCTGAAGTGATGAGAAATATGTTGGCGTGGCTCCCGAAATTCTAACGGGAGGGGGCTATCCCCCCGGAAGACTCTGCCGAGGTCTTCTGCTTTGATTCCTAAATAAGTCCTTCCAATTGTCACCGCCGAATGATAAAGTCGTAAGAACACCGAAATAAGATGTCCAGTGTTGACCGGAAAAACTTACAAGAACCTCCGACAACACCTCGTAGGTGTGACGGGATATATGCTAGATTAATAAGGGAAATCGCTCATCACACCTACGAGGTGTTATAAGGGGAGTGCCTCGAGTCAATCCCCCATTTTGGGGAACGGTATAAATACGAATATTTCGGTTGACTGAAACAATGCACCTGCAATTGGAACGATCTGTTTGCATTGATTGTTGGGGAGTTTTTCAGCTCGACTAAATCTTCTCCATAGGCTGTTGTCTATGGCTTTGCTGTTGTCCTTCACCTTCACCATTCCCAATAACTGGTCAGCCATAACTTCCCAGTCATTAATCATGAGATTATGAATATTGACTTTTACTACTCAATTGCGATACTATCAATTAATGATAGTATCATTCAAAGATGAGACAACCGAACTTGTATGGAGAGGAAGATTTTCAAAAAAGATAAAACTACAGACTAATCTGCATAATCTGGCAAGGCGAAAACTTAGAATGATAGCAGCGGCTACAACCATCGATACACTAAGGGTTCCGCCAAATAACAGACTTGAACAGTTAAAAGGCAAAAGAAAAGGTCAATGGAGCATAAGAATCAATGATCAATGGCGTATATGTTTCAACTGGCAAAGTGGCAATGCTCATGATGTTGAAATAACTGATTATCATTAAATGATAGTTATTAAGGTAGAAGGAGTGATATTATGAGAAATCTGAAAAATATTCATCCTGGAGAGGTTTTGAAAGAAGAATTTTTAGAACCCATGGGGATATCAGTATATCGCCTGTCTAAGGAAACAGGACTTTCACAAACAAGGTTAAGTCAGATTATAAAGGGGACAAGGAGTATTACTGCTGAGACTGCTGTAAAGCTGGGAAAGTTCTTTGGGGTTGCAGCTGAGTTCTGGATGAATTTACAAGCTTTTTACGATATTGAAGAAGCGCAAAAGAAGTACAAAAAAGAAATTGCATCCATTCATTCAATTCAGGAACAAAAACGAGCAATAGCCTAACTTATTTCGGCTTGCTGAAACTTGCTATAAGACTATCATTTACCTAATTGTTAACATTACCTTCCTCCCATTCCCTGTTGCCTCACGTATAAATCTAAATGAAATAATTTTGGATATTTGATGTAAATTATATAGCCCAAAATACCGGAAGAGTCTATCGCTTTTCAATAGAAAAGAAGAGGTTCCCGAAAACAGCTCTGATTATGCGATACCCGACTACTGCGACCCCCTTTATATTGCCCGTAAACTTGGACTTCCCTGTACCGCATCTGTAGCTTACAGGCACTTCCTTTATGCGTAATCCGCATTTTGCGGCCTTGGCCTGCATCTCAACTGTCCAGCCCAAATTGTCCTGCATTCTGAGTCTCATAAGCTGGTCAAAACGGATAGCGCGAAAAGGACCCACGTCTGTATAGCGGACTCCGTAAAGCAGACGCATCAGAAACGTCGCAAGGGCATTGCCGAACCTGACCGTAAATCTAAGGGAACCCGGCTCAGCATTTCCGAGTATCCTGGAGCCGCATACAAGGTCATACCCCTCTTCAGCAACCGGCCTGACTATCTCGACCAGTTCGTCCGGGTGATCGCTGTAATTCGCATCCACAAAGGCCACGACGAATGGTTTACTTTCCTTGAGATATTCCATGGCCCTCAGGCAGGGATATCCATAGCCCCGTCTTTCCTCTTTCAGCACTGTTGCTCCTTCATTACGGGCTATATCTGCCGTAGCATCGGAACTCCCGTTATCCACCACGACGATCTCATCAACAAGTGCCCGGTCTATGTCGCCGAGGACCCGGCCGATCGTCTTCTCTTCGTTCAGCGCCGGAATAATGACGGCTATCTTCTTTCCGTTGAGCATATATTACCTTCTATCGTCAGAGGCGTGCTCTGTCATTACTTGCCACATCTCACCCCACCAGCCGAGCTGGTTGCGGTGGAACTCTTTTCTGTTTGGCACAGAAAAGTATACTACCGCAAGCATCGATACACAGACGATGAAAAGAATAAACAAAATTTTTCTTTTGCCATCATGCTTCACCATATCATCCTGTTCGTTCCACTATTTTATAGTTTTCATCCTGATAACGCACCCTGAACATCTTTTTCACCCCGCCAAGCCAGCCGAGTGATGCCCGTATCTTCATCTCTTTTGATATCCATTCGTCCTCCTCCGAGCGTGTCCTGATGAGAATGAATCTCACTCTCTCTTCCCTGAGCTTCTTCAATAACTCCTTTCGTGAAGAGGCCTTGATATAAGTAATACTGTTGGAAAAGGAGCTGTTCCACAGGGGTGCAAGAAACAGGGGATCAAAAGTGTAAGCAAGCACGTCTCCGGCAGAAACATTATCGCTTATCCATATCCAGTAGCCGTACTCCTGTCTTGCATGCAGATCTATGTTGAACGGCTTATGTCTGGCTATTGTGCGTTCGGCAGCAGGGAGCGACAGGAACCGCATTATCTGACCCGGCATTATACAGGGAGAATTTGAGATCAACAGTGAATAGAAGGCGAGAAGGAGGGCAGTACCTCTGAGAAGCCGTCTATCGCCGCCAAGGTAAGATAATAGCCATCCAAATGACACTGCCCCGAAGGCAACGATAAAGATCACATACCTCGGTGTCCAGTTTCTTGGATAAAAAAGAAAGGCAACGATGAATACAATCGACAGCCCGAGCCGTGAAAAGTTACGATCGGTCGCCGCGTTTATTATGAAAAAAATGACCGACGGCAGAAAGAGAATAAACCAGACAGGACCGAGACCGCCCAGCCGCGAATCATAGAGATAATACCGTATATTTTCGAGCCAGACATATACCGGCCGCCCCCAAAATGAAAGTTTTGAAATGATTTCGGGCGCCGGTTCTATAATACCCCGGTACAGGCCCTTGAAGATCGTCTTCCCCAGTATGCTTATCTCCATCGGGTAAACCGGATTGTCGTATACAATCCAGTTTTTGATGTACCAGTAGCCTCCCAGCAGGATCACCGGCAGAATAAAACATGACATAAAGCGCAAAAAACTATCTCTGACAGTCGCCAAACCGCTGTCAGGCGATTTTAAATGCTTTCTGAACTTCTGCGCAATTATTGCCGCCGAGAGTATTACTATGAACAAAGGGCCTGAACCTTTGGCGCCAAGAAGTATGCCGGATGTGATGCCTGCAATTGTAAGATTAAGCGTCCTTCTCCTTTGCGTATCAGGTAAATCAGAATCATCATTAAAGAAGGCCGTGCCATAGAGAAAATTCACTGCAGTGATAAAGAGTGACGATATCGCCACATCGATATAGTTCGTCGAGGCCTGCAGAATCATAATGGGCGTAAAGAAGAACAGGAAAGCCGGATACAATGCCAGTCGTCTTTCGATCCCGGTCTTTACGGACAGGGAGTATACAGATATCACTCCGATGAAAAGGAACGGAAGCTGGCTCAGATCGACAATCCGGTCTGTTTTCAGAAAAATGATGTTCCAGAGAAAATACAGCTCTATGTTTTTCGGGAATATGTTAATGAACTGATGAATAAACGTACTGTTCGGTATCTCCTGTATAGCGCCGTTCTGCATTATGTAACCTACAATCGGGAGGTGATACCATAATCCATCCCAGGTATAAGAGGGAAACAGATAGCCGAAAAACGAAATCCAGCACATTCCGGTGATGAACAGTGTAAATATGCTTATCAGAATATAATCACGTTCCAGTTCCCCGGACAGCCAAACCAGAGCTGAACGGAACTCTGATATCACTGAACCAACAATTGAAAAGAAACTGCTATTATCACGATGAAATGAATAGGCCGAATGTGCAAAAACCGTTATAGAGATCACAAGGTTCAGCAAAAGAAGCGGAACAGGATAAAGAATTTTCAATCCAACACCCAGAAAGAGGCAAGTGGCTATAATCTGTGCAATACCGAGGATGAACGTTCCCGTCAGCCGTTCGGAAAACATTGCAAGGGATCTGAAACGAAACAGCAACAGATACCACGAGACAAATACAAACAGGTTGATTATTATATGAGTCAGAATATTCAATCAGTCAAAACAGTTCCAGAAGCGCCTGAAACTGCAGTCCGTCATCTCGTGGTAGTATTCGAATTGCTTTTTGGCCTTCTCTTGCATGCCCATTTTCTTGTAAACCTCTCCTATGTCCCAGAGTGCATAGCGGTGACCTGGCTCTAACTCGAGGACCTTCCCGTACTCCTTCAGAGCCTTATCATACTGCCCTGTCTCTTTGTATACGAACCCCATATCGTAATGAGCATAGACATTATCAGGGTTAATTTCAAGTGCCTTCCTCAGATGCTTAATGGCGTTAGGGAAATCTCTCTGCTCCCTGTAGATGTAGCCGAGGTCATAGTTGGCATGGGGATGGTCGGGCTGAATCTTCAGCAGCCTTATATAGGCATCCTTGGCCCTTTCAAGTTCCCCTCTGTCCTTCAAGATCAGTCCGAGATGATAAAGAGAGTAAGCATCCCCCGAATTCTCAAAGGCAGCGATGGCACTTTCCTCATCGCCAATCGTCTGGTATAAAATACCGGCCAGTGTGTTCCACTTCACCGCCACATAAATAAACAGCAGCAGTAAAAATATTACTGCTGCTGTATAAATCGTTCTTCTGCTCAGCAAAGCGCGTCAGCTCCGCCAGAAACTACTTCTTGAAAAGATTTATCGGGAAGATACCTTCACCAGGGAAGACGAACGCTATGCTGTACGTCTGGCCAAGGGCAAAGTCCTTGGTCCGCAGATCGCCAAAGCCGTCCAGTTCCTGGTTGTACGAAAGAACTATCTCCTTGTACGGAAAGGTATCCTTCAGTATAGGAATTATATCGGACACGTTAAATGCCAGATCAATCCCTGCGCTGAGAATATTAGGCTCAAGACCAAGCGTGTCCTTGATAAGCATCACATCACGCTGGTATGATAGGCCTCCAGTTGCATAATTTGCGACTATCAACTCATCTGACACATCGGCATTGCCAATCGATTTCGTCCAGTCAATCAGAGCTCTGATCGATAGCCACGACGTGACTGCATACCCTCCGCCGAAAGATATCTTGAGCTGATCCGAGGGCTTGAACGTCAGTGGATCATGCTCATCATTCTCAAACCGGTACTTGTATCCGGCATTCAGCCAGGCATAACCCTTGCCCAGGCCCCTGCCGAACAGTAATGAAAGTGTCGCATCGTACTGGCCGTCGCCAAGGCTGAGATCTGTTAAGGGATTGTCATATCTGTATGCCTCCGGAATCTTCACCTCGGCCTGTACTGACATAAGAATGCCGGTACCGGCTATATCATCTATTAGACTATGACGGAACCCGAAGTTGATATCACCTATCCCGCTGGGACCGTCTTCACCGGCATACCTCATTGTGTCGTTTGACCTCTGCCAGTCATAAGGCACGGAAAGGATAACTGTCAGATGATCCGTTATTCCATATTCACTGTAATACGTGATTTTCAGGGATTCAAACTCCTCGGTCTCCATCCTGTGGATGCCTGTATGCAGTTGTGTAACCTCGCCCGACCTGTCAGTACCGAAAGACGCAAACTTTTTGGTGGTCTTGTAGTGACTTATTGTCAGTTGATTGTACGCGCTGTTTTTGGGCTGAGTCCAGGCAGAAAATGCCTGGCCCGAGAAGAAGACTATAAAGCATGCTACTACCGTCAGAGTTGTCAAAATCTTCTTGTTCATGATGGCACCTCTCTAATATAATTTATTACCCCCCCTACGAAGGAGCGCACACTATTACACTGTTAAAACGTCTTCCGCTTCTCTCTTTGACATAAAAAGGCGGGATATCCGGCTGGTAGCCACTACGCTCATTACTACCTGAATAATCGAAAGAAACGCAACATAAAAGAACCCCACCTGAAAGATCATCAGAAACGGAATAGAAACATAGATATGATTTACAAACGCAAAATATATGTTGAATGTAAAATAGCAGCCAAGCAGCAGTTCGACAACGACAGCCAGGTTTATATTTACTCTGTATTTCTTGTTTATCCACCTGTCCCTCTTTTTTTCGATCATGTATTTCGGGGTCCTGTTGAAGTCTGTCTGCTTGTTGAATATCGCCTCAAGCACAGCCTTGGAGTTATTGACCGAGAGGCCTATACCCAAAGACATGAGCATCGGCAGGTACAGAAGCCGGGACTTCCAGTCCCTGTAAGCCTCCTTCTGGGAACAGAGATAGAAAAATGAAATCCCCACCGTAGCAACGAGAAGGAACGGGACATCCGTAACAATCATCTGGAACCATCCGATATTGATACGAGCCACCATTGACGGATAGATGAGAACTGACAGAAGAAGCATAAGAAGATAAGAGACATTATTCGTCAAATGGAAAAAGGCCTCCGCCTTGACTTTGAAAGGCAGATCGCTCTTCAGTATAGCGGGAAGCAGCTTCTTGGCGGTCTGTATAGATCCCTTGGCCCATCTGTGCTGCTGACTCTTGAATCCGTTAATCTCAACCGGTATCTCAGAAGGAGAAACCTCGTCTTTGAGATACACGAACTTCCATCCCTTCAACTGAGCTCGGTAACTGAGATCCAGATCCTCCGTAAGAGTATCGTGATGCCACCCCCCGGCAGTCTCTATCGCTTCCCGCCGCCATATACCGGCCGTTCCATTAAAATTGAAAAAGCGGCCGGACCAGTTTCTTGCGGTATGTTCTATCACAAAGTGGCCGTCAAGCATAATCGCCTGAACCTTGGTAATCAAAGAATACTTCCTGTTCAGGTACGACCACCTTGTCTGCACCATACCGACCTGCCGGTCACTGAAATAGTGAATCGTTTTCTTAAGAATATCGACAGGAGGAACAAAGTCCGCATCAAAGACCGCGATAAATTTTCCTTTGGCCATTCTCAAACCGTTTGCAAGAGCCCCACCCTTGAAGCCCTTACGATTGTCACGGTGAATATACTTGATATCAAAACCCTTTTCCCTGAAGTATTCTACGCTCTCCTGCGCAACCGTAACGGTCTCGTCTGTAGAATCATCGAGCACCTGAATCTCCAGCAGCTCCTTGGGATAGTTTATATTACAGGCTGCTGATATCAGACGCTTTACCACGTACATCTCGTTGAATATAGGAAGCTGAACCGTAACGGATGGAAGTTCCTTCAGTCTGTCTGCAGGCCTGGGGCGGTCTTTCTGATGCTTATAATAAAGATAGACCATGTAATATCTATGCGATGCATAGACAAATACCGCAAAAAGGATGCAGAAATATATTGCAAGAAATATGTAAAGAAGCATGTTATTTTTTTGACCTGTTACAAAAACAGAAATCAGGTAACGCGGAACTCTGAATCGACGCATTATACCATAACGGAAATCCAATGGGCAATTAGAATTTCTTATATAGCAATAAAACTGCAGGATTCAGGGAGCAACGGACAGAGAATGAAGGTGAAAGGCAAAATCGAAAGGTACAGAACTTGCAAATCATTAACGATTCTTGATTAATTATAAGTATTATTTATAATATATATTATGCCTCCTGACAGTCGAATATCCAGCCAGGAAACCGCTCTGCAGTGGACCGGCATATTGAAGGCCCTTGCAGATGAAAGCAGGCTTCAGATTATACACGAGCTGCTCAGGCAGGAGGCATCCGTACGGGAACTTGCCTCAAGGTTGGATATAAAAGTATATAATATCTCCAAGCATCTGAAGATACTTGAATCGGCGGGGCTCGTTTTAAAGCGTAAAGATGGAGCCCAGCGTATTTACAAGATCACCGATGAGTTCAGATCCAAATTCCGGGAAAACGATCAGGTGCTTGATCTCGGCTGCTGCAAGTTCATCTTTGACGGTAAAAGATAAAATGCTTCCATCCTGCGCATTGCGCGGAATATGCTATATATTTTATACAGCCCGGTCAACCGGTCTCAAAATTATAAAACCCGGCTTATCCTTTATATACGTTTCAACGACCTCATCAACTACCTTTCTGAACTGTCCTGACGACGATGCATGACGAAACAATACGTTTCCGCCTTTCTTAATGAATATCCCCGTGTGCGATACATCCAGACCCTGCTTCTCGGAATAGATACCACCATAATCACCCGTATTTATTTTTCCGGCCACAAAAGAGTCATAGTAAACGGTTGGAATGTACCCCAGTTCCACATCTCTGCTCTCGACGCCCGGTACAAATTGTCGGCCATCTTCCTTCTCGTTCAGCCGTTTTTTCACCGTTTTAATCCTTCCGGAGCCTATTAAGGCGGTTACGTCGATAATATACTCTGAGTCATAGAGTGCCCAATCAGTAAAGAAATGTTTCCGGGACACAAAGGATATATTACCCTTCATATATCTTACTTTCTTCAGGTTGACAGCAAACTCCTGAAAGCTGCCGGAGCGTCTCATCGCCTCCACATACTCTATTAATGTAAGGCAATCCACCTCATCAAGGTTTATGACGAAGACCTCTCCCCCGTTTTCGCCACCATCAAGTGTCGAGCCTCTGTATGGCGTATCGAGAAAGAAAGCGGAAATGTAACCGACGCGTTCGCCAGGATCAGCGATATCAGAAGCATCTTTCAGCAGAAGATCGATTTCGGACTCAGTCCACTTTCCAAGTTTTACATGCTGACGCATACGGTCACCGGCAGGCCAACGTTTTTTTATTCATCCTCAACCGGAAGACCGTTCTGAAGCCATTCGTCGATGCCGCCCTCATATACCTTCACATTCGGTACATTAAGCATCTTCAGTGCGGTCGCAACCTTCTTCGACGCCCTGCAGTCCCTGTGTTTGCAGTAAATGATTATCTCACCAAATCCCGAAAGCTCCGATCTCCTGTCAACGACCTCCGGATAGGGAATAGTTCTGGCCCCCCTGATCTTGAGCCTGTTGCCGTCATATTGTCCGACGGTATCCACAAGAACGAAGTCTCCTCCCCTGGTAATCCTCTCGAAGAGCTCATCCTTTGTGATGCAGTCTATCTTTACTCCAAAATCAATCGTATAGGGCATAACTGAAATGAAAATAACATTTAGCACTAAATGCAGTCAATGAACGCCTGCTCAGATTCTTGAATCCTCAACTTTATTAAATTCCCGTATTGCGTTAAATTAAATTATGCCTGTCTCTCTCAGACGATATATTATGACGGTCGATCTCGACAGGTGCGTGGGATGTTACGCCTGTCAAGTCACATGCAAGGCAGAATATTCACTACCGCTCGGCGTATTCCGCTGCAGGGTCAAGACCTTCACCTCCGGAGCTTATCCCGAAGTCAAAAAATTGTTCATCCCTCATTTCTGCAATCACTGTCTCTCTGCACCATGTATAGACTCATGTGAACAGGGCGCTCTATACAGAAATGATGATGGAATAGTCATGCTGAATCGTGACGAATGTTCAGGCTGCCTCCAGTGTTATGACAGATGTCCCTACAGTGCGATCTCGGTCAACCCGGTCAACGGCGCGGTTGAAAAGTGCGACTTCTGTTATGAGAGACGACTGCAAACGGGGCTTCAACCGGTATGCGTAGAAAGCTGCATGGGCAAGGCCATAAAATTAGCTGATCTTTCTACCGACGCAGACATGCTCAACTTCTTGAAAGCAGAGCGAGAACTTAAAGTTCTCGACTCACCAGACGAAACACATCCATCCGTCTTCTACATTCTGTCATCCATTCACGGCGACACACCTTTGCATGGCTATAAAGTGAATTGTGCCACATTGCCGGAATCCGACCGGCAGAGGCCAAAGCATATCAATGGATCAAGCCGCAATATTATTTATTCATCAGATGCGATGTGTCCGTCTGAATGCGGAATCAAGGTCGTTGTTGAGAACGGGAAAGCAACGAAGATCTACGGCAATCCCCATTCGTTAATTAACAACGGCACACTCTGCGCAAAGGGGGCCTCCGGGCTTCAGCTCACCTATTCTCCCCACAGGATCAAAAAACCGATGATCAGGACCGGTGATCGCGGGGAGGAGCGATGGAGAGAGGTTTCATGGGCGGAAGCGGCAGACTATGTCGCCCGTGAACTCATACGGATCAAGAAGATGCATGGTCCGGAGAGTGTTGTACTGGATTGCGGTGATGTAACGGACCGCGAGGCTTACTACAGGCTCTTTCATGCATTCGGAACTCCGAACACATTCGACCATGGAAGCATATGTGATCCCAATCGCCGATGGGGCCACGGCCTGATGACAGGAGATGAAAGGCCGCTTCCGGATATACAGAGACCTTTTCTAACACGAGACGCAAATGGCAAGCTGTTGCTGAAGAGAGACCATGACATCCGCCTGCTTCTGAATATAGGGACCAATCCGCTTGTTGCTACGCGCTTCAACTACATGTCATACGGCATCCCCGGAGCCAGAAAAGAAAAGGGCTGCAAATACATTGTTGTCGATCCCGCGTATACGAATTCGGCAGCTCATGCCGACATATGGATGCCAATAACCCCGGGGACAGACTCGGCACTTCTTGCAGCGATGCTGCTTTTCATAATCAACAACGACGACCCTGACGATAAAAACAGGAGTTACATAGACCATGACTTTATCAAAAAATACACAACGGGCTGGAAGGAGTTCAAAGAGTCTTTCCTGTCATTAACTCACCTCAAAGATCCATCCAACGGACTATTTTATTTTTCGGCTGAATGGGCTTCGCAAAAGACCGGCCTTAAAGCAGAGCAAATCAGAGAAATATCGCATCTAATAGGGATCACCAAACCTGCCGCGATCGAGATCGGAATGCACGGAACCTCCCATCACTATGACGGCGATGTCGCCTCGATTCTGATGACCACGCTCTGCCTCGTGACCGGCAACATGGACAGGCCGGGCGGCCTTGTCTTCTGCGATACTCAGAAGGCAAAGAAGGGAACCGGAACAGCCGGCAGGAAATTCCTCGATCGCTCCGTGACAAGAACAATCTCCGGCAGGGAGGCCATGGGGCGGCTCTCCGAACTGCACAAGGATCATTACGGCAAATATCCGGCTGCATGGAAGGGGGTACTGTCCGATCTTCCCCGAAATATCATGAGAGGAGTTACAATCCACCAGGGTCCATTCAAGGGACTGCGGTATCCCCTGAAGGCCTTCATATCAAGAGCCGGCAATCCCGTAATGACCGCGGGCAACACTTCCGAATGGATCGATGCAATAACTGCCCGGGATAAAAATGGCAATTATCTTCTCGAACTCTCCGTTTTCATTGATACACACCTGACCGATACCGGCAAATATGCGGACCTGATCCTTCCTGAGGCCGGGTTTTTAGAGCGCATAGGGGTCAGTGATGTATATACAATGAGTCCCGAAATAGCTATACGGGACAGGGCCATCAAGCCCCTCTATGAATCAAAAAGCCCCTTCGGAATCATGCATGCGCTTTCCGAGGCGCTTATTCAAAACGGCGATCCTGACATCAATCCGGATGATTTCAGAAAATACAGAGGAGAGGAAGATTTCATAAACGAGGTCCTCTCGGAAGCACCCGGATTTTATAACCTGGGAGATCCCCTTCCCTACCCTGATCTGCCCGAAGGCTGCCTGATCACGGGAACGCCTGACAACCCGATCGCCACCATGGACGGGAACGTCATTAGAGACGGTGAGCTGCTGACTGTGGACTGGCTCAGACGAAACAACGGTGTTGCGGTATGGCCGGCCGGTTATTTCCGGTACAGAAAGACCGATGGTTCGCCATCAGGAGTTTATCCCAGAACAGGCTCCGGCATGTTCGAGTTCAGGTTCAGCTATATGGAAAGAATCAATAAGCGGTTCAACACTTCCTTCCCCGTGACGTTCTACTGGAACGACTCCCGCTTTGATCTTTTGAGCAGCCGCTCTGCTGAAAACGCTGATGAATATAATTTCCGTCTCATCAGCGGCCGAAGCCACCATGCAATGACCATGACCGCGGTCTGTCCGTTCCTCGCCGAGACCGAAACTGAGTGCATGAAACCTCTGAATGACGAATTTGATTACCAGCTTGCCGGAGACGATACATTCCCTGAAGTATTCGGCATACCTTCTGCCGGCGGTTGTATTCTGAAGCGGGGCACTATCTCCATACCTGTATTTGCCATCAACAGTCAGGACGGAATCAGCCTGAAAATCAAAACCGGTGACACAATCACCTTGCAAAGTCCCGATGAATTTACTATCAGAGGGAAGGCGTATCTGAGCGATGAAATAATGCCCGGTGTTATCAAGACGGCTTTCGGTCCCGGCGGCAGGAACGCATCCGGCAGTGGGCTGCTGAAGGCGGCATCAGGCTACACACCTAATATCAACATGCTGCTGTCACCTGAATGCCGCACGCCTCTGACAGGAATGCCCTGCTTTGGAGATATCAGGGTAAGAATCATTAAGTAACCGACTCTCCCTTGAAAAAACTCCATAATATTGCTAAATTAAGCAGCAACCGAATTTGCACAGAGGGGAACAATGTCCGAACTTGAACAGCTCCGAGAGAAAATCGATGAGATAGACCGCAAGATAGTTGAACTTCTGAACATGCGGGCAGAGATAGCCCTCGATATAGGCAAGGCCAAGCAGGACCGTAACCTCAAGATACATTCCCCCGAGCGGGAACGGTCAATACTGAGACGACTCAAAGAGGTCAACACCGGACCGTTTCCTTATGAAACCCTGAAGATAATCTATGAAGAAATCCTTTCTGCATCTCTGGCGCTTCAGCAGCCGTTGAAGGTGGCCTATCTCGGGCCTTCCGCTACGTTCACACACCTTGCCGCAAGGCGTCAGTTCGGCTCAGCCACCGATTATCTGTCTGAGAGTTCCATAAAGGATGTCTTTGATGCGGTAAGCCGTGACCAGGTTCAGTATGGGGTGGTACCTATAGAGAACTCTACCGAGGGCGTGGTCAACTATACCCTCGATATGTTCATCGACTCGGACCTGCAGATTGCATTCGAGATCATGCTGCCTATTTCGCACAATCTTCTTTCAAAGAGCGGCAAAAAGAGCGAAGTAAAGAAAATATACTCTCATCCCCAGGCGCGCGCCCAGTGCCGTGGATGGCTTGATGCAAACTTCCCCGGTGTCCAGATCATAGAGGAACTAAGTACCGCAGCCGCTGCAAAGCGTGTAAGCAGGGACAACGCAGCCGCTGCGGTTGCAAGCGAACTGGCCGCAACCGAATACGGCCTGAAGTTCATCGCAAAGGGCATAGAAGATCACCGAACCAATGTAACGAGATTTCTCGTCATCGCAAAAAACCATCCCGGCAGAACCGGACATGACAAGACATCGATAATGTTTTCAGTAAAGGACAAACCTGGCGCTCTTTATCTGATACTCAGGCCATTCGCAAGGCACAAGATCAACTTGACAAAGATTGAGTCGCGCCCGTCAAGGCGCAAGGCCTGGGAATATATCTTCTTCGTCGACATGGGGGGACATCTGGAGGACAGAAAGGTGCGCAAGGCGATCAATGACGTCAAAAAGGAATGCCTCTTTTTCAAGGTTCTCGGCTCATATCCTTCTGCAGAATA
>CAZZGC010000063.1:0-13984 GCA_964653915.1 uncultured Thermodesulfovibrio sp.
GAAGAAAAGACAGGTTAGTTCCATTATATGTCACACTTGACACTGTTTCGCCGTTCCTGTCGTCAAATGCAATACCAACCACGAGTAATCTCTCTGCCCCTGAACCAATTGTATGCTGCCATGTCATTGAACTGCCGCCTGCCGGCTGATAAATATTATTTGATGCGTCAAGGGTAACTGCACCGCTCCCGCTCCCGGTAGTTACTTTGTATTCAAATGAACCAACATCGCCCGTTGTTGTAAACATGCCGCTTACATCATATGGATCGCCATAGGCTGTCTGTGATGCGGGAATGGTTATGGTTGAAGGGTCGGGATCGGTACATGCGGGTGTTGTGACATTTACTGTATTGGAATCACCGCTCTCACAGCCTTCCGTATTATTGTAGCCCCGCACTGTATACGAGTAACTGGTGCTTGCTGAAACAGTGGTATCACTGAAGGTCATTGTTCCTGCGGTGCATGTAAGATTTGTACCGGCTGCAAGCGGTGATCCGTCCCTGTAAACCGTATAAGTATCATTGTTAGTACAGTCCGCGGTCCACTGCAGATCAACCTGGGTTGACTGTACATTTGTATCTAAAAGATCAGAAGGGGCGGTGGCGGAGCAGGGCAGGCCTGTGGTTACCGCAAGTTCAGTTTCAAGAGTTATGAGTTCTGCTCTTGCGCCATCGACCGGGTCCCAGGGAGCCAGAATCCTGAGGTCGACTATAGAGTAGCCGGCCGCCGAAAGCCTGCTCATCAAGGGAGTCAGATCAAATTCCTGATAATTTGCGGTTACATTATTCCCCTTGTCATCCTGTGCCTGGCAACCCGATGTAGTTGTTCCTGTCAGTGGATAGGTTACATAATAGTTGCCTGCTCCGTCGAGGTTTATAGTTGTATCAACGGAATCATCAGTTGCGTCATAGGCCTGAACAATCAGATATTCATCGCCGTTCATACCCTGCTTATCGTAATAGTAGTAGACCATTTTCAGGTCAGTGATGGTGGCTGGATCGATATTCAGATGGACATGACTCCATGAAAATTCATACCTGTTGCCGGCCTGGTAACGATAGCTGTTCTTTGGCTTAATATTCGAATCAGCTACAAGAGAGCCGTCACTCCATTGTGTAGTCATTGTCCCGAACTTGCCCCGGTTATCATCGGAGTCTGCGTAATTGCCCAGTGTTACGGCATGTTGGGAGAGGGTCGGGGCAGGTCCAGATGGTGTCCCATTTGGATCCTGCAGTGCGTATCCTTCTGTTACAGCATCCCAGTAATCATTATATGCAGTCGTTACAGGATCGGATGGACAGACGAGGCTGGTAGCAAAGCTATGCGTTACGGAGAAAATAGTAACGGTGGTTACAATCGATGCAATCAGTAATGAAAGTCTGAATTTTATCATACAGTAAAATAATCTCCCGGAATAAAAGAACTGGTCCGGAAATCCGACAGAGTGCTTTGATATTTTGCAATATGCATGCCAGTTGGTTTCATTTTAAAACTTCCGGTAAAATATGAATTTATCGATGCCTCTATATTCCGTCGGTCGTTGTGGTTAGCTATATTTCTCACAATAATTCGGGTTAGCGTGTTTTCGCGCATAGAAAACGGTTTAACAATCCTTTCATAACTGCCTATAAAAGAGTTAAAATATAAATTATACAGGCGGAAGGAGCCGTGATGGAATCCCGACTTTGCAGACCGGGAAGCGTTGAGCATGTTTCCTGCATCTTGAATGAAGGGACTGACTGAACCCGGGGTAGGATCAGTGGTAGCGATACAGGGAATCATCTCGATGCAAGCTCCTTCCACCTGTATAATCTACTATGTAATGCGTGAACAAGATTCAGGGCGCAACTTGCCTTTTCAGAAAAGACTATTTTTTCTTTCATTCCTACCCCGGAATAATTTTTTGTGCCTTCTGGTAATGAAGGATTCGAGTGTATCATTATGCAAATCGAATGCCAGAATGTTAAATGGGACAACAGTCATTTCATAGTAGATTCTCAATACATTTTGTCCCATGGGGGGAATCATTATTATTTCGAAGGTTCTGGATTGTTTAGCCTATACAGCCTCAGGACAGGCGGCACGGAAATAGAAATATATCGGTTCTACGCCGCTATGATTTAAGAATTGCGGCACTCAGAAACTGTCATTATGGCAGGTTTGCATGCCATAATTGCACGATTTGCCACTTTAATCATAATCTTGGTTTGGCCAGTATCTCGAGTACCTTTAAATCCAGGAATCTCTTTGATGCGGCGGCCCGGATCAGGGTAACGGTATCCGCACCCCTGCCGGTTCCGGCTACTGTCAGGACCTCTTCTTTTTCCGGTACGAGGCCGGCATCTGCTGCCATCATCACCATTTCACAGCATACCTTGACACCTTCACCAAAGCGCCTCAGTGACTGCGCAACAAGCAGGGTGGGATATATGCCACTGAAATTCTTTGCCAATGATGTTTCCAGTGAGTGAGTAATCATCGTTCCGGTGTATATGACGGCACCGGTATTTAGAATCCTTTCGCGGGCCTCCTGTTTAAGTTCTATACTGTTGGGTTCTTTGAATCCGTAAGAGTGTGTGACCACAACTACGTTTACCGGCTGGTCTATTAAGCCTTCGGAAAACAGGATCCCGGTTTCCCCAGTTGTGGTTGCCACTACAACATGTTTGTATCCATATTGAGATATTGCCTTTCTGGATATGTCGAGGCAGGCCTCTGAATTAGCCGGTCCCGGCCTCTCAAAGTATGTTGTTTGCTTTATCATTAGAAATCCCTCCCTGTGGCATTAGAGTTGCAAGATATAGCCTCTTTAACTAACTCTTAACTCTACACTCTTGACTCTGCTATACTGTCAAAATGAATTTCGATGAACTGGTTAATATTGTAGCACGACTAAGGGGGCCGGATGGGTGCCCGTGGGACCGGGAACAGACGATGGATAGTCTGATTCCGTATCTGATGGAGGAGTTTTATGAACTGATCGATGCATTTGAGCATGGAGATCCGGACGATATTCGTGAGGAAATGGGCGATCTCCTGTTTCAGATAGTACTTCAGAGCAGGCTTGCTGAAGAGGATGGTAAATTTACTATTAATGATGTTGTATCCGGAATTGTATCGAAGATGATAAGCAGGCATCCGCATGTGTTTGGGGACGAAAAGATAGAAACTGCCGATGATGTGCGAAAGAGATGGAAGAAGCAGAAGGCGATGGAGGGAAAGGCGCAAGAATCCATACTCGACAGGGTTCCGAGGTCTATGCCCGCTCTTCTGCGGGCGCGAGAGCTCCAGCTTAAGGCCACAAAGGTTGGTTTTGACTGGGACAAAATCGATGATGTATTCGCCAAACTGAATGAAGAGATCGCCGAGCTGAAAGATGCGGTAATAAAAAAGGACAGTAAAGGCGTTGATGAAGAGATAGGAGACATACTCTTTGTTATGGTGCGGATCGCCAATTTTCTCGATGTAAATGCCGAAAAAGCACTCCAGGGCACTATTCATAAATTTATTGACAGGTTCAGGTATATGGAATCTCGCATTGCGGAGGCGGGGAAGAGTTTTTCCGACATGACACTTGATGAGATGGATGTTTTTTGGAATGAAGCAAAGAACAGAATGTGCAGAAAGTGATGCTACATATTGCCTACTGATATTCGTCCCAATCCTTTTAACTGGATCATGAAGACTATCTGGTAAGAGTTTGCCTGCCGTTTATATGTAACTGAAGTGCTCCAGCATTGATGATGATATGTCGACGTTACCTGCATCTCCTGAACGCCGCCGCCTTTGGCATCGTACCAGACAGTACCGTTTACGCTGACAGGAATATTCTTTTTCAGAATTCTTATAGGAGAAAATATCCCGGATTCGACCGTATATTGGTCAAGGTTGGTTGCCCTGCGGAAATTTTTCCCCAATGTTATGTATCCCTTGTTATTCTTGAGATTCAGTGAGGAAATCGCCTCTGTCGCCTTTCCATCATATACATCGTAAGAGACATTGAGACTGAGCCCGACGTGCGCACTGTTTAGTGTCGCTTCAATAAAGAAGGGTGAAAACTCCTTGTCTGCATCATCAAGAAGACTGTAACTTTGGGAAAATCTTAATCGTGCCTCGAGGTTCCTTCCCCCTGTTCCGCTTAATCTGTTTGTCAATGCGTAAGATATGCTGCTCTTTCGTGTAATAGTCTCAAGGGAGTCGAAGAAAGGGATATTGTCATTGTGAACAGGAGGAATATAGGTGTATTCCAGCACAGGCTCAACAAGGTGTACAAATGTACTGAATTTTTTGTAGAAGCGGGTTGACAGGGAAGTTGACAGGTTGGCTGTAAACCTGCTCAGGTTAGTTGATGGATTGTTCAGGAAATAGAGAGTTTCATGTGCACCGATTTTCTGTGTCAGATTCAGGATTCTTCCATAGCTTAAGAAGAACGATGGGTTTATATCTACTCTCTCACCCTTCTGACCCTCATCGCGCCAGAAATTTGTTCCCTTGAGTGAAAGATTATAAGACATATACTTGCTACCTGATCGCGTATGAAAAACTAAGGCCGCTTCAGGAATGATCTGAGGTGTCGCTTTAGAGCTGCCTTCGAGACTTTTCCGTCCCTGCGCAAGCAGGTACGCTCTGCCTCCGCTTAATGGTTTTGTGATATGCAGATTGGAATCGAGATATTTCTGGAGTCTCTCTTCAGAGCTGAAACCGAAAGGATCAACGTCCTGTTTCTCAAAACCGATTTTGCCGGCTGATGTTGAATCCATTTCTTCATAATAGTCAAAAACGTTTACGAAATGGGCCTTGAGGTAACCCGATATATTAAATGGTAGCCGGAAGTTGTTGTAAGATTTCAGTTCTGTAAGATTTCTTGGTGGATCGTCATCCCTGATGTTGTAAAGCCATATTTCCCCTCTTGTGTCCCTGTTTGCGATGTAACGGTAGTCAAGCCCTTCTCCAAATCCTTTCTCCGAGTAGTAGTCAACATAGAGGGATGTATCCTGATTTCCCTTTATCGCCCAGAAAAAGCCCTGTCTGTAATAATTGCCTCGCTTGCTGCTGTACCCGAAGGACGGAAAAAGAAATCCTGTCTGTCTGTCAGTCTTAAGCGGTGCCCAGAAGTACGGAGTATATAGAACAGGTACCGTTCTTATGTTGAATGTGCTGTGCCGGGCTGTAATACTTTGATGCTGCGTAGCGTTTATATCTTGCGCTGAAATATGCCAGGCTGGTGGACTGGCATCGCAGGTAGTAAAGGTGGCTTTGTCCAGGTAAAAAGATTTTTCACCGGTTTTGGTTATATTGCCACCTTGCAGGTGAACATTTGTCTTCCTGTAAAAGACGCTGCTGTTATATATTGTCCCAAGTTTTGTATTTATGTTCAGCTCTATTTTGTCGGCTGCCACAACGGCGTCACTATCTTCATAAAGTACATTGCCTTTAATGACAGCGTATGATGTATCGCTGTCATAGTTCATTTCATCTGCTCTGATCACCGTATCCTGAAAGCGGAGAATAACATTGCCTGTGGCGATATACTTGTGTTCCTGTGAACGATACTCGATCCGATTCGCTGAGAGCTCAATATCGCTGTTGTCGGAATCACCGGCCCATGACACGGAGCGAACGGCTATTAAGAAGATTAGAATCAAAACTGTAATATGAACTGATCTCATTTCTCTCTCAGTCTGGGCAGAACGGCAGGATGTCCAAAATATTCTTTTGCTTCTCCGGCAGTATAAAAAGATCCTGTTATAAGAATGAATGTATCTTTGCTGCAGAGACTATTTGCAAGCTTGATGGCATCCTTCACCGGTTCCGCTGTTATGATATCGGCATGACCTGTCGCTTTCAGTGATGCTGCTGCTTCCTTAAGCTGCATGGAAGAAGCGGCGCGCTCATAGGCTGCCCTCGTCAGAATTAATTTTTCCGCTGAGGCACGAAGCGGTGCGATCATCCCCCTGATTTCCTTGTCGCTCATGATGCCGGCGACAATAATAAGTTTTTTGTCCGGTAAGAGTTTTCTGAGATTACCGACGGAGCAGTTGATTGCATCGGGATTGTGTGCGCCGTCGATGAAGATAAGCGGGTCGTGGGAAACGCATTCCATGCGACCTTCCATTTTCAAGTTCGCCAACCCCTTGCGGATCATCTCTTCTGAGAGCGGGAACCCTGTCATGCCGAGTAATTCCATCACACGGATGGCTGTGCTTGCATTGTACATCTGGTAGTCACCGATCAAAGGAACACGCAGAGCCATATACTGTTCATCGCCGTTATAATCAAATGTAATCCCGTCCAGTGATATGGAGATCAGATCCGCACTGAACTGATCACCATAGACATGGAGTGCCGAATTTTGCCCGGCGGATGTCGCTTTGATTATGTTCAGAGCTTCATCTCCGGAAATTGATGTAACGAGCGGCACGTGAGGCTTGATGATTCCTGCTTTTTCCCTGGCGATATCCGATATGCTTTTCCCGAGAAACTCACTGTGATCCATGCTGATGCTGGTTATGACGGAGACCTCCGGGACGAGTATATTGGTGGCATCAAGCCTGCCGCCCATACCGGTTTCCACAACAGCCCACTCCACATCATTGCGGCGGAAATAGAGGAATGCCATTGCGGTAATAAACTCGAAGAAAGTGGGTTGGATTGAATGACCGGATATGATGGATTTTAACTTTTTAGTTATATCGACAACTTCATCTTCGGTGATACGCCGGCCATTTATGGATATGCGCTCCGTAAAGCTTACAAGATGAGGCGACGTGAACAGGCCGGTCTTTACGCCGTGCTCGGCAAATATAGATGATATAATCGAGGCGGTAGATCCCTTGCCGTTCGTACCGGCTATATGGATGGAACGAAATGATTTTTGAGGATGTTCAAGCAAATTCATCAGTTCGCTTGTGTTGGAGAGGCCAAGTTTGATGCCGTGCTTCTGAAGCCCGTACAGGAAGTTTATCATCTCATTGTATTCAGCGATTCCTGTCATGACAGAGAACAGAGAGAACGTAGCCGGTCGATACTATTTGCCATGAAGATTCAGGCGGTTTCACCGGACGTTAGGGAGATCAGTTTTATCACGGTTTCCTTGAGGTCCTTTCTGGATACGATCATATCGATCATTCCGTGTTCAAGGAGGAATTCAGCGGTCTGAAAGTTTTCAGGGAGTTGCTGGTTTATGGTCTGCTCTATTACTCTCGGGCCTGCAAAACCTATCAGGCTTTTAGGTTCGGCGATGATAATGTCGCCAAGCATGGCAAAGCTGGCTGATACCCCGCCAAATGTTGGGTCGGCAAGAATGGAAATGAATGGCAATCCCGTCTTTTTGAATCGTGATACGGCACCGGATGTCTTCGCCATCTGCATCAGGGATATTATTCCCTCATGCATGCGGGCTCCGCCCGAGGAGGAAACTGATATTAGAGGTGTACGTTCTGCAGACGCCTTTTCGGCAGTCAGTACGAACTTTTCGCCGACAACTGATCCCATGCTGCCGCCCATGAATGCAAAGTCGAGAACTATCAGATTGACACGGTGACCGCCGATCAGTGCGCTGCCGGATGTAGCTGCGTCATTATTACCCGTTTTTTTCTTCGATTCTTTCAGGCGATCTGAGTAGGTGATCTGATCCTTGAATTTCAGAGGATCGCTCGATTCGAGTTCAGACACGAATTCTTCAAAAGAGCCGGTGTCTGTAAGGAGGTCTATCCTCTCTCTTGCCGATATCCTGAAATGATAATTGCATTTCGGGCAGACCTTAAGGTTTCTTTCGACCTCTTTCCTGTAAATTATCTCTTTGCAGGAGTTACATTTTACCCAGAGACCTTCCGGTATCTTGACCCTTCTTGATTCAGCCTTTTCTTTATTCTTTTTAAACCAGGCCATTGTTTTTTAGAGAGTTAAGAGATTGCTCCTTTCAGCTCCTTTACAAATCTCTTTATATTTCTTTTTTTTGCGATCAACTTGACAATCGCGCTACCGACTATTATACCGTCTGCAAATGCAGAGACGGAAGCTGCTTCTTTCGGATTGGATATGCCGAATCCGACAGCGACGGGCAGTTTGGAGCGAGTTCTGATGGCACCAACAGATTTTCTCATTTCTCTGTTGACTGATATTCTGGAACCGGTTATACCGGTAATCGAAACATAATAAATAAAACCGGATGATGCAGATGCCACCTTGGAAATTCTTTCCGGAGTGCTCGTTGGAGCAAGGAGAAATATTGTATCAAGGCCATGCTTACGCGCCGCCTTTATAAAACCCCCAGCTTCATCTGGGATGAGATCCGGGATGATGACTCCATCCACCCCCCTGGATGCAGCTTCTTCAGCGAAACGGTCAATACCAAACCTGAACACAGGATTAAAGTATGTCATGAGAATAAGGGGAATCTCGGTCTCTTTTCTGACATCCTGTACAAGGTTAAGAACTTTTTTAAGCGTAGTCCCTTTGGAGAGGGAGCGTTCGGCCGCCGCCTGTATCGTTGGACCATCTGCGAGAGGATCGCTGAAGGGCACCCCAAGTTCGATGATATCAGCGCCGGACTCTTCCAGTTCGAAAATATACTGAGATGTTGCGGGCAGGGACGGATCTCCCGCCATTATATAAGGAATGAGGGCCTTTTTCCCATCCTCCCTTAACTTATTGAATGTGTCCGTTATCCTTCCCATAAATAAGTTGACCGTTCACAGTTGACGGTTGACAGAAATTCATAACTCATAACTCTTAACTCTTATCATCCAGTATCCTTGCTACCTCCTGCACATCCTTGTCTCCACGTCCCGAGAGGTTGACAATTATTATGGACCCCTTTTCCATTTTATTGGCCTGTTTCAATGCCTCGGCTATCGCATGGGATGATTCAAGGGCGGGGATAATCCCTTCGGTTCTGCTAAGAGTCTCGAATGCCCTGAGTGCTTCCGTATCGGTTGCGAATGTATATTCGACCCGCCCGCTATCCCTAAGGTGGCAGTGTTCTGGTCCTACCGAAGCATAATCGAGTCCAGCAGATACTGAATGCGTCGTAAGAACATTGCCGTCCAGGTTCTGTAGCAGATAGCTCTTGCATCCCTGAAAGACGCCGAGTGAACCGCCCGCGAAACGGGCCGCATGTTTCCCCGACCTGATGCCATGTCCGCCGGCCTCAACACCTATCATTCTGACATCATCATCAAGGAATTCATAGAAGAGTCCTATGGAATTGCTGCCGCCTCCAACACATGCAATCAGACAGTCGGGAAGCCGCCCCTCTGCTTTGAGCACCTGCCTCCTGGCCTCTCTGCCTATGACCGACTGGAAATCCCTCACCATCACAGGATATGGATGAGGGCCGAACACTGTCCCCATGACATAATGAGTAGTCTTGACATTTGTAGTCCAGTCCCTGAGGGCCTCATTAATTGCATCTTTCAGCGTTCGGGAACCTGACGAGACCTCGTTGACTTTTGCCCCCAGGAGCTTCATTCTGAAGACATTCAGCGACTGCCGTCTTATATCTTCAGAACCCATATATATCTCACAGTTCAGTCCGATCAGAGCCGCACCGGTCGCGGTAGCTACACCATGCTGGCCCGCGCCTGTTTCGGCTATAAGACGCTTCTTGCCCATCTTTTTTGCAAGAAGTGCCTGCGCGATCGCGTTGTTGATTTTGTGAGCTCCGGTATGGCAGAGGTCTTCCCGCTTGAGATATATTCTGCTGCCGCCGGCATATCTACTCAGGTCTTTTGCAAAATAGAGGGGAGTTGGTCTTCCCACATAGTCTGCAAGAAGTTGATTCAGTTCAGTTTTAAACTCTGTACTCTTACGGAACTTACTATATGATGCCTCCAGCTCAAGCAGGGCCGGCATGAGAGTCTCCGGTACGAATCTTCCGCCGTACTTGCCGAAATGACCTTTCTTTCCCGGTCCTTTTTTGAATTTCATCTTTTGTTTCATTGTGCCAAACAGTTAGTCAAAATAAAACAGTCGATTATTATATCACATGGACATCAAAACAATGCTTTCCATCGAGCATACGATCTGGACTATGCATGAATGTCAGCCCGGCCATGTAAGGAAAAGCTTTAATCCGACTGGAACCGGTGATTTTTCACTTGACGCCGATCATAGTATTATTAATAATCAGAAAAGTTAGGATACTTCAAAATGTTATTTATAACAGCTAGTTGTATCATAAACTGAGAAGGGGGTATAACATGGGAGATATTCATCATTTCAAGGGGTTAAGAAAGTATTGTTATTTTTCAGGGCTTTCAGATGGCGCGCTTGAAGTTCTTTCGAGGAAACTGCGCATTATGGAGGTGCCAGCCGGAACGTATATTATCAAAGAGGGAGAGCCTGCCGATTCATTTTATCTTGTTGGTGAAGGAGAGGTAGAGGTCCGTAAGAAAACCAAGTGGGGACAGGAGGCGAAACTGTCTGTAGTGGGTCACGGTGAAGGGTTCGGAGAGATGGCGTTGCTTACATGTTCGCCAAGATGCTGCTCTGTTGTTGCGACAACCGGCGTCCGGCTGCTCAGGCTGTTAAAGACCGATTTTGATGAAATTTTGAGAATAGATAGTGCCATTTCTCAGATACTGGACAAGAAGATTCAAAGTTATTCAGAGTTTAATTCTCTTAAGACCCTTCAGCCATTTGCCTTAATTGAGCCGCAAAAAATGGCTGCCATGCTGGAGACACTGAAAGAGAAGAGGTACTCCGATGGAGAAGTGATAATTTCACAGGGAGATAAAGGCGATGAGTACTACATCATTAAATCCGGCAGGGTTGCTGTGCTCAAGAAACTCGAAGACGACGCTCCTGTTCATATTGCATCATTATCTGAAGGTGAGGCATTTGGAGAAGAGGCGCTCTTGTCAAACAGCGTTAGAAATGCCACAGTAAAATCGGTGGGTGATTCGGTTGTTTACGCACTGCCACGGGAGCAGTTCGACAAGATACTGAAGTCTTCTTACCTTGAAGAAGTTGCTCCTGAATCAGTATTGAACGATTCCGGTGTCTACCAGATGCTTGATGTCAGGTTGAGAGCCGAGTTTGATGAAGAACACATTCCCGGCGCTATCAATATTCCGTTAGATGAACTTAGAAAAAGATATGACGATCTCGACAGATCCAAAAAGTATTATGTCTATTGTCTTGTAGGAGCGAGAAGCGCTACAGCTGCATTCCTGCTCAAGAGCCAGGGATTCAGTGCTGCGAGCATAAAGGGAGGCATACTTGAGTGGCCGGGCAATGTTACGGAAGCCGGCGATGGGATTCATGCGCCGTTCAAGCCTACGTGAACATGCGGTTCATAAAGGGCGTGTCCCTGAGCAGGGATAAGGGATAAATGGTAAGGGTAAAGGGATGAGAGAAGTGTCTTATTGCTGCCCTGACAACTGTAAATCTTATGCCGGGAATAGAAGTAAGCTTTAAATTCCATTGAGTTTGTTATATACTGAGGCATGGTAATGTGAGAGTTAGGTGGAGGAATTTAACGCGCTTTATGACCGGGAAAGAAAAAGAGCTGATAAAAAAATTCATCAAAAGAGTAACGATCTTCCGGAACTTTTCAGATGACCACGTTGATCTCATTGTTGATAATTTCAGGATAACGCGTTTTGGTAAGGGGGAGGATATAGTCTTTCAGGCCGATGAAGGCACCGATCTGTTTGTAGTACTCAAGGGCAAGGTCAAAGTAAGCCTGCTTGGTCCCGAAGGAGATGAGTTCGTCTTGACCACATTCAGGCAGGGAGACTTTTTCGGTGAAATGAGCCTGATAGACGGGAAGTCCCGTTCGGCTAATGTGGTAGCCGAAGAGGATGCCGTTTTAAGTTCATTAAGCAGGGAGATATTTCTTGAGACGATGCAAAAAAGACCTTCTATTGCATTTGATATGCTGACCGCTCTTGTTGATCGGCTCAGGCATGCTAATGATATGATCGAAACCCTTGCCTTTCTGGATGTTAACGACAGGATAGTAAAGTTTCTTTTAGACGCGGCTCGTATGGAAGGCGAGCTGGATGAAAACGGCTGCTACCGTATAAAGAAGATGACTCACAATGAAATCGCCTCGAATATAGGGTCATCGAGAGAGGCTGTTTCCAAGGCGCTGAAAGTGCTGAATCACAAAGGAATGGTTGTTCAGAGGGAGGGTTACTTTCTTATTACTCCGAATGCTCTGAATGATTAGGGCTACTGACCTTTTTTACTAAATTCGCCTCGATGGATCTCCTCCTCTTATTTTCTTTAAATCCGCATTGCTCATATCGTTACGGATAGCCAATGGTTTTCGAATTATCCGGATCAGGAAGATTGATTGACAGGTGTGAAAAATTCGTGTCATAAAAGGCTTGACAGTAATAACTAAATAATTGATAATAAGCAATAATTAACACCTGCTCTCTGTGAAAATTTAACTTAATGAAAATCAAAAGAAAGGAACTTTGATATGAGAAAATCGATAGTCTTATTGACGTTCATCACAGTTTTTGCTGTGCTGTTTGCCGGGTCGGTTTATTCTGCCGAGAAGTATGAACTTTATATAGCTCAGGGCATAGAAAAATTGAACAAGGGACAGTTTAAGGAGGCTCTTGCTGTACTGGAAAAAGCCCTTGAGCTGTCACCTGATAATCCGGAGGCTGAGTTTTATTCTGCAGTGGCATATTCAAGGATGGGGAAGCTTGAAAAGGCAGAAGAACTCCTCGGGAAAATCAGGAAGAGCAAAGAGTATGCGGCTAATGTTTCCCTTGAGCTCGGACGTATTCATTATTTCAGGGGCGAGTGCAGGACCGCTGAGAAGTATCTTAACGAGTTCAAGGGTATGTCCGGCAATGCCCAGGCAATCGGTTATGCCAACAGTCTTATAGCCGACTGCTACGGAAAGGGTGAGGCTGAAAAACCTTACACAGTAAATTTGACGGCAGGTATTCAGTATGACAGTAATGTTGTGCTTGAGGCTACAAATCCTCCGGTTCCCGCAGATGAAAAGGATGACGGCAGGGTAGTGGCCATGATCAGCGCCGGAGCGAGTCTGCTCAAGATGAAACAGGGAAGCGCAAGGATCGATTACAATTTTTATCAAAGCGGGCATTTCGATCTTGACCAGTATAATGTCCACTACCATAAGATATCTCCCAGTGTCGAACTTAATATATCAGATATCGTTATCCCTTCGGCAGGGTACTGGTTCGAGTATATAAACTTCGGCTCGGAACAGTACGGCATTATTAATGCCGCATTTGCAAATCTCAATATAAAGGAGACGCAGGATTTTTCGATTGACGGCATATATGAATTCCGTGATCACGATTATGATGATACGGATGAGTTCCCGAATAACTCTGACAGGTCTGGCAGACAGAACACGATTGGTGTAAGGCAGAATTTTATGTGGAACGCAATCAAGGGAGATATTCATTATTTCTATGACGACAAGAATGCAGACAAGGATCACTGGGCATACAAAGCACATAGAGGGGGCGGTGTTGTCAAATATAAGATCATGGAAACTTTGACTCTCTTGGGCAGCGCCGACTTCAGCAGGCGAAGACATAATGAGATTTATCCCGGTTTAGGTGACAGACGTGTCGACAAGATGCAGAAGTATCAGGTTTCACTTCAATATGTGCTCAACAACAAGATGTCGGTTACGTTGAATGACACTTACATCAGAAATGATTCCAACCTTGTTGATTTTGACTATGAAAGAAATGTAGTAGGTGTTCTGTTTACTTACGGATTGCTTTAGATAGTCTTGTTGTAAATTTATTGGACGATAAATTGAGGTGTACTGAAAAAAAGCTTGACAGTTATTTGTGGATGGGTTAGAATAATTTTATCCTCACTAACTGAGAGAAAATTTACAGACTAAAGTAACACAGAAAGCCGATCAGGTCTATTTCTATACAGTCTCTGGTCGATAAAAATGGTTGCATAACAAATCATTCTTGAAGGAGTGTACCATGAAGAAACGTAGCCTCATAATTAGTTTATTTGT
>CAZZGC010000064.1:0-13966 GCA_964653915.1 uncultured Thermodesulfovibrio sp.
TGAATTTTGAGGAGACCGGGAAATACGGAATGGTCGATACCAGTATAGGAAGAGACGCGATCCAATTTGTAGTGAATGTCAACAATCCCGTTGATAACCTGACTCTCGACCAGATTCGTGACATCTACCAGGGTAACATTACAAACTGGAGTGAAGTCGGCGGCAATGATGCCCCGATTCAGCCCTATGCTCATATTATGTGCGGACCTCGCCAGGAAGTTGCAAGGCAGACTTTGGTCGGTACCTGGGATCCGGCAAACGGTCATACCTGTATCGACAATGGACTGTTCGCCGACAGCGTTATTAACGAGGGAGATGAGCTTAACATGGCCGGACTTGTCGAGGATGATATCAACGGCATTGCCCACGTGAGCAGGTCTTTTGCGGACATGGCGAATGTAAAGGTCATAAGCGTCAACGGGGTTCTTCCAACACCTGAAACCATAATGGACGGATCGTATCCGGTAGTCCGGTACCTTCATATGGGGACGGATGGCGTCCCAAGCGGCCGCGTCAAGAAATTCCTTGACTTCCTTCTGAGTAAAAGAGGTCAGGAACTCCTCAGTATGGAAGGTAAGATCATGCCGAGGGATAATTCCTTTGAGGATGATGACGATTGATCAATCCCCAGCCGGGCGGGCGGGTATTTGATCCCGCCCGCCTCAATTTGAGGCAGGCAATGCCCGGAGAAAGGAGTAACTGCATGAAGAAAAACAACAGAAAAAGGATACGATTATTCACTCTGGCAACACTAACACTTCTCATCTGCATGACGTTCGCGGTATCTGGATATAGTGCAAATTATGCGCTCTATTTCCCGGCATCCTCAGTGTCCACCGACACGCACAATTACTGGTACAGCATGGTATCGCTCGCCGACTCGCGTCTGAACCCCGCGGGCTTCGATTACAGCAACACAAGCTTTACGGTCGAGGCATGGATAAAGCCCGAAAAGGAAGTCGGAGTGATTCTGTCCGGCGGGGCCAACTCTGCGAGGATCACCAACGACGGTTTTGCCCTCTACCTCTGGAAGGGGGCCTCCACTTACGCGCCTGAGGGATGCGCGGACAATGCCGATGCTGCCTGTCTGAAGTTTGCCGTAAAGAGCAACGGCAGGTGGTATGCTGCCACTGCTCAGATAGAGAAGAGCATACTCAATGAGTGGCATCATGTAGCCGGAGTATATGACAGATCCGCCGGAACATTGACGGTCTATCTCGACGGCAGAGCGGTAAACGGCGCAGACAGCAATCATGCCAACGGCGTCTCGGGCGTGCCCCCTTTAGCGGCCGCAGGCTCGACATTCATCGCTGTCAATCAGACCTTTACACCCGAGGTGATTCTCGGATATGAGAGGAAAAAAGTGGAGATAATTCCGAAGCCGGTTCACTGGTTCAAAGGGACGATAGACGAGGTCAGGTTGTGGACCGAGGCACGTTCGGGTGAAGAGATTATGGCATGCATGAAGGGTGAACTCGGAGGGACTGGAATGTGCGCTATTACTTCCACACTTGCGACCTATCTCCCCTTCAACGAAGGACAGGGCGCAACGGTTCATGACATGTCGGGCCACGGCAACAACGGTTCATCGAGATACTATCAGAAGGCAAAGAGTATCAAGAAGGACCATAACGAGAGAGTCGGATATCACACACAGGTGCAGGACCCTGAGAGCCTGGAGATCATGGATCCGGCTGACTGGGTAGAAGGGGTCTCTTTTTAAGGACCGGATGTGCAACGGGAGAAAGGGACAGGGGAAAACCTCTGTCCCTTTTTCCGTTAGCCCACATTATGTATAACGTTTGGTCTATCAGGAGCAGGCATGTCTCAAAATATATTGGATTGCGATGAGCCGTGCAGCATTACCGCCCGCCTTTCAGCAGATTAAGCTAATCAGGATGGCTTTTCTGCAAGCCGTTTTTTCACTCGCAGCTTTGCATCTATAAAGTCTCTGTGCGCTACATAGATGAGATCTGCTATCTTTCTGACCATATATTCCTCGTACTTGTCGAGGATCTGATCCGCGAAAGCCACTTCCCATAGATTCTCTATGACTTTGACCTTCTGTTCGTAACAGAACCCCTTGTTCATAAGCCTTGTAAAGTCAAAGTAGCCTGTCGAGGCCCAGATCTTCTCCTCTGCAAGTGACATGAGGGCTTCCGTCTCCTCACCGGAGAGTTCAAATTTCCTTTTCAGTGTATTTTGAATGATACTCCTTTCCTCATCGCTGATACGTGAGTCGGCCCTCATCATCTCTATGAGAAGGGCGGCCGTAGCGATTCTGAGTGCATGATCCGAAACCCCTGAGCCCGTCTCATCATCGGGCTTGATGTATCTTCTGAAGAATCTTGTGACGGTTACTACCATAGGGGGCCCTCCGACTGATCAGTCTGTAATAATCTTACGGTCTATGCCGTATTTTTTCAGCTTGTGTCTGAAAGACCTGAACGTGAGATTCAGAAGCTTAGCCGCCTCAGTCTTCACACCGTTTGTCTTTTTCAGAGCATCGAGCAGGTACGCCTTTTCAGTATCACACATCAGCTTCTCGAGGTCAATGCCGCCGGCCGGGACGCTCAATTTTTCTGCGTGTGATGAGTCTCTGATCTCCTCAGGCAGCGCATCGGAGTCGACTATATCGCCGTCTGCAAGAAGGAGGACCCTCTCGATGATGTTTTCGAGCTCTCTGACATTGCCCTTCCATCGGTAGTTCTGAAGCCTTTTCATAACATCAGGAGTGAATCGCTTTTTGCCTGCCGAGAATTTCATCAGAAAATGCTCTACAAGCAGCGGTATGTCGTCTCTTCTTTCCCTGAGAGCGGGAATCTTCAGTGAAAGAACATTGAGTCTGAAATAGAGGTCTTCCCTGAAACGGCCTTCATCGATCATCTTCTGTAAGTCTCTGTTGGTGGCAGCGACAATTCTTACGTCGGAATGTATGTCAGACACGCCGCCGACACGCCGGAACACGCCCCCTTCAATTACACGCAGAAGTTTGGCCTGCAAACTCATAGGCATCTCGCCGATTTCATCCAGAAAGAGCGTGCCGTCATTGGCAAGCTCGAACAGCCCCTGCTTATTCGACGTAGCTCCGGTAAAGGCGCCCTTCATATAGCCGAAGAGCTCGCTTTCGAGCAGGCCCTCGGGAATGGCTGCGCAGTTCAGTGTAACGAAGTGATTGTCCTTCCTGGGGCTGAGATTGTGAACCGCCCTTGCGACGAGTTCCTTGCCGGTGCCGCTTTCTCCTGTTATCAATACATTGGCGCTGCTCGATGCGGATTTCGAAATCACGGTAAAGAGCTCCTGCATGGCGGGGCTCCGGCCGATGATATTTTCGATGGACGGTGCCTCGATCTGTTTTTTAAGTATCGAGACGTTCTGCTGCAGACGGCGTCGGTCGAGGGCGTTTTTTACCACAAGTCGTATGTCGTCCATCTTGAAGGGCTTCTGAATATAATCGTAAGCCCCGAGCTTCATCGCCTCTACCGCGGACTCCGTGTTACCGAAAGCGGTTACTATTACCACGATCGTATCGGGATTGAGTTCCTTGACCGTTCTGAGCAGATCAAGGCCGTCCATCTTGGGCATCTTCATATCCGTAATGATGAGATCAAATATATCCTCCTTCAGTGCGGCGGCAGCCTGTTCCCCGTTTTCTGCTACAGATACTGTATAACCTTCGTTTCTGAGGAATATCTCAAGGACTTCCCTCATACTTTTTTCATCGTCAACTACGAGTATCCTGCCTTTGGGTCCGGTTATTTTCATTAGTTTGGATTAACAGGGAGCTGCACCTTGAATGTAGTCACTCCCCCCTCTCTCCCGGATTGTACAGTTATCCTGCCGCCGTGATCTTCGACGATCTTCTGCGCAATGGCAAGGCCGAGGCCTGTGCCATGATCCTTTGTTGTGTAGAATGGATAAAATATCTTGTCTATGTCATCAGGTCCGATACCGGGGCCGTTATCGCTGAACGTCACCTCTGCCATGTTTCCATTTATGGATGTTTTTATGGTTACTTTTCCACCGTCTTGGACCGCATCAACGGCATTGGTCCCGAGGTTCCAGAAGACCTGACGCAACTGTTTTGCGTCTGCCGGTATCTTTCCGCCGTTACCGGTTTCGGCGTCTATTGTAACATTTTTCTTTTCGCCTCCCGAGACCCGGAGCAGTGTGGCTATTTCCCGCAGCATCATGCCTATATCCAGCGGTTCACGGTTGATCTCCCTGGGCCGCGCATAAAGGAGAAAGTCACTTATTATGCCGTTGAGCCTGTCCATCTCGGAGAGGGCTATATTCATCAGTCTGACAGCATGTTCTTCAGACACCTTTTTTTCCCGGAGCATCTCGATTGAGCCTTTGAGAGCGGCGAGCGGATTGCGCAGTTCATGCGCGATCGATGTGGAGAGTTCGCCGATAAATGCCCACTTTTCCTTTCTCTTTACTTCAGCCTCCATCGCCTTGAATTGTGTCAGGTCCTGAAAGACGCCGAGCGTTCCGATCGGGCTGCCGGAACTGTCCCTGAGCGGGGACAACCTCATTCCGACAGCTATGGTATCACCATTGCGACTGATTTCCCCTTCGATTCTCTCTGCCTCCATGGATGCGCCCTTGAGAAACGGAAAAATCTCTTCAGGTTTCCTGCCCGTAACGTCGTTGATCGTCAGTCTGGTAATCTGCTGTGCAGAGTGGTTGAATGTGATGATACTGCCTTCCATGTCAGTCGTGAATACTCCGCTTGGCATGCTCTCTATAATGTATCTGCTGAATGCCTTAAGATCGCTCAGAACGCTGTCTCTTTCCTGTAATGTCTTTGTGGCCCGGTGGAGCTTATCGGAGAGATATCCGCTGAGAAATGCTATGAGGTAGAAAGCCGTGACATGGGCGAATATGTTGTAGAAAAAGTCTTTTTCAGAAAATAGAACAGAGGGTGTGCTGCTGATTATCTCGTAGAACTGCAGGTCAAGCAGCAGCGCGTAAAGTATGCTGCTTATTGTGGCGATTACGTAGCATGCCCGTCTGTTCAGTATTATGGCGGCAGAAATTATGGTCAGGGGGATAAGAAATGAGAACATGCTCTCGACGCCGCCTGTCATATGAATGAGCAGCGTCTCAGCAACGGTGTCTATCACTATCTGTACGTATGCAAAGATTGAAAAATGAGAGAAGCTTTTGATCCTGTTTATAATGAGCAGATAGACGACAGTCAGAAAATACAGCGATGCTACGAAGTATGAAAGATGTTCCGGGCTGGTTAGTCTTTCATAACTGATCCTGAAGAGAAAGAACGAGCCAAGAAGCAGGGATACGACGATAACCCTGATGTAGATGAGTGCGCTTAGTCTCTTTATGGAATCCTGAAGCATTCGCGTTCAATAGAGTCATCCCTTCGCCGGAACAGGGATTATTTTACCAGAGTAATCAGCTTGAAAATCGGCAGGTACATCGCAACAACGATAAAACCTACCGTGCCGCCCAGGAATACCATCAGAGCGGGCTCTATCATCGATGTCAGGTTTGCCACGGCATTGTCAACTTCATCATCGTAGAAGTCCGCTATCTTCTCCAGCATGCTGTCGAGAGCTCCGGTAGACTCTCCTACTGCGATCATCTGGGTTACCATCGGCGGAAAAACCTTTGCCTCTGAAAGCGGCTCGGCGATCGTCTTGCCCTCCGATACCCCTTTTCTGACCTTGTAAACGGCCGCTTCTATAACCTTGTTGCCCGCCGTCTTGGCTGTAATATTCAGTCCGTCGAGAATAGGCACGCCGCTGCTTATGAGGGTTCCCAGTGTCCTGGTAAATTTAGCGACGGCAACTTTCTTGAACAGCACACCGACTATGGGAAACTTAAGCAGTATCTGATCAGTTATCTTTCGGCCTTTCTGTGTCTTGCGAAACTGGATAATCGACACTATGGTGATTATCAGCGCGGCCAGAATCACGAGACCTCCGGTACCACCGAGGAAATCACTCGCATTGATTATCATCTGCGTGGGCAGTGGGAGCGTACCGCCCAGTGTTTCGAACATCTTGCCGAATGTGGGAACAACAAAGACCATGATAATGACAATAACGAGTATTGCTACAGTAATGACAACCGTAGGATAGACCATGGCCCCTTTGACCTTGCGCTTCAGACTCTGTGCCTTTTCGATGTATGTGGCCAGTCTCACGAGAATAGTATCGAGGATACCGCCTGTTTCTCCTGCAGCCACCATGTTTGTGTAGAGATCCGAGAATATCTTAGGGTGCTTTTTCAGTGCATCTGCAAAGGTAGAGCCACCTTCGACATCTGTTTTTATGTCTTCTATATGTTTTGCAAACGCCTTGTTTTCGGTCTGTTTGGACAGAATTTCCAGCGCCTGCACAAGGGGCAGGCCAGCGCCTATCATGGTGGCGAACTGCCGTGTAAATATGACGAGGTCTTTGTCTTTGACCCTGCCGCCAAGTCCTGCAAATATCGATTTCGGTTTTTTTGTGATCGACTGGGGGATTATCCTCTGCTTACGCAGGATCGATCTCACTTCCTCAGGGGAATTCGCTGTCAGTTCCCCCTTTACAACTCCGCCTTTTGGTGATTTTCCCGTCCATTTGAAGACCTCTGCCATTTTATCTTCTTCCTCCCGCGGCGGCAGTCTGTTTCATCATGTTCAGAAGTTCATCAGGTACAGGTGACTTTGCCAGAGCATCGTCGTAGGAGAGTTCACCCCTCCTGAACAGATCGAACAGGGACTGGTTCATCGTCTGCATGCCGAATTTAGACTGTCCCGTCTGCATCATTGAATATATTTGATGTGTTTTATCTTCTCTTATGAGATTTCTTATTGCGGGGGTGGGTATGAATACCTCAACGGCCAGCACCCTGCCTTTCCCGGATTTGCGCGGAATCAGCTGCTGAGCTATGATACCCTCAAGGACGAACGAGAGCTGTACCCTGATCTGTTCCTGCTGATGGGCGGGGAAGACGTCGATGATTCTGTTGATCGTCTGTACAGCATTATTGGTGTGCAGTGTGGCAAAGGTGAGGTGACCTGTTTCAGAGACTGTCAGGGCGGCCTCGATCGTCTCAAGATCCCTCATTTCACCGATCAGCACGATATCCGGATCCTGTCGAAGAACGTAGCGCAGAGCATCGTTGAACGATGCGGTATCGGAGTTGACCTCCCGCTGATTGACGAGACATTTCTTGTGTGAGTGCAGATATTCGATAGGGTCCTCTATCGTCATGATATGTTCCTGACGTTCAGAGTTGATCTTGTCTATCATTGCGGCCAGGGTGGATGATTTACCGCTTCCGGTCGGGCCGGTAACGAGCACCAGGCCTCTCGGCTTCTTGGCCAGTTCATTGACCACAGGTGGAAGACCCAGCTCATGAAATGTCTTTACCTGGAAGGGGATCATTCTGAAGGCACCGGCTACTGCGCCGCGCTGCATGAAGATGTTGGCCCGGAACCTGCTCAGACCCTTGACGCCGAAGGAAAGGTCGAGTTCACTTTTTTCTTCGAACTTGTGCTTCTGTGAATCGGTCAGTATGCTGTAGCAGAGTGATTTGGTCTCGGCCGGAGTAAGTGGCTGATCATCGACAGAAACCAGCTTGCCGTCGACCCGTATCCGTGGTGGTGAGCCGGTTGTGACATGCAGGTCCGATGCCCCCCTGTCGATCATCACCTTGAGCAGTTCATACAATGTCGCCATATATATCTCTCCCCTTAATAATTCCTGTTCATTCCGTTTTCAGGTTCCACGTTCCGATAAATCCAGTCGCATTCAATATGTTTTCGGGCCACGCCTTCTTCGGCCAGTTCATTTCTGAACTGTCCGGACTATATGTCACATTCATCATTATCGGTAAGGCTGCTCTAAATCTTTAACACCGGGCTCAGTCGGCAAAAGTCACCCTCAATACTTCTTCAAGCGAGGTGACCCCTTCCCTGACCTTTGTCAGGCCGCTCATTCTGAGGGTTTTCATGCCCAGCTCTATTGCACGTTTTTTCAGATCCGTGGCTGTAGCTCCCTTGATTATCATTTCCTTCAGTTCTTCCCTGACGGGCATTACCTCATAAAGGGCGATCCTGCCCTTGTAGCCGGAACCACCGCAGGCATTGCATCCGGCTCCCCTGAAGCACTTGACCTCTGCTGCTTCTTCGGCCAAGAAACCTGATTCCACAAGCACTTCGCGCGGTATTTCCAGGGGTTCCTTGCAGTGTTCACAGATCTTCCGGCACAGTCTCTGCGCCAGGATGAGGATGACCGAAGCTGAAACGAGGAAAGGTTCCACCCCCATGTTCAGCAGACGTGATACCGTACTCGGCGCATCGTTCGTATGCAGTGTGCTGAGCACGAGATGGCCCGTCAGGGCAGCCTTTACAGCAATTTCAGCAGTCTCGAAGTCCCTTATCTCACCGACCATAACGATGTCAGGGTCCTGCCTCAGAAAGGACCTGAGGGCGGCTGCGAAGGTAAGGCCGATGTCTTCACGCACATGTACCTGGTTGATGCCTGTCAGGTTGTATTCGACAGGGTCCTCCGCCGTCATTATATTCACGTCAATATTGTTTACTGTGCTGAGAGCGGAGTAAAGCGTTGTGGTTTTCCCGCTTCCGGTGGGCCCTGTAACGAGCACCATACCGTATGGTGACTGTATAGCCTCTTCAAAGTCTTTGAGTGCGGTTTCTTCAAATCCGAGCTTCGTAAGATCCAGTGCCAGGCTGCTCTTGTCGAGTATTCTCATGACTATCTTCTCTCCGAAAAGGGTTGGAAGAGTGGAGACACGAAGATCAACGGCGCGGTCCCTTACCTTGAGTTTTATCCTTCCATCCTGCGGGAGCCGTCGTTCGGCTATGTCGAGTTCCGCCATGATTTTCAGCCGCGATGAAAGGGCTGCCTTGAGCTTTACGGGGGGCTGCATGACATCGTACAGAACACCGTCAATTCTGTATCTTACACGGAATGACTTTTCATAGGGCTCGATGTGTATATCACTGGCACCCCGGGCTATCGCCTCGCTGAGAATCACGTTTACAAGTTTTACAACCGGGGCCTCCTCTACCGCATTCTTCAGTTCAGTGATATCGAGGTCTTCTTCGGATTCCTGGATGAGGTCCAGTTCTTCATTGTCCAGCCCGGCCATGCTCTCGACCACATTCTGGAGTTCATCTGACTGTTCATAATATTTCCTGATCGCTTCTTTAATCGCGGACTCAGATGCAACGACCGGCTTGACCTCATAGCCTGTCATGAACTTTATGTCGTCCATGGCGAATACATTTGATGGATCGGTCATTGCTATCTGAAGTGATGCGCCGTTTCTGGAAATGGGAAATATCAGATACTTGTTCGCCACCTCAAGAGGGACATATTTGATGATTTCAGGATCTATCTCCGCCGAATCGAGATCGACAGACGGGACGCCATACTGGTCGCTCAGAAAACCAACGAGCACGTCTTCTGACAGAAAACCAAGCTTTATCAGGTTAGAGCCTATACGGCCGCCCTCTTTCTTCTGAAGCTCGATGGCCTGTGCTAACTGATCTTCATTGATGATCTCTTTTTTCAGTAAAAGTTGTCCTAATTTAGGGGCCATGGGCTGTCTTTATAGCTCTCCGTTATCGAATCCCGGCTGACCGTACACACGTGGGCCGGTATGCCATCGGCACTCATGTTCTATTCGGTTGATATGGGGGAAACCTGAAGGCAGGGATCAGGGGGCAACGGCCAGGGTTAAGGGGGAAAGGGTAAGTTGTAAGTGAGTGGAAAGTTACTGGGAAAAGAAACAGAAATGTACGTTAAGAACTGTCTGACAGATGCTCCTTTGTGTGTGGTGAGATCATTGCTTCCGTCTCATCATCATTGACGGGCGGGTCCGGGATATTCCCGGCGAGGAGCCATTTTTCATCATGCATGGCTTGCTGGCCCGGTTCGAGTTTTTCGAGTGGCGAAAGCGTCTCCATCTCGATCATGAAATCGTTTACATATGTCTCGTATGATGCTCCAAAGTCCGGATAGGGGGCGTCATTTCTGTGCCTGTAGAATTTCATGAACATGCATCCCTGATTGAAGTAGGCTGCCCATCCCTGCTCGTTTGCCGTGCCGATTTTGAAGGGATGCCCGATAGCCGGATCCTGCCTTAAATATATATATCTTTCCCCCAGCCTGAGGCGTGCATCGTCCAGCCTGGTATATGGCCAGAGAGAAATATTTCCGTTGGGCAGTAGCCCGGTATCACGCCGGTTAAGCGGTATGATCTCAACCCCTCCTGTGGCCATGACCGTTATGCTCCAGACCGACAGCGTGACGGGCCACAGGCCGCTGTTTTTCAGTCTATGCCTGACAGCTACTTCGGGACCGTCTGCATTGAGCCGGATATCCATGACCTTCTGTATACGTGTGCGGGGTTCTGTATTCTGTATTGTCCGGATACCGTCTTCGATCTCTTCCCATTGAACAGAGGAATTGTCCGGTTCATAAGTCCTTTCCGGATGCTCGGGACTGTGCCAGAGGCGGTGACCGCCGTAAATCCTCCATTCATCACCTCCGGTTTTGCCGAGAGTGGTTTTTATCTCACCCAGCAGGTTCGGGCCGTTAATAAAGCCGCACCGGATGATTCTCGGCCCCACATCAGTGGTGATGATCAGCTCGATATGGTTATTTGAGATGTGTACGCAGTTTTGCCAGCCACCGTATGAGATTTTTTGTATTCTTACATCTGACATGGGAGATTTTCATTATACCCGAATGATGACAAAAAGTAAGCAGTAGGCAGTAGAGCTGAGTGATAGCTGCCAGGAAAGAGGGAAAGGCGGGAGTTGGAGTTTGGAGTTTGGAGTTTGGCGGGAAGAGCGAGAATGGCGGGAAAGGGAAGGGGATAATGCTTATTCACATTTCGTCCACCGGTATTTCACAGGAAAAAATCATAAGAATCAAAAAGTTCGAAAATGTTTATTTTTTTCTTGACATACACAATATATTGTGGTTTAATGTCTTATTCACGCTAAATAGAGTGTATTGTTGGTAAGGGGAGGTATATCAGGTACGAATCTTCAATGATTTCAGTTGAATAAAATGAACTAATTGTAAACTCATTATATAAAATTTCAGGTCCGTATTGCGAGGGGCATCATACCGTATTGAATCAGAGCAGGGGCAAAGGTATCCTATCCCCCGCAATAACGGACAGAAAGAAAAGAGGGAGGTATAATGGCGGAGACATTAACAGGGAGGGTTGATCTGACCGCGAGCGCCGAAAAGGTGCTTAAGAAGAGGTATCTCAAAAAGGATGAAGAAGGCAATGTCGTCGAGGCTCCGGAAGAGCTGTTCAGGAGAGTAGCGGAGACCGTTGCGTCAGCCGAACTCAGATACGGCAAAACTGAAGACGACGTCAAGGTTGTAGCTGACCGTTTTTTCGATCTTATGACCTCTCTGAAATTTCTCCCCAACAGCCCGACTCTGATGAATGCCGGAAGGCGTCTTGGACAGCTTTCGGCATGTTTTGTGCTCCCGGTTGATGACTCAATGGAATCGATATTCGAGGCGGTAAAAAATGCCGCGCTTATCCATAAGTCCGGCGGTGGCACAGGATTCTCCTTCTCAAGTCTGCGGCCGAGCGGTGATATAGTGGGCTCCACAAAGGGGGTCTCTTCAGGGCCCATATCATTTATGACCGTTTTTGATGCCGCTACCGAGGCGATCAAGCAGGGCGGTACCCGGCGGGGCGCCAATATGGGCATACTCCGGGTTGACCATCCTGATATACTGGACTTCATATCCGCAAAGGACAACAATACCAAACTGAACAACTTCAACCTGTCTGTAGCTGTGACCGACAGATTCATGAAAGCGCTGAAGGAGGACGGTGAGTATGAGCTTGTCAATCCCCACTCAAAAAAGACGGTCAGGACACTAAGGGCGAGGGAAGTGTTCGACCTGATCGTGAACCATGCATGGAAAAACGGCGAGCCGGGCATAGTCTTCATTGACAGGATCAACCAGAGCAATCCCACTCCGGCCGCAGGCAGGATCGAGAGTACCAATCCCTGCGGGGAGCAGCCCCTGCTTCCTTATGAATCGTGCAATTTAGGTTCGATTAATCTGTCAAGGTTCGTAAAAGGGGACGGCATATGGGGCAACGGTGCTTCTGTTACGGATTCAGATATCGATGAACTCATCGACTGGGATGCGCTGAGGGGGACAGTTCATCTTGCGGTACACTTCCTTGACAATGTCATCGACATCAACAAGTACCCGCTTCAGAAGATAGAGGAGTCCACCCGTGCCAACCGGAAGATAGGGCTTGGTGTAATGGGATGGGCTGACATGCTGATTCAGCTTGGGATACCATACAACTCCGTGGAGGCGTCGGAGCTTGCGTCCCGCATAATGGGTTTCATTCAGAACGAAAGCAAGAGGCAGTCAACTTTTCTTGCCATGGAAAGGGGCGCTTTTCCGAATTTTCGCGACAGTGCCTTCAGTGGTCAGGATGAGATCAGAAATGCCACCACGACGACGATTGCCCCGACGGGCACGCTCTCTATTATAGCCGGATGCTCAAGCGGGATCGAGCCTCTCTTTGCGGTCTCGTTTGTCAGAAACGTACTCGAGGGCACCAAGTTCTATGAGGTCAATCCTCATTTCGAGAGGATCGCCAAAGAGCGTGGCTTCTGGAGCAGAGAGCTCATAGAGAGGATCGCGGAGGAGGGCAGCCTGGAGAATATCGATGAGGTCCCCGATGATGTAAAGAAGGTGTTCATAACGGCACATGATATTTTACCGCTCGATCATGTGCGCATGCAGGCGGCGTTTCAGAAGCATGTGGACAACGCTGTCTCGAAGACGGTCAACTTTCCCCATGACGCAACCCCCAAGGATGTAGAGGATGTATATTTTCTGGCATATGGACTCGGCTGCAAGGGTGTGACGGTTTACAGGGACGGATCAAGGGAGGAGCAGGTCCTTTCCACCGGCAAGACCGGTCATAAGGATGAACCTGTTGAGACCGCGCCGGTCAGAGATGATTTAGAGCACAAGATTACGCCGAAAAAGAGACCGGAAGTGATAACGGGCACGACTCGTCTCATGAAGACCGGTTGCGGCAATCTTTACATCACTATCAACGAAGACGAAGAGGGCAACATCTTTGAACTATTCACCCATATGGGCAAGGCCGGGGGATGCGCCGCCAGTCAGGCCGAGGCCATAGGACGGCTCATCAGTCTGGCGCTCCGAAGCAACATAGAGCCGATTGAGATCGAAAAGCAGCTCAAGGGCATAAGCTGTCACTCACCGATATGGGTGAAGGGCGGGAAGATTTCATCCTGTTCCGACGCCATCTCCAAGGCCCTTGAAAGATACGGGGAGAAGGGTGAAGACAGTAATGGAAACGGCTCTCGTCCGAAGGACGAAAAGGTGCTTTACTGCGGCGCCTGCCCGGACTGCGGGGGCGCTGTTGAGCACGAGGGAGGCTGCGCGGTCTGCAGGGACTGCGGGTTTACCAAGTGCAGTTAAGTTGGAAGTATAAAATATACTGCAAATAAAAGTTGACAAAGAGGAGACCGTATGGTATAAAAACAGATGCAGTATAAAGTATACCGAAAGTGAAATTGGAAAGGCTTTGTGGAGGGAGAACGCCGCAGGGCCTTTTCTCGTTTTTTGAGATTAATTACATGCGGTAATGCCTGTGAAACTGAAAATTAAAGACATAGCTGATATTCAGATAGGCTACCAGTTCCGGAAAAAGATAGAGCCTGAACGTGATGGAACGCATCAGGTCATACAGATCAGAGATTTTGATAAGGACAGAAATCTTCAGATAGAAAATCTTACGAAGGTAAAGCTGGCCGGTGATGTTGAGAAATATTCAGTTAACAAAGGGAATATTCTCTTTCTTTCCCGGGGGCAGAAAAACTTTGCTGTTCCGATGTAAGCGTCAAAATAACCCCATCTACCGCTGAGTAAACGAGGTATGTCATGAT
>CAZZGC010000065.1:0-2154 GCA_964653915.1 uncultured Thermodesulfovibrio sp.
TGTACGTAAATATCGCTGACTTTCTGTTCGTTTTGCTGCTTCTGGTGCTGATCGGATCGTGGATGATAAGAAAAACTTCCGGTCCGCTTTTCCGGATTTCCAGGGACATAGATCGGATAGGATCCGGGGACCTGTCAAGAAATATAGTTCTGAGAAGGAGAGACGAATTTAAGGATGTCGCCGACGACTTAAACTCAATGACCGGAAAGTTGAGAAAATCTTTTTTTGAAATCAGAGAGGGTTACACGCTTGTTTCCGAGTCGGTAAGGCATCTCAAAGAGGTTTCGGATTCCGGTGCAGACACGACCGATACAGTAAATAAAATCGAATCCCGGTTAGCTGCGGTGGAAAAGTCAATAGAAGATTTCAAACGCCGGCCCGTGCAGAGCGATAACTGATACGACAAAAAAGTATTTCAGTTCGCTACGCCATAAATCTTCAGTTTCCTGTACAACGTGCGAAGCCCTATTCCAAGCATCCTTGCCGCCTCGGTCTTGTTCCCTCCACTCTTGTTGAGTGCCTCAAGAATAGCCTTCTTCTCTATCTCGAAAAGGTTTTCCGCCTCGGCTATTCCCTTCTGTTCCGTCGGTTTCATCGTAAGAAACGGGGGCAAACTCTCAGGCGTAATCCTGTCCTCCACAGACATGACTACCGCGCTTTCTATCGCATTCATCAGCTCTCTTATATTGCCTGGCCAGTGATACGATTTGATCAGTTTCATGGCTTCGGGCGTAATCCCGATAATCGGTTTATTATGTATATCTGCAAACCTTTTCAGATGAAAATCCAGTATAAGGGGAATATCCTCCTTGCGTTCCCGTAAGGGCGGCACATCGATGGAAACCACCTTCAACCTGTAATACAGGTCCTCCCTGAACTTCCCATCCCTGACCAACTCTTCCAGATTCCTGTTTGTAGCCGATATGATTCTCACATCAACCTTGAGCGTTCTGGTTCCTCCCACTCTCTCAAACTCAGACTCCTGGAGAAATCTGAGCAGTTTAACCTGTATGGCAGGAGAAATGTCTCCTATCTCGTCCAGAAACAGGGTGCCGCCGTTCGCAAGTTCGAACCTCCCCTTCTTCATATAAAGGGCTCCTGTAAAAGCGCCCTTCTCATGCCCGAAAAGTTCACTCTCGAGGAGGCCTTCGGCAAGGGCAGAACAATTGACCTTGATGAATGGCCCATCTGCAACCATACTGTTATAATGAATGATATTCGCCACCAATTCCTTACCGGTCCCGCTTTCACCCTGAATCAGGACAGTTGCCCTTGTAGAGGCCACGCGTTTGACTATATCAAGTATTCCCCGGATTTTTCCCGACTTGCCGACCAGAGTGGATGAGTCGAATTTCTCCTTGATCCGCTCCTTGAGCATGATGTTTTCCGACTTCAGTTTTTTATGAGATATTGCGTTCTTGACCGTTATCTCAAGTTTATTGAGGTCAATAGGCTTCGTCAGGTAGTCATATGCCCCTTTTCTCATGGCGTCGACGGCGGACTCTATAGTGGAAAACCCGGTTATGAAGATTGTCACGATGTCCCGGTTCATCGCCTGGATCTTCTCGAGCAGCTCAATGCCGTCCATCTCTGGCATCTTGAGATCGCTCAGAAGAATCTCTATATCACTGTTGTCACTTATCTTCTGTATAGCCTCATTTCCATTCGCCGCTGTTTCCGTCACATAACCCTCGGACAGATAGCGGGCAAGATTTTCCCTGACAGCTTTCTCATCATCAACGATCAGAATCGACGGTTTCATATACTGTCGTCACCTCTGTAGTGGAATAGATATTTCGAAAGTCGTACCCTGTCCTTCATTGCTTGTAAATGATATCCTGCCGGCATGACTCTCGATTATTCTCTGAACAATGGGTAATCCAAGACCAAGTCCTCCCTCTTTTGTGCTGAAAAAGGGAGTAAATATCTTTTCGCGATTTTTCTCGGGTATCCCGGGCCCGGAATCAACAACTTTTATGATAACATTTTCACTGTCTAATGATGTAACAAATTCAAGTACACCGCCATTTTCCATCGCTTTAATCGCATTTTGTGACAGATTAATGAATACCTCCTTGAACTGCCTGGCATCAAACATAAATCGGGGAATATCATCCTGCAGACTAAGCTGAACCGAAACATTGGACTCCCGCG
>CAZZGC010000065.1:2254-13853 GCA_964653915.1 uncultured Thermodesulfovibrio sp.
AATCGGGGAATATCATCCTGCAGACTAAGCTGAACCGAAACATTGGACTCCCGCGCCGAAGAAGATATGAGTTCCGCTACTTCACATACCACATCATTCATGCTATTTTCATAAAACCGGGGCTCAGGAAACTTGGCGAATTTCACGAATTCTTCAAGTATGTTGTTTATCCTGTTTATTTCATAACGGATGAGAGACGCGGACTCGATAACCGTAGATTCGGACGAATATTTCTTCGATAATTCTTTAATAAGCATCTGCGCGTTTATCGACAGCGAATTCAGGGGGTTTTTAATTTCATGAGTGACACCGGCGGCGATCTGGCCGACTGCAGCTATCCTTTCCGTACGGATAAGTGCGTTATGTGTAGAACTGAGCTTTTCGTTGGCTTCCTGAAGCGCCAGAGTCCTTTCTTTAACCTTTCTCTCAAGTTTTTCGTTGAACTTCCTTAATATTTCATCGTTTTCCTGGAGTTTTTCCGCCATACGGTTGAACGACTCATAAAGCTGCCCTATCTCTGTCCTGGAGTCGGTATACACCCTCTTTTCAAGATTACCCCCGGCAAACTCAATAGTGGCGGCGGCAAGTTCTTTAATGGGATTTACAACCTTCCTGAGCAATACAACATGTCCAATATAGATGGCCAGGCCTCCCGTCGTAATAAAAAACAGGTAAATAAAAAGAATCAACCACATATTCCTGAGCGATTGTGATGTCAACTGGCTTATCATATCTGTATGGATCTTGTTAATCTTGTCGGATGTATCCTCAAGCTCATAGGCGAACTCCTCAAGTTCGACAAGGCGGTCTTTATCGAACTCTCCCTTGACTGAAAAGTCATCAAAGAACTCTTTGACCTTGTTCAATCCGTTGATGTCCTGAAGCATCGTGTCGAGATAGACGATCTCGAAATGCTCGGCGTCGCCGTCGCGAGCCGCTATTTCCCCACGCTTGTAGTTCTCGACTTTTCTCTTGAGTGCAGCTATGGTTTCTATTGATTCTTCCGCATAGAGTTCATCAGGATCAATCAGAAAATGATGAATGGAAAGTATTAGGCGATACGCGTCACTATGGATGCTGTCGATCGTCAGGATATCCTTGCTCAGTCCCTCTATTGCATAGGCATTCTGCAGTATGTCCTTCGTAAAATATATGCTGACGCCACCAACCATTATAACGATCAGAAAGGCCACCGCATTTGCAATCGTTATGGTTTTGCCAAGCTTTTTGAGCATTTTATATTATAAGCCTTCCCTTTTCCTTTTCACAAACCTTGATGCTCATTGATAGACACACCGCGCGGGAACAGGAAAATATTTACTCTCAATATTGTATAATATTTTTATCAATCTATTGAATCTCGCGATGATAAAAGGCAAGCCACTACTTACAATTGAGCGGATCCGGCTGCGCGTTGAAGAACTCGCCGATAGCATATCCACCGATTACAAGGGACGCGAAATTCATGCTGTAGGAATCCTGAAAGGCGCTTTCATGTTCTACTCCGACCTCGTCAGGAGGATTCAGGTTCCCGTAAGTGTCGACTTCATTGTAGCATCAAGCTATATAAAAACCGCAACATCGGGTGAAGTAGCGATACACGCTGATGTCAGAGACAGAATCGAGGGCAAGGATGTTCTGCTGATCGAGGACATAGTTGATACCGGACTAACCCTCAAATACATCAGGGAGCATCTGCTGTCCGGCAATCCCTCATCACTCAAGATATGCGCCTTTCTTGACAAGAAGGCACACCGGAAGGTAGATGTTCCGATAGATTATACGGGATTTGAAATCCCGGACCATTTTGTAGTCGGCTACGGGCTCGACTACGACAACCGATACAGGAACCTCCCCTACGTAGCCATTTTTAAAGAAGAAAATAAATAAATGGTGCCGGAGACCGGACTCGAACCGGTACAGTCGTTACCGACCGAGGGATTTTAAGTCCCTTGTGTCTGCCAATTCCACCACTCCGGCAACAGCGTTGATATTTTAACTTTTAACGATTCAAATTTCCACGCAGAAAAGCTGATCACCGACATTTAACTTCGGTAATCAGCTTCTATATCTTGGCACAGAACGGAAAGGAAGCCTGCTTTGAGGATCAAACGATTAAATACAGTTATTCAAACAAGAGGACCGGCATCTGCCTCTGTTTCGGCATTCCTGTGCTCATCGGTCTCTTTGACAGCACCCCTTTGTCGTCTTAATCTTTTCTCTTCCTGTTTCTTAATCCGTTTCAACTCTTTCTGTCTCTTATTGCTTTTGTACATCCCAGAACGTCTTGACATTTAAACTTGTCTCTCTCTATGAATATTTGATATTAACTTCGTAGTCTATATCAGAGTGCCCTGAAGCTACACCATCGCCTTTACATGACAAAGTCCCTTTGAACTTTTTCTTCCGGTTCTTGATCATCGACTTGATACCACGGGTAAGATCAAATCCACCGTCCACACAGTTTTTGGTAAGGCATTCGATTCTGAAATATGCATAGCTGTCAGCCGAAAAATTAACTACACGGCGTATCGGTTTTGCAATACCCTTCTGATTGTACATCATATTTACTACTATGCTCGAGACCCCGGGAAAGTGTTCGGACACCAGCCCGGCATCAATCTTTTTTTGTCTTGAATCATTTCTCTTGTTAATCATATGCTTCCCTTCTCTTTCAGGCTCTTCACAGCGAGGAGACTGTTCCTGCCAGCTAAAAAAATTTATCGTTTTATATCTTCGGGACAGCGTCCTGCATTGAAGATATTCCTCTATATAACAGATAAACTATTCAATCAAAAAAGCCACAAAGTTTTAAAAGTCTTTGTGGCCTGAAAGTCTTCAAAAACTTCTAATTGTTGTTATTATACCATATCTTGCAATATTTCTCAAAATCACCCGGCAACCTTCACCCTCCTCAGCCTCAAAGCGTTGGAAACGACCGTTACAGAAGACATTCCCATAGCCGCTGCCGCAAACATGGGATTCAGCAGTATCCCGAAAAAAGGAAATAGAACTCCTGCCGCAACAGGAATAAGAATAGAATTATATGCAAATGCCCAGAAAAGATTCTGTTTTATGTTTTTCATAGTAGCTCTTGAAAGCAGTACAGCCCCCGTCACTCCCCTGATGTCACCGCCTATCAGGGTTATGTCGGATGCCTCCATCGCCACATCAGTACCAGTGCCTATGGCGATCCCTATATCGGCCTGGGCGAGTGCAGGTGCATCATTGATTCCGTCACCCACCATGGCAACGATTTTCCCCTCATCCTGAAGCCGCCTTACAGCAGTGGCCTTGTCTTCCGGAAGCACCTCAGCCATCACCCTGTCGATGCCTACCTGAGATGCGATCGCCTCAGCAGTCCGCCTGTTGTCCCCGGTTATCATCACGGTCTCTATGCCGAGTTTTTTCAATGAGTTAATAGCATCGATTGAATTTTCTTTTAATGTATCAGCTACCGCTATTATCCCCGCAATTTCTCTATTCACCGCAATATACATCGGAGTTTTACCTTTTTCAGACAGCCGTGCGGCAGCGTCGACAAGACTGTCCGGTTCAATCCGCTGATCCAGCATAAAGTCCATGTTTCCAAGCAAAACGTCTTGTTCATCGATAACGGCCCTGATTCCGTGGCCGGGCACCGCCCTGAAATCAACGGGATTGTGGAGTTCAAGCCCCTCCTCATGCGCCTTCCTTACTATCGCCTCACCAAGAGGGTGCTCAGATCCTCTCTCCGCCGAAGCCGCATAATAAAGTATATCCCGATCCCTGATCCCCGTCCCCTGCTTACTGATCACATCGGTCACAACCGGCTCACCTCTTGTCAACGTGCCGGTCTTATCGAAGACAATAGTATTAATTTTATGAGCAGTCTCAAGGGCCTCTCCACTCCTGATCAATATGCCGTTTTCGGCCCCTTTCCCGGTGCCGACCATGATGGATGTAGGCGTAGCCAGCCCGAGGGCGCACGGGCACGCTATAATCATGACCGCTATGAAATTGAGCAGTGCATAAGTAAAGGCGGGTTCCGGCCCGAAGATATACCATATCAGAAAAGTTATCGTGGCGATCCCCATCACTACCGGAACAAATATCGATGCTATCTTGTCGGCCAGCCGGGCAATTGGAGGCTTTGAGCCCTGGGCCTCCTGGACCATGTTGATTATTTGAGCAAGCATGGTGTCTCTTCCCACCTTTGTAGCTTCGAACCTGAAAGACCCTGTCTTGTTGATGGTTGCACCAATGACTTCCTCACCCGGCTTTTTCTCTACTGGCATCGATTCGCCCGATATCATCGATTCGTCAACAGATGAGTATCCTTCTCTGACTACACCATCAACCGGTATCTTCTCTCCAGGCCTCACAACCACAATATCCCCAATTTCAACATCTTCAACCGGAATATCCTGCTCCTGACCGTTGCGAATAACCCTCGCCGTCTTTGCCTGAAGACCCATTAGCTTCTTGATGGCTTCGGATGTCTGCCCTTTCGCCCGTGCTTCAAGTACTCTCCCCAGAAGAATCAGTACGATTATTGCCGCAGCAGTATCAAAATAAACTTCCGCCGAATATCCCCTGATTTCGAACAGCGACGGAAAGAATGTCGCCGTAACACTGTAGATATATGCCGCGGATGTCCCAACGGCAATTAAAGTATTCATGTTGGTTGTTCTGTGACGGGCGGCCGCTATTGCACCCCGGTAAAACTGCCATCCCACCCAGAACTGTACAGGCGTCTGAATCAGGAGCTGAAGCAAAAAATTTACCTGTCTTGGAATATCAACAAAAGAAGACAGCCCCACCCTGTCCCAATTGACCAGAATGAACAGAGGAATAGTTAGAGAAGCACCGATGATCAGTTTGTTTTTGAGCTTTCTGTACTCGATTTCCCTTTCTGCCTTTTCCCTCTCAACAATATCCTCCCCATGGGCAACTTCGAGTACGTCATAACCCTGCTCTCTCACCGCTCTTTTGATATCCTTCATCCCGGCAAGGCCCGGAATATATTCAACCGTACCCTTTTCAGTTGCTAGATTAACCGAAGCCGAAAGAACTCCGGGCAATCTTGCAAGCCCGTCCTGAACCCTTTTCACGCATGCCGCGCATGTCATTCCTCTAATGGGAAAGCTTGATGTGGTTACTGGAACGTCATACCCCTGGTCCCTGATCGTCCCTATTAATTCACCGATCTTTATTTTCTCGGGATGGTAATAAACTGTAGCCCGTTCCGAAGCAAAATTCACAGACGCATCATCGACGCCATCGATCGAGTTTAGCGAATTCTGAATCCGTGAAGCGCATGATGCACAAGACATCCCCTTAACGGGAATATCAACCTTTTTTGCTGATGCCGATACTACCGCGGCAGATTTTTTCACTTCGGGCTCAGGCAAAGGACATGCATCGCTACCCGATTCCGGTTCCTTGGATCCAATCTTCCTGTCCATAACCAGTTCCTCCTTCCCCTCCTAAACTCCAAACTCTAAACTCCAATTCCCGCTTTTCTCGCTAAACTCTACTCTAATTCCCGCTTCTAATATCACGCATCCGCTCCTGCAAGTCCATAACTCTCTTCTGCGTCGCTCTCATATCGGAGTCAGAGACCGCGCCATCAAGCATCATTCGTGACAGCGTATTCATCTCAGACGCCATATCCTTCATTAAAGATGACATCTTATGCATCCTTGCCTTCATCGCATCTCTGTCCTGATCGGTAATATTCCCCATCATTACTGACATCTGCCTCATCATAATAGCTATATCCTGCGTTGCCGACATCATGCCATTCATCATCCGGCGGTGATCGTCAGACACTTCCCCTCCCATCATGTTCCGTTTTCCGCTGTCCCGGTCAGTGCCCATCATATGACCACCCATCATATGGCCGCCGCCCTCCATCATGTGACCGCCACGCATCATTCCGTGTCCCATCTGGGCATAACCGCCTGTTGCCAAGGCGAGGAACAGCATTATGCTGATCATCAGGAAATACCTGAATAATGAGGCTGTCGTTGCTGGTGTCATGCTTCCTCCCTCACGCTTCTTTTATAACTCTCAATAATGAATATAATGTGAATTTCCCATCTTACCGCTTACTGCTGACTTCCTACTTCTGCTTTCCCGCTTTTCTCGCCTTTCTCGCTTCTTCTATATTCCACCCAGTCTGTCATCTGCAACACCTCTCCTTTCGGCGGGAACTCTATCTCATCCCACTGATCATATGTATAAATATGCAGTGCAATCTGCTGCTGTCGCTGGGGAATCGCTTTCGTGCTTGTCCATATCTTTTCTCCATCTATATAGAACTCCACACGGTCCTGGTACCAGTCAAACCTGTATATATGCCATTCGCGGATATCAAATGAGGGGTCTTCCCATGTATATGAATTATGGGTGGGTGTCTGCTGGGCCCCCTCCATGCCAGTGGCCATATACCATGTCGTTAGGAGAACAGAATGCGGTTTTGCCGTTATGAATTCAAAATCGATCTCGTCGTGTGTGCCGTCTGAGAATACCTTTGCAATTTCTGAACATGTAAAAAAGCTGGCAACCGCACCGGGCATGTCCGAGACCTTCATGCGCACCGAATATGAACCAAACCAGAAATGCTCTTTTGTGTATATGAATCCTGTAGGATAGATTCTGCTTTCAGACTTGCCGAGCTTTAGAAAATTAATCCCATTTTGGTTATATACCATGACGGGATCGGCCCTGAAGTTATATAGTTCAAAAGTGGGCATCCCCCATCTGAAAACAGAGAGCCGGTCTGACGAAAAATCCTCCCTGAACACTGCATCATCCACAGATTCCGAACAGTCCGTAACTAATAGCACAACCACTATGCTCAACAGCAATACTCTTACATATTTCATCCTGCTCCTTCTGCTCCCCGTCAACCGTTTTCAGCTACTCCCATTTTTCGCCTGCCATCTTGATTATATCAGCTCAACGCTGTCTTGTGAATAAGCCGTTTGGCTCTCTTCCTTTGAAATATCGTTCCCGTTCTGATATAGTTTAACAATAGACATGACTATCAGAACCAACACGCGTATCATAATATTTACGGCCTTCTCCCTGATTCTCATTTTGAATGCATACAGTACCCATGCCGGTCTCGGCAGAGGCAACAATACAAATCCACCTGAACCATCCATTGAGATGCTCAGGCAGTATTATTCGGAAGGGGTCGAACTAAGCAAGTCAGGGAAATACCGTGAAGCTATAACTACATTCAGGAAAATTCTTATATCTCAGCCTGACAACGTTTATGTGCTAAACGAAATCGGTACCGCGTACAGCGGCCTCGGCAATTATAAAACTGCAATATCCTATTTCAATAAAGCAGTAGATATTAAACCATCCTACTCGCCCGCCTACCGTAATTTAGGTCTTGCCTATGGAAAACTGAATATGTACAAAGAAGAGATAGCGGCCTATTTAAAAGCCATCGAGTTCAATCCTGACGATACGGACATCCTTTATAATATGGGATATGCCTACGGGAAACTGCATGAATTCAATAAAGCAGCGGATTCATACAGAAAAGTACTTGAGTACACTCCCGACGATACCGATACAATGTTCAATCTCGGGGTAACTTATGCCAAGCTTGGACTGCATAATAAAGCGGTCATGGTATATGAAAAGTTACTCAGCGTCAACCCTGATGACAACGATGCCCGATTCAATCTCGGAATAGCCTATATGAAGTCGGGGGACATGAACAAGGCGATGGAACAGCATGACATTATCGTAAAAACCGATCCTGCACTGGCGGGGAGGCTAAGAAAATTACTGCATAAGTAAGGGTGGGCGTGCCGAGAGCATTTGGACATCAACGTGTGATCTTCATATTATCGCTGTTCCTCGTAGTCTCTTTTGTGCCACGGGATATTCTTGCAAAAAAAGCGTCTACTATTGACGAACTCGCAGGTATGTACGACATTTCGCTATGTGCTGACTGTCATGAAGACAAGTATGAAGAGTGGAAAACATCAGAGATGGGAAACTCTGTCATAGATCCCAGGGTTTTGAGAGGCTGGCGGGCTTTCATCAGGCTCGAACTTGATCAGGAACCCACGATGTCAAGGAAAGACCTCACCATATGCCTCAACTGTCATGTACCTCAGATAAAAGATGCTACTGAAGAGCTTGTAGTTCACATTGCTGATCTTGTCATAACTGCCGTTGAAGATAAAGATGAGGGCAAACGCGAGGCCGCAAAAAACGAGCTCTCGAAACTCAATCTTAACTGCCTTGGATGTCATAACCTGCGTGCAAAAGGACTTGATGGCAAAACAGAGGCGGGCACGATTTATGTTCCACGCAATGCAGACAATCCAGCGCATGAAGAAGCAGGGTTCAGAACAGTCAAGTCCGAATTACTGCAGAAATCCGATTTCTGCGCACAGTGCCACCACTGTCCGCCGAGCGTGCCATGGGAGCAGTGTCCGACACTATATACGAGTTACATAGAAGACTTCATTCAAAAAGGCGGAAAAGCGACCTGTCAGGACTGTCATATGAAGGAAATCAGTGAACAGGCGCAAAAGCACGAAGATAAAAGCCCTCACTGGTCGCACAAATTTTATGGCCCCCGAAATCGCGAATTCCTCAACTCATCAGTCACGATAAACGCCAGAGTAAGACAGTCGAAATATCTGGATATATATGCCGGCAGTTTCAAGCCGGCAGTAGTGGTCGAGATCGCGCTTCAGAGCCATGCCGGCCATGTAATGCCCCACGGGTGAGCCATAATGCCGAAAACGGTCCTGGATGTGACCGTAACCGACCAGGATGGCAAAGAACTTTTTTCCAGAGAAAAAGAGTTTACAGTCAATGACCTTTATTTCAAGGGGGGAAAGCAGGTACCGATGGCCGAGTGGGATGTCACGGCTACGGAACATTTCAACCTCGGATTGAGGCCTGTGGAGCCCGACAGGAGTGTATTCATTATTCCGATTAAAAAGGAGACAACCTCGGTAGAAATGCGTGCGTCTTTCAAGTACCTGTACACAAGAACCCGGACCTTTGTTCTGCGGGAAGAGGTCAGGAGGATCGATATAGATCAGGGATTCTGATTCACACGGACCCTGGAGAGCCGCATGGCATTCAATATGACTGCAAGGCTCAATCCCATATCTCCAACAGCTACTGCCACCCACAAATTAATCACTCCCATTACTGCCAGAACGGTCAGACTTCCTTTAATTAGTATCGAGAGTGTTACATTCTGCTTTACAACATGCATAGTCTTTCTGCTCAGATAAATCAGATAATCGATCTTTCCAAGATCATCGTGCATCAGGGCGATATCTGCGGTTTCTATAGCCACGTCCGTGCCGACCGCACCCATCGCTATGCCAACATTGGCTGCCGCAAGGGCTGGAGCGTCATTGACGCCATCGCCGACCATAGCTACACTGCCGAACTGTTCAACAAGTTTTTCGATCACCTTCACCTTATCCTCTGGAAGCAGTTCAGCATGAAATTTATCCACCCCTGTCTTCCCGGCCAGAGAGGCGGCAACATCGCGGTTGTCCCCCGTCAGCATCTCAGTTTTGATATGGAGTTTCTTCAGGTCTGAAACTACTTCCATCGCATTTTCTCTCATAATGTCTCCAAGCGCTATCATCCCTATCGCTCTGTCCTCATCAGCAACAAATATTACCGTTTTGCCAGCAGCTTCAAGCCGCGATACTTCATCCGGAATTTCCTGTGACAGATCCAGGAAGAGATTCCCTGCACCTGCATAATACTTCCGGCCCTCGATTACCGCCTCAAGCCCTTTTCCTCTGATCGCCCGGAATCCGCTGATATCTTTGAGGCGTACACCTGCTGTTCTGGCCTTCTTCATGATCGCCCTTGCGATAGGGTGTTCTGAACGTGATTCAAGAGTTGCGGTTATAGTAAGCACTTCCTCGGCAGAGTGCCCGTTGAAACCGGAAATATCCGTAACCTCCAGCTTCCCTTTCGTTAAGGTCCCGGTTTTGTCAAACGCGACAGCCCTGACCCTGTTGAGTTCTTCGAGATAGGAAGCGCCTTTGATCAATACACCGTGCCTTGCCGAACTTGTCAGCGCAGATACCATCGCAACAGGTGTGGATATGGCCAGCGCACAGGGGCATGAAATGACTAAAAGTACCAGCGATCGGTAGAACCATACTTCCCACGGATAACCCAGTACAAAGGCAGGAACAATGAAAACCGAAAGAGCAATAGCGATAACGACCGGGGTATAATAACGGGCAAATGTATCAATAAATTTTTCGGTTTCCGATTTTTTTCTCTCCGCATCTTCAACAAGTTCGACAATCCTGGAAAGGATCGTATCTCCTGATTTTTTCGTGACCCTGACTTCCAGATAACCTTCTTCATTCATAGTGCCCGCGTACACATCGTCTCCTTCCGCCTTTTCAGCCGGAAGCGATTCTCCGGTGATAGGAGACTCGTTTACGGATGAATGGCCGTTCAGAACCTTTCCGTCAAGCGGAATCTTTTCTCCCGGCCGAATGACGATAATATCACCAACCCTGACTTCATGGACATGAAGTTCGATTTCCCCTCCATCCTTCTTTATCCTCGCCGTTTCAGGCGCGAGCTTCAGTAAGCCGGTTATCGATTTCTTCGCCCTGTCCGCAGCATACTCCTCAAGAGATTCAGCAAAAAAGAAAAGGAAGACCACCGCAGCCCCTTCCTCCCCATGACCGATGATAAATGAACCGATTGCCGCGATGCTGATCAGACAGTTGATATCAAGCCTGTATTTGAGAACAGAACGTCCCGCCTTTCTGAGGATATCCATGCCGGCCACACCTATAACGCCGATAAAAAGAGCCTGAGCAAGCAGATTCAGGCTGGTAAAAAACTCAAGAGCCAGGCCGGACAAAAGAAGCCCTGCCGCTATGCCGCCTGTAATAATCTGCCGGCGCAGCCAGGCCGGGGACTTTTCCTCAAGATCACCTCCGCAGCATGAACACGCTGCTTCATCACTGCAGGCGTTGTCTGTCATCTGAAGCCTGGTATCTTCCATATCAGCCATATTTCTGCCGACTGTCCTTTCCCGCTTTTCGCGCTTCAGGGCATGGCACCGCCATGCCCATACTGCTTACTGCCTACCGCTTACTGCGCACTTCTTTCCCCACTCTCTCATCCTTCCTTCACATGCTCAAGCCCCTGATTAAAGAGACCCTGGATATGCCTGTCATCAAGAGAATAATAGACCCTTTTTGACTCCTTCCTGAATTTAACAAGCCTCATGTTTCTCAGAATTCTCAACTGGTGTGACACTGCCGAAATACTGATGCCAAGGATACTCGCTATATCACATACGCACAGCTCTTCTTTAGATAATGCGTATATTATCTTCAGTCTCGATGAATCGGCCATAACGCCGAACACTTCCGATAAGCTGTAAATGTCTTCCTCGGGAGGCATCGCCTCTTTGACAGCCCTTACCTTCAGTTCATCGACCGACCTGACTTCACATACATCCTGCTGTTTTTTTAATTTCACACCAATATACCCTTAATATTTGAACAATGTTTCTAATATTGATCAGAAAATCGTTGATGAGTGTAAGTACCCCCCAATCCTCCCC
>CAZZGC010000066.1:0-13564 GCA_964653915.1 uncultured Thermodesulfovibrio sp.
CGAAAAGGGTTACGTCATAGTCCTTTTTACAGTTCAAACACCTGACCGCCATAATGGTATTATGACACCGAAATTGACGATTGTCGATTAGCGGATTGCGGGGAGGTTGATTAAGTGTTTTTATGAAAGTTATAATAAATAACCATCCGGAGCATTAATGCAAAAAAAACACCTTCATCTCTTTATTGGCCTGATACTGATCGTCCTTTCGCTGTTTTTCGCCTTCAGGGGTGTGTCAATCCATGAGCTGACAGGAGCCTTGCGGCAGGCACGTTACATTTATCTCATCCCTGCTATAATGCTGGTCCTCGTCAGTTACCTTTTGAGGGCGATGAGATGGCGTTTTCTCGTAGCAACGGTAAAGGATGTAAAAACCGTACACCTTTTCTCGCCCTTAATGATAGGCTTTATGGCAAACATGTTGCCTGCTCGCGCGGGGGAGTTTATAAGGGCATATCTGCTCAGCAGAAAAGAACGTATCAGTTTCAGTTCCTCTTTTGCCACCATCTTTATTGAACGGCTTTTTGATCTTTTCATGGTATTGCTGCTTCTTGTATGGGTGCTGATCTTCATGCCCGATGTCTTTGTCAAAGGTGACGGTTCATTTGATATGGTTTCGAAAGTCAGGGTTTTCGGACTTACGAGTCTTGCGCTTTGTATATTGATCTTTGCCTTCTCGGTGCTGTTGCAATACCGGAATGATGTTGCGATGAAAATCATCGGGACATTTATAACGCCTCTTCCATCAAAATGGCAAGAGAAGTTGATGCACCTGGTTAAGTCATTCACGGAAGGTCTGAGCATCATAAGGGATCCCCGAGGGTTCATGGCCACCGTTGCGCTCTCTTTCATGATATGGGGGACTTTCATTGTTACATATTATCCAATTTATTATGCCTTCGATATACAGGGCCAGCTTCCAATTGTGCAGTCTCTTATTATTCTCTGTCTGGTGGTTGCGATATTCATAACCGTAGCGCCTACACCGGGTTTTCTAGGATCGTATCATCTTGGATGTGTCGCTGCACTGCATGGCATTTTTGGAGTCCAGAAGGCTGTAGCTCTCAGTTACGGGATAGTTGCATGGCTCGTTGCGATGGGATCGACTGTTGTAATAGGGGGCATCTTTGCGGTCAAAGAGAATATATCGATAAGTTCCGTGGCATCCGAAAAGGATAACGTCTGAAATTTCATTTCCCACGATCACCCTCGTCATTTATTTATTGCAATAATTTCTGCCGTTGTGATAGTCTTATACTGTATCTGAAGCCGGTGGTGATTGCCGGCCAACACACACGTCCATCCAACAGCCTCTCTGTCGGTGCCCCGTCAGGGGATTCGGAGAGGAAGGACGGAGGAAAAACTGAGGAGGTATCCATGGTAGTAACAATGAAAGAGCTTCTGGAGGCCGGAGTCCATTTCGGGCATCAGGTGAAGCGCTGGAATCCCAAGATGAAGAAGTACATCTTTGGCCAGCGTAACGGCATTTACATAATCGACCTTCAGAAGACGGTAAAGATGTTCGAAGTGGCCTACAACTTTGTAAAGGAACTGGCCAGCAGGGGTGAGACATTGCTTTTCGTCGGCACCAAGAAGCAGGCGCAGGATGTGATCTTTGAGGAGGCGCAGAGGGCGCAGGCGTTCTATGTCAATCAGCGCTGGCTTGGGGGGATGCTCACCAATTTCAAGACCATAAAGCAGGGGATAGAAAAACTCAAGCGCATCGAGAAGATGAAAGAGGATGGCACCTACGATCTGCTTACCAAGAAAGAGGTTGCCAAGTACGAGACCGAAAGGATGCGTCTTGAAAAGCATCTCAGCGGAGTCAAGGAGATGAATGACCTGCCTGGTGCGGTATTCCTGATAGATCCCAAGAAGGAGGCTATCGCAGTGGCGGAGGCGCGTAAACTGGCGATCCCGATCGTGGCGCTAGTCGATACTAACTGCGACCCGGACATCGTGGATTATGTGATCCCCGGCAATGACGACGCCATACGTTCTATCAGGCTCTTGACATCCCGAATAGCCGATGCATTTATCGAGGGGAGAGAGATCCTGAACAAGAGCATGGAAGAGGCTGAAGCTGCACAGGCGGCGGAGACCGTCGAGGCTGTGGAGGCTGCTTCGGAAGGCGTGCCGGCCGAAGGGGTGGAGGTTGCAGCCGCTGCTGCCGGGGCGGATCCGGAAGGAGCAGAGGAGAAAAAGGAGGAAGTAAACGGATGAGCATATCAGCATCGACTGTTAAGGAACTTAGAGAGCGGACAGGCGCCGGCATGATGGATTGCAAGAAAGCGCTCACCGAGGCGGCGGGGGATGTCGAAAAGGCGATGGACATTCTCAGACAGAGGGGGCTTGCAATGGCCTCAAAGAAGGCGTCCCGCGAAGCATCTGAGGGGCTTGTCGGTTCCTACATTCATATGGGTAAGATCGGTGTGCTGGTTGAGATAAACTGCGAAACCGATTTCGTTGCCAAGACCGATGACTTTCAGGAACTCGTCAAGGATGTGGCCATGCATATAGCCGCTGCAAATCCGTCATATGTAAAGAGAGAAGAGATTCCCCAGGAGGTGATCGAAAAAGAGAAGGCGATTTACGCTGCCCAGGTCGAGAACAAGCCTCCGCAGGTGGTGGAAAAGATTGTCGAGGGCAAACTTGAGAAGTTTTTCAATGAAAACTGCCTTATGGATCAGATCTTTGTCAAGGACCCTGATGGAAAGAAAAAGATAAAGGACCTTGTCGTGGAGAAGATCGCCAAGCTTGGGGAGAATATCATTATTGCGAGATTCGCCCGTTTCCAGCTCGGCGAGAAGATCAACTGAGTTCTAAGAATGAAGAAGACCCGGAAACCCGCTTACAAGAGAATCCTGCTGAAACTCAGCGGGGAAGCGCTCATGGGCGAAAAGAGTTTCGGGATTGACCAGAAGGTAGTACAATATATAGCAAACGAGCTCAAAGGGATTTCGGGCCTTGGGGTTCAGGTAGCCATTGTAATCGGGGGCGGCAACATATTCCGTGGCCTGGAGGCGAGTGCCGAGGGAATGGAGAGGACTACCGCGGATTACATGGGCATGCTCGCGACAGTGCTGAACGCCCTTGCACTGCAGGACGCCCTTGAAAAGCACGGGTTGCCCACGAGGGTTCAGTCTGCCATAGAGATGCAGGAGCTTGCAGAGCCTTATATAAGGCGAAGGGCCATCAGGCATCTCGAGAAGAACAGGCTGGTGATTTTCGGCGCAGGTACGGGTAACCCTTATTTTACCACCGACACAGCCGCTTCACTGAGGGCTGTGGAGATAGGTGCTGAGGTGATCATGAAGGCGACCAAGGTCGACGGTGTCTATGACAGTGATCCGATCAAGAATCCGGATGCAAAGATGTTCCGGAAGATCACCTATATCGATGTCCTGAAGAGGGGACTTAGGGTTATGGATTCTACCGCGATTTCACTCTGCATGGACAACAATCTGCCTATAATCGTCTTCAGCCTTATGAAGAAGAACAACATTAGAAAGATCCTTGAAGGCAAAATGGTTGGAACACTCGTAAAGGGGGGATGATTCCATATGCAGAAGGAAGCCAAGAAGCGTCTCACTGAGAGAATGGAGAAAACACTTGAAGCGCTTAAGAAGGATCTCGGTGCGGTAAGGACCGGCAGGGCGTCGCTTTCGATATTCGATGGGATAATGGTTGACTACTTCGGCACGCCGACACCGATAAATCATGTGGCAACTTTGAGTATCCCCGAAAGCAGGCTTATCACGATCCAGCCCTGGGACCCCAAGACGATCCCGGATATAGAGAAGGCCATCCAGAGGGCAGATCTCGGCCTGAATCCCAACAATGATGGAAAAATCATCCGGGTTGCCATACCCCAGCTTACCGAAGAGCGCAGGAAACAGATCGTCAAACAGGTCCACAAACGTGGCGAAGAGGCCAAAATAGCACTCAGAAATATCCGCCGCGACGGCAACGAAGAGATGAAGAAAATGGAAAAGGAACAGCATATCAGTGAAGACGAGACCAAGCGCTCTCTGGAGGAGATTCAGAAGATCACCGATTCGTTCATAAAAAAGGTGGATGAGATGCTGGCGCATAAGGAAGAAGAGTTGATGGAGGTCTGAGCGTTTGCTTCTGACTGAATGCAGAAATTACTTTCAAAGGAGGAAGCCATGGCAATACGTGTTGGAATCAACGGGTTTGGAAGGATAGGGAGAAACTTTTTCAGGATATGCATGAAAGACAGTGGCATAGAGGTGGTTGGCATTAATGACCTTACCGATGCAAAGACACTTGCCCATCTGCTTCGCTACGATTCGGTGCATGGGATAGCAGATGCGGATATACAGGCTAAAGAGAACAGCCTCGTGATAAACGGCAGGGAGATAGGCGTAACCGCTATTACGGATCCTTCTCAACTGCCCTGGAAGGACCTTGGAGTTGACGTCGTGCTTGAATCCACCGGCCGTTTCGTGGACAGGGAAGGCGCATCCAAGCACCTCTCCGCTGGTGCGGGCTGGGTGATAATATCAGCGCCTGCCAAGGAACCCGATGCCACAATATGCATGGGTGTCAATGAAGAAAGTCTTGATGTATCAAAGCACAAGATAATCTCCAATGCATCCTGCACAACGAACTGTCTGGCACCGATGGCAAAAGTCATAGACCAGAAATTCACTATAAAGAAGGGCCTGATGACAACCATACACTCATACACGAATGACCAGAGGATTCTTGATCTTCCTCACAAGGACCTCCGCAGGTCACGGGCGGCAGCTCTCTCTATGATACCGACTACAACAGGCGCAGCCCGTGCTGTCGGTCTGGTGCTGCCTCACCTGAAGGGCAAGCTCGATGGTATGGCTATCAGGGTGCCGACTCCTAACGTTTCTGTCGTTGATCTCGTTGCCGAGGTGGAGAAGGAGACGACCGCCGAGGCGGTAAATGCCGCCCTGAAGGAGGCTGCCGAAGGTCCCATGAAAGGAATACTTCAGTATACTGAAGATCCGCTCGTCTCAGTGGATTTTAATGGTGATCCTCACTCATCAACCATAGATGCCACCCTTACAAAGGTGCTCGAAGGCAATATGGTCAAGGTATTATCATGGTACGACAATGAATGGGGTTACAGTAACCGTCTGAAAGATCTCATGCTCTATATAGAAAGCAAGAGGTAGGTGCCGGAATGCACAGCGAGTTTTCATTGCCGATCAAGGGAGTCCTGAATAAACTCTCTATAAAGGATATCGATATAAGCGGCAAGCGTGTTTTTATACGCGTCGATTTTAATCTGCCGCTTGACGAGAACCTTAACATAACAGATGACAGGCGTATCAGGTCTGCCCTTCCCACTATAAATTATGCGATCGATGAGGGATGCAAGGTTATCCTTGCATCCCATCTCGGTCGGCCCAAAGGCAGGCCCGATAACAGGTACACTCTCGCGACTATTGCCAGGAGGCTTCAGCGTCTGATAAAGAAAGAAGTTACGTTCCTTCCCGACTGTATTGGACCGAAGGTTGAAAGCGCGGTAGAGAAGATGTCTCCGGGGGACATAATTCTGCTCGAAAACCTCCGTTTTCATCCCGGTGAAGAAACAAATGATCAGGAATTCAGCCGTTCACTGGCAAAGCTGGCTGATATATATGTAAACGATGCCTTTGGCGCCGCACACAGGAACCATGCCTCGGTAGTAGGCATAACAAAATTTTTGCCCTCGGCTGCGGGATTTCTGCTTCAGAAAGAGATCGAGTATCTTCAGGGTGTGGTGAATCATCCTGTGAGGCCATTTGTAGCTATCCTTGGAGGTGCAAAGGTATCGGGCAAGATCGATGTAATACGTAATCTCGAAGACAAGGTAGATAAGGTGATAGTAGGCGGTGGAATGGCATATACCTTCCTGCGTGCCATGGGATATAACGTTGGTGAATCACTTGTAGAAGACGATATGCTTGAACTGGCCAACGATATCAGGCGGGGGGTCATAGCCAAGGGTATCAAGTTCTATTTGCCGGTCGATTGTGTCATAGCACAGAGCATTGAGCCGGGCGCCGAGACGAAGCTGGTAACGACACAGGAGATCCCCCGAGGCTGGAAGGCTGTTGATATTGGTCCTGCTTCGGTGAAACTTTTCTCGGAGGCGATAGAGAGTGCCAAAACGATTCTCTGGAACGGTCCTATGGGGGTCTTTGAGGTAGATGCCTTTTCAAGAGGGACGTTTTCTATCGCTCATGCAGTGGCGGATGCCTACGCGCTGACGATTGTTGGGGGCGGCGACACCGATCTTGCTGTCAGCAGGGCAGGTGTGTCAGAGAGCATCTCCTTTATTTCGACTGGTGGCGGTGCGGCGCTCGAGCTCCTTGAGGGCAAAAACCTTCCCGGCCTGGTGGCGTTGACAGACAAGTAGTTTCAACGCCGGTCATCTCATTTTTTTCATGTGCCTCTCTATTTCGCGTTTTGCCTCTTTTTCTTTTATAGTGTCACGTTTTTCATACTGCCTCTTGCCTTTTGCCAGCCCCAGCTCGACTTTTGCCCGCCCCTCCCTGAAATATATCTTCAGCGGCACAAGCGTATAGCTCTGCCGGCTGATCAGCCCGGACAACTTATTGATTTCTTTCTTGTGAAGGAGGAGCTTACGGGTCCTGAGCGGATCGTGATTCATTATATTGCCGTATTTGTAGGGACTTATGTGACAGTTAAGCAGAAATGCCTCGCCGTCTTTTATAAGGGCGTAGCTGTCTTTCAGATTCACCCGCCCTTCCCTTATGGATTTGACCTCTGTGCCTGTAAGCGATATCCCGGCTTCGTATGTTTCCTGAATATGATAGTCGTGATATGCCTTTCTGTTCGCAGCGACCGTTTTGATCATGTTAAAGAGATTACCTTTATCCCTTAAGTCAAGTCAATTGTTCTTGACCTCAGGTATAGGGTCCATCGTTGTTGTCTCCGGCGGAGAGAGACAACTGACCATCTGTCTGAGAGGATTTCTGTATAAGGCGAAGCTTGTAGGATAAAGACCTACAAGAAATACAGACTCAGCCCGCTGTTATTTCTGGTGACGCCTCGATTATTATCAATAATTATTACATCACACAGCCCATTCATGACATGACAGAAGTGATCAGCAATAAGGATTCATCACTCCATGAGTCAAGCCTTGACCAGAGGCTGGCTGAGATGAACTTTCATTTCAGGCGTTCAGATCCGCTAGGCATCCTCATAATCAGCGGTGACATGACAACCGGCAGGGAGGCGGATCTCAGAGAGGCCCTGATGATAGTGAGCTATCATATCGGGCATCTGTTCGTATATTTTGAAAAACTGGTGGACCCGGAAGATTCACTTATTCACCTCCTCTGTTCGGCATATAGGTTCTGCTTCAACTCCTCTAAAAAGATGACACTAATCGGAGAGCAGTCTGAAATGCTAAGGAAGCTCGTCAGAGACTATGGTCTGAGAAATGTATCAGAGTGCCTGCCGGAATGCGGCGGAAGATGTCTCTGGAGTTGAGAGAACCTTTTATGCCGGATGGATTCATATAGTTGCGAGACTATCCGTCGCATAATAAGCTGGGTATGTTTGCCTTCTCCCGGCGAAATGCATGCCAATGTGATGATATAATATCGCTTTATTAATATGCCGGCCGGTCCTGTTTATGGAAGATATTCTTGATATTCTGTCACAGTTCGGAGGTGGCAGAGGTGATCAGGGCAATGAGGTTGTCCGTTTTCTGCTGGCCTCTTTTTTCTGGTTCATACTCGCCCATACCGCATTCAGGCAATGGAAACGTGAGCCTGAACAGCGCGACCGGATTATTTTTTTCGCTTCATCATTAGGACTGATCAGCGAAATGCTGATGTTCGGAGTACATCTTGAAGAGTGGAAATGGTACCGATTTCATGACCTGCTTCACCACTACTATCCCCCAGCCGAGCATGCTTTTCTGATGACTGTCAGCATCCTTATCGGTTTCGCTTTTCTTAAATATTATATTGCCGGTAAGACATTCCCGCGTATTTATCTTGCAGCAGGCATAACTATGGCTGCTGCACTTTATGTGGTGACCGCCCCGGCCTGGTTCAGTTTTCTGAGCAGTAACCATGATGCCAGGTTCGGTCTGTTCTGGGGCGACATGGCTTTCAGGGTCACCGGCTCAGTCTTTTCATTCGTGATTGTCGCGGTGATGGTCAGTCTGCGAGCACGGAAGGAGGATGTGCCTCTGACTGTCATTGTTGCATTTACTTTTTTCTTTCTGGATGATTTCCTGATGATCTTCAATCTTGCATCGGGCGACGTTTTTAAGGACATTTACAATCCGATCCGCCACAATCTCCATATATGGGCGATCCCTATGCTGATTGCTGTGTACTGGAGAGAGGTGAGTATCAGAATGAGGAGGTATGAAGACCGCCTGACAAGAATGAACGACTGTTTTCTTGGTTTTGGTCCGAATGTTGATGAAAATATAAGGAAGGTAACCTTTCTCTGCCGGGGGCTTCTGGGTGCACACTGTGCCTGTTACAGCCGTCCGGGTGGCGGGTCTATTTTTACAGGGGAACGTATCCCGGAGCAATACCGGGAGCAGTGCCGTATAAAAGAGGGAAGTTGCTTCTGGTCAGATTCCGATGCATCTGAGAACGAGAAAATAGTCAGGATTCACGACCTTAAGGACAACTTACATGCAGATACGGTTCCGGATATGCCGGCGCCGCGTCTGCGGACATGCTTCAGCAAGTCGGTCCGGCTGGGTGAAAAGACGGTAGGCACCCTGTCTGTTACGTTCAGAGGAGAGTATCAGATGACATCATCCGATGAGAAGGTGCTAAGCATACTTGCTGCAGCAGTCGGGATAGAGGAGGAGAGGCGGATGGTTGAAAGGAAGCTTGAGGATTCCGGCAGACGGTTGCGCAGCCTTTCGGCGCATTTGCAGTCTGTAAGAGAGGATGAACGTGAGTCCATATCTAGGAAGATACATGATGAGCTTGGACAGCTGTTAACGGCCTTGAAAATGGATCTTTACTGGTTGCGCAAGCATACGACTGAAGAGCCGGCCGTACTTCATAAGAAGATAGAGGCCATGACAGAATCGGTTAATATTGCGATTAGATCCGTGCAGCGAATCACGGCCGAGTTAAGGCCGAGCATTCTGGATGATCTGGGCCTGCTTGATGCCATCGACTGGCAGTCAAAAGAATTTGAGTCTAAAACAGGAATTAAGAGTACCGTAATTGTAAATACTCCACCGGGAGACCTGACAAAAGCCGTTACAACAGCGGTCTTCAGAATTTATCAGGAGGCTCTGACCAATGTATTCAGGCATGCCGGGGCTACGGAGGTAAGTTTACAGCTGTCGAGACGTGACGGGGCTATTATCGCGGAGATCAGGGATAACGGAAAGGGTATTGATGAGGCGAGCATCAGCAACTATAAATCATTCGGTATCATGGGGATGAGAGAGCGAGCCTACAGTCTGGGCGGCGAGGTATATATTGCAGGTGAGCCCGGCAAGGGTACCGTTGTCAGGGCTGATATCCCCTTAAAACAAAAAGGAGAAGACGATGCCACGGGTAATGATCATTGACGATCATGCTATCGTTCGTGAAGGTCTGAAACAGATTATCAGAGAGGAAGATGATATGCAGGTTGTGGCTGAGGCTGGCTCGGGAGCCGAGGCGCTGTCTAAACTGGAAAGCATCGATTGCGATGTAATTCTGCTTGATATATCTATGCCGGGCAGGAGCGGCCTCGATCTTCTCAAGGAGATAAGGCTCAGGAATGAAAACGCCTCGGTACTGGTGCTGACAATGTATCCTGAAGAGCAGTATGCCGTGAGAGCTCTCAAGGCCGGTGCTGCAGGATATCTGACCAAGGACAGCGCCCCCGATGAACTTTTGGGGGCGATAAGAAAGATAGCGGCCGGAGGCAGATATATAAGCCAGTCACTGGCGGAAAGACTGGCGTTGCATATAGAGTCTCCATCCGGGGAGATGCCTCATGAAGGTCTTTCGGACAGGGAGTTTGAAGTACTGCTCATGATCGCTTCGGGAAAGACCGTTTCGGAGATAGCTTCTGAAATGGCGTTGAGCGTAAAAACCATCAGTACCTACAGGGCGAGAATTCTTGAAAAGACCGGCATGAAGAACAATGCCGAGCTGACCTATTACTCAATAAAAAATGGACTCGTTGAGTAAATCATGGAGTCAGGGAATGGCGGTCAGCAGTTCATGAATCAGGATGCCTACAGGAAATAGAGATAGCTTTCGTACAGTACCACAGCTATATATAGCTCAATGGCGACGGGGATACCTATCCGGGCGAGTTTTGCATTTTTGAAAATACATAATATTATGAGGGCGAAGGCTGTCAGGCCGAACTTGATTAATGTAAAGGGCAATACCCCGTAATCAAGAACCGAAGCCATGAACGGATTTGCCTCACGGACTATACCTCGGTCTATGAGAGCGAGTGTCAGTGCGGCGTCGATACAACTTAGAATGAGGATGGCCACTACGATCACGAGCAGTCGCGTACTGTAGAGATCTACAAAGAGATACTGCTTCTTGTCAGTCTCTCTTCTGATTGTCTTGCGCCTTCCTCCATGCAAAGTGTATTTACTGATCATGGGGGTGGGGCGTCTGCGCCTGTCAGGGACATGTCTTTTATTGCCAGATCCTGATATCATACACGCATCGGTCGACATTGAAATATCCGGGTGAGACTTTTATCCGTTAAAGTTATTGAGAGAATAATATTATTAATTGTAAACTATTTTGACACATTTTGTAAACCCGGCAGGTTTAATACGGACATTGCACAAAGTAATTTATCCAGAGCAGGCATAGCTCAAAAGCATGTTGATTTACTGGGGCGCGGGACGTAGAATCCGGAACTTGCAGATTGCATTATTCAGATAAGACAGACTTAGTTGCCGAGGCTTTTTGAAAGGGGGAATTATGGAAAAAAGAAAGGCTCGAAGGATTACATACGGATTCAGCGCGGTACTTACCCGTGGCGGCAATAAGTATTCTGTTTTAGTCGATAACCTGTCCGAGAATGGCATACGTGTCTTGACTGATTACCTCGATGATGATCCCGGATTCGAAGCAGGCGAAGAAGTTATGGTCAGCTTTGAGCCTGAGGATGGTGAGCTGATTGTGCTCAAAGGGAAGATAGTATGGGTAAGATCTTCGTCTGTTCAGGGGCTGGCAAGGACCATGGGCATCGAAATAGACGATCCTCAATGGGGCAATGTGTCGATCTTTTTATAGGTTGTCAATTTCTCCGCGTTGTGCAATTTGCCGGGTTACTGTATGATTGTAGTGAACGGAACAGAATTCCTCCAGGAATTTTACCATGACAAAGAAGACAAGAGATGAGCGACTGACAGTACTGCACGTGGCAACACTGAACCAGCCGATAAAGCCGGATCTCGGTTATGGTCCCGTAGAGACGATAATTCGCAATATCGATAAAGGACTCCACTGCTTAGGTCACCGCTCTATCGTGGCCTGTTCAGGTGATTCCATGGTCTCCGGAGAACATTACGTGACTGTTGAGCATAGCATCGGTGATTATTGGAATAAAGAGACTCCCGAACGGCGCAGAACCATAAATATGCATCTTGCAAACGCATTGGACAGGGCGAAAAAAGGTGACATTGATGTTATACATGTGCATGACGCAAAAACAGTTGAGTACATTTCTGATGGAATTTTCAGCATGCATCTGCCGGTCGTAATGACGCTTCATGTGTCAGCAAAAGATATCATGGGAAAGGAAGGCTGCAATCACCAGTATGAGTGCCTTTCATCACCCGATGTGTATTGTGTTCCTATAAGCGAGTATCAGAAGCGACAGTATAAAAGTCTGTTTAGTACGGAAAAGGCTGTATACCATGGAATTGACTTGAAAGAGTACCCTGCTAAAGAAAAACCTGCAAGAGAGAGTTACTTATTTACTATCGGCAGGGTGACGCGGGACAAGGGACAGGATAAGGCCATAGAAGTTGCGAGGAAAACAGGCTCCAAGCTTATCATTGCAGGCTGTATCCAGAATAAGAATGCTGACAGGGCATTTTTTGAAAGTATGCAGGACGTTATCGATCTTTCGGTCGATGTCGGAAGACAGGAGATCGGTGATAATTATTTTGAAAGAGTAATAAAACCGTTGCTGGACTGCGACAAACAGATTATTTTTATCGGGGAACTCAATAGTGAGCAGAAAAAGATGTGGTATCTGCATGCACTGGGAACATTATTTCCCATACAATGGGGTGAGCCATTTGGACTTGTCCCTGTCGAGTCAATGGCTTGCGGTACGCCTGTACTTGCGTTCAGTAAAGGCGCGGTTCCGGAGATAGTGGTGAATGGGGAAACAGGGTTTGTAGTGGATTCTGAGAGTGAGATGATGGAGGCGGTTGGCAGACTTGACGAGATCGACCCTTCTAAATGCAGGCAGCATGTGCGGAATCATTTTTCCATGACAAGTATGGCTTTTAAATATTCGGAACTATACAGGGAGATAATCAATGGCCATAGAATTTCGGACAGCCACCGCAGCCTGCAGGCCGGTTATTTTCTCCGTTCTTTCCGTCATGGCGGGACCACCAACTAAGAGAAATTCATGCCAAAAGATATCCCTGTAAGCAACGGCAATCTGCTCTTCAATTTCGATCTGGATTATCAGATTCGTGATGTGTATTTCCCGTTCGTTGGACAGGAGAACCATTCAAAGGGAGACCCGTTCCGGTTCGGGGTGTGGGTGGATGGTCGTTGCTTATGGATGGGCCCTGAGTGGAAAAGGGACCTGAGGTATCACGATAACAGCCTCGTTACCAGGGTCTTTCTGAAAAATGAGGCTGCGGGGCTGGAACTGCGCTGCTCTGACGTGATCGATGTGGATATGAATGTATATATAAAGAAAGTCGAGGTAAAGAACCTGCTTGACAGCGAGCGGCAGGTGAGGTTGTTCTTCTGCCATGACTTCCATATCTATGGCAATGACATCGGCGACACGGCATATTTTGATCCCCGAACCCGTTCGATAATACACTACAAAGCCAATAGATATTTTCTCATTAATTATTGCGAAAGCGGCCAATGTGGTGTGAATTGCTTTACATGTGGTGATAAAAAGGGGCCGGGAAGCGAGGGCACCTGGAAAGATGCCGAAGACGGTGAACTCAGCGGAAATCTAATATCCTGGGGCTCTGCTGACTCTGTGATAGGGATAAGGCTTAATCTACCGGCAGGTGGAACGGCGGAATGCTCTTACTGGATCGCGGCAGGCACGCATTACAATGAGGTGGCTCAACTCAACAGAAAGGTAATAGAGAAGACCGCCGGAGAACTAATCAAGCGAACGTCTGACTATTGGGGAGCATGGGTAAGAAAAGAATCCAGATCTTTTGGAGATCTTCCCAGGACTGTAACTGATGTCTTCAACAGGAGCCTCCTAATTCTGAGAACCCAGATAGACAACCGCGGAGCAATAATTGCTGCAAATGACTCGGACATAGTCCGTTTTGGAAGAGATACATATTCCTACATGTGGGGCCGCGACGGGGCAT
>CAZZGC010000067.1:0-13450 GCA_964653915.1 uncultured Thermodesulfovibrio sp.
GTTAGAGTCAAGAGTTTAGAGTATAGAGTTAAGAGGTATGTGGTATGAGGTAAGTGATTTGTGATCAATCAGATTAGATACTTGTTATGACTGAAGCAGCTAAAAGGAGAAAATCCGACTGGGCATGGATGCTCTTTTCATTTCGCGGAAGGATTCACCGCAAGCCTTTCTGGATATTCAACCTCTGCGTTTTTGCCGGGGCGATCTTTCTCGGTATCTTCACCGGCATCTCCTATGATGCGGAACATATGAGCAAGGAACAGGTGCTGTTCATGTTGTGGATATTGTGGCCCAGCCTTGCTGTACAGGCAAAGCGCTGGCATGACCGCGACAAATCCGCACTCTGGATTCTTATTAACTTTGTACCAATTGTCGGGCCGGTGTGGGCTTTGATAGAAAACGGCTTCCTGCCGGGAACGCAGGGAGAGAACAGATTCGGCCCTGATCCGCTGGCCGATGGAGGTAAGGATGAAAGTTGAGCTTTTTGTGCTCTGTGATGCAGCTACCGACTATAACGGGAAACTGAATATTCTTGGAACGTTTGACGCTATTTGGGCAAAGGCTGTTCCGGTTGTTCACCCGTCCTGTTCAGTAGCTGCACGGATACGGTTCTCGAAGATAGAAGAGGGCGGTCATACAATAAGGATCAATATTGTGGATGCCGACGGAAACGCCGTCATAAAACCTTTTGAGACGAGGGGCGATATCAGTTTCAGTGGCGCGGGGGTGTCTTCCGTTGCCACAAACATTGTTATAAATCTGCACGGCCTGAAGTTTGCGGCCTTCGGGGAGTATTCCGTAGACCTGGCGGTTGACGGAAGACAGGAGGCCTCGCTGCCGCTGCATGTGAACAGACTGCCGGAGAGTGAGCGGCCCGAATAACTCATATCGCAGAAAATCTTTTCCGGGCGCTCTCCACTAGCTGCATTGAAAATTAAAAGTAGAAGTTGTGAAGCATTTTTTTGTGAGGTATATGGAGAACAATCATGCCGAGGAAAAAGAGAATAAACGAGGCACTGCTGAAAAAGTTTTACAGGCTCCTGTCTGTTCGCATGCTTGATTTCGATTGCGGAACGCTTTGTGCGCCTGAAAACGGCGGCATCCCCAAGTGCTGTGAAAACGACAATGTTGTACCTGTGCTGTTTCATGAGGAATACCACTGGCACAGGGAGCGCGGCAAGTTCTGGAAAAGGGCATCAAAGCGGAATCCGGAGGTGAAAAAGTTCATCGATGAGTCTGAGACCTACTACGTTTTTGCGAACTGCCCGGGACCATCCGGCTGCCGCCGTTCGATGAGATCGTTCAACTGCCGGATCTATCCGTTTGAGCCCTATGTAAACAGGCAGGGAGATGTCGAAGGGCTTATGTATGCGGAAGGAGACAAGGACACATGCCCATTGATAGGGAGACCGGCGCGTCTTTACAATCCGAAATACATAGCCAACTCCATCAGATTCTGGAGTGAACTTTTCGAGATTTATCCGGAAGAAAAGGAGATGTATATTCGCGAATCAAGGAAGAGAAGGCGGCGCACAGAGAGGAAGGGAAAACGTTTCAAGGTCATAAGGCCGGTTTTATGAACATTTGACAGGCTCTTCGTGTAATCAAGTTGTTAGATTTTTCAAGATGCATTATTCCCCTCTTTGAAAAAGAGGGCCTGTTCCGACTTTTCTATTATATTGGATTCGTGACTCTCTTTACGGAAAACAGCAGCTTCTGCGGATCAATCGGTCTGTAAACAAAATCGTTGATACCCCTTTTGTATCCGTCATCTTCGCTATCCTTGCGGTCTATGTCGGAAAGGCAGATCACCGGAGTGAGAGCAATCTGATCGCTGTTCCTTACCTCCTTGAGCATGTTGATCCTGTCTTCGCTGTTATCGATGATAATAAGGGCAGGTTTTTCTTGCCTGGCCAGCTCAATCATCTCTCCGTTTGAAGATTGGATAACCTCGTATCCGCTGGTCTCGAGGGTTGCTCTTATTACCTGGATTTCCTCTTCATCGCTGTCAAAGACGAGAGCCTTTTTGTTATCTTTTTTGTGCTTGCGCCCCACGCCGAGCAGTACCGATGGATAGGGGATTCTCGAGATAATATCCTCGATCGTTGTTTCTCCCTCTATCATCTTGGACCAGGCGTCTTCGAACATCGTCCTTGTGCCGGACTCGATGGCGGCTTCCCACAGGTCGTCTTCTGACGCGCCTTTTGAAATCAGGCGTTTGAGTCTGGTATCCATGGTCACAAGTTCGTAGGTTCCTATCCTGCCTTTGTATCCGGTACCATTGCATCTGGCGCATCCCTGACCTTTATAGTATTTCTCGGGAAGCGGCAGGCCATAACGGTCCGCATCGTCCGGCAGCGGCGCCTCTGTCTTGCATTCAGAGCAGATCTTTCTTACGAGCCTCTGGGCAATGACGCCGGAGACGGCCGATGTAACGAGAAACGGCTCGAGTCCGATGTCGATGAGGCGGGATATGGTTGCTATCGTATCATTGGTATGGAGCGTGCTCAGAACGAAGTGCCCTGTCAGGGCGGCCCTGGCAGCAATCTCAGCGGTGTCGAGGTCCCGGATCTCACCAACCATTACGATATCCGGGTCCTGCCGCAGCACCGAACGCAGCGCATTGGCAAATGTGAAACCTATATTGTCGTTGATGCCTACCTGGGTGATCTCCGCGAGTTTGTACTCTACCGGATCTTCGAGAGTGATTATGTTTTTGGTTTCATTTCTCAACTGCTGGAGAACGGAATACAGAGTGGTTGTCTTGCCGCTTCCGGTAGGACCCGTGACGAGCAGCATCCCCTGCGGCTGGTTGAATATCTGGATCAGAGGCTTCAGTATTGAATCGGAGATTCCGAGCTGGCTGAGCGGGATCAGCCCTGTTGAGGCATCGAGCAGCCTGATAACGATCTTTTCACCGTAAACCGACGGCAGCGTGGATATTCGGAGATCCACATTCTTGTTCTCGAGTCGCAGGGCGCTTCTTCCATCCTGGGGATAACGCCTGTTCGTGATGTCGAGATTGGAAATTATCTTGACCCTCGATATAACGGCGTCCTGGATCTGCTTGGGATAGGTCTGTATATTCTTGAGTGCTCCGTCTATTCTGTATCTCACCTGGACATTCTTTTCACGCGGCTCTATATGAATGTCGCTGGCACCCGACTTAACCGCATCTGCAATGACCATCGTCACAAGCCTGACGATCGGAGGGGCTTCGCTGTTCTGATACAGTGACTGAAAACTGGACTGGGCGTCATCTTCGTCGGATTCCTTGACGAACTCTACATCTTCATATGACGGGAGTTCCTTCAGGACATCCCACGTCTCGTCGGCAACACCGTAGAAATGCTCAATAGCATTCATGATGTTCTGCTCGGAGGATATGGCTACCGAAATCTTAAGACCGGTCTCGAAAGAGAGGTCCTCTATCGTCTCCCAGTCGAGGGGGTTTGCCATCGCGATCAGCAGGTTTTTTCCTTTCAGTTCGAGGGGCAGAACCACCTTGCGTTCGGCAACCTCCCGTGGAATCAACGAAAGGATTTCATGGTCAGGTTCGTAGTTGTTGCAGTCAACGAGCGGGAGTGACAGTTGTTTGGTCAGGGATTCAGCTACCTGCACATCGGTTACATAGCCGAGTTCGATCAGGACTTTGCCGATCTTCTTGTTTTTCCCTTTCTGTATTGTGAGGGCGTTGTCGAGCTGTTCTTCAGTAATCAGCCCGTCATCGATGAGTATCTCACCAAGTTTTTTCTTTCTCATTGCCGGTTCCGGGGGATGTCGGCCATGGTATACACATCCCTCTCTTTATACATAATTATATATATAGTACGTTTGCCTTCTTATCGGGATGCGGGTGACATATCTTTAGCCTGTTGTTGGAGTCTGGAGTTAAGAGTCTGGGGGCAGGCGGTGGCTTCAGGCCATGTCCTGAAGGAGTTTTTTTACTGAAGGAAAGGCGTCGATATCGGTATGGGGGATGAACAGTCCGGACATGTATTGATCCATGAATGAACTGGATACGGACAGCTCTATATATGTAATCATGCCCGCAATCTTTTCAGCCTGCTCTCTGAGTTTCGAAGACACGGCGCAGAGATAGGCCCCTTTAATGGATGTATTGCCGAGATACAGGAAACGCTCTTTCGGTATCTCCGGAAGCATTCCGAGAATAATAGCCTTTTCGATATCAAGAAACTTGCCGAAACCTCCGGCAATATAGACCCTGCTTACATCATCAAATGTCAGCCCCGCTTCGCCGAGCAGAGTTGTAAAGCCGGCGTAAATGGCCGCCTTTGCTCTGATTATGTTTTCTATATCAGGCTCTGTGAGAAAGATGTCCTTCTCCTCACCGTAGTGGATGACAAACTCCGGCCCGTCATCGCCCTCTCTCACCCTGTCTGACGAACCTTTCACCAGTCTGCCCTTTTGATCAAGAATGCCTGCAAGGAACATGGCCGGGATCGCATCGATCATGCCTGATCCGCAGATCCCCATCGGCTTTGCATCGCCAATGACACGCACGCTTAATTTTTTTGTAACCGGATCGATGGCTATACTTTCTATGGCGCCCTCCGTAGCACGCATTCCGTGTTTTATGCCGCTTCCTTCGAAACAGGGCCCAGCGGAGCAGGCGGCGGACATGAGCCATTCGGAGTTGCCCAGGACAATCTCGCCGTTTGTGCCTATGTCGATGAAGATGCTTGTCTCTGCGCTTGCATGAAGGCGGGAGGCAAGTACGCCTGCCACTATGTCGCCGCCAACATAACTGGCTACGCACGGAACCGTATAAATTGGTGTGTTGGGGTTTACCACTATGCCCGTCTCTCCTGCATAGGCCACAGGAAATGTATTGGCCGTCGGTATGTATGGTTCCTCTCTGATCGAGGCGGGATCAAGACCCAGAAACAGATGTGTCATGGTAGTATTTCCCGCGATCACGATACAGTCGATATCGTTCTTGTCTATATCATGAGTGCCCGCAAGAATCTGCACCATTCCGTTTACGTCGGATATGACCGCGTCCTGAATTTCATGCAGTCTGCCATGTTCAGTCGCGTTGACTATACGGTTGATTACATCGTCACCGAACCTTATCTGGGAATTGTACGTAGATGCGACGTCAACGAGTCTGCCTGTCTGGAGTTCGACCAGAAACAGGACGATCGTTGTAGTGCCGATGTCTATAACAGCGCCGTAGGACGGCTGCTCCCTGTTGCCGGAGAAGACGTTTATTATCTCAAAGCAGTCTTCTGTATGAAAAGTGCTGAGAGTAATCTCCCAGTCTTTCTCCCTTGCGGTACGGGCAAGACCGAGGAGCGTTCTGAAATGTATGCGGAGGCAACCGAGACCCTGGCTGAACAGTTCCCTCTTGAGCCGTTCCATATCGCTGATATTATCATCAAGGGTAGGGGGAGGAAGTCTGAGAAGCCGCCGTTGAGCGACAGGCTCAACCGGAACACCGAATTCAGCAAGCATCTGCAGCAGATCATCGGCTCTCCCGGTGGCTATCTTGCCTTCCACAACAAGCACCGATTCTTTGGGAATATCTATTTCTATATCTGTTTGCGGAAAGGTCTGACAGGCTATCGCCATACCGTTCTCAACTTCTTCCGGAGAGAGCCTGATCGTGGATTTTCTTTCGGCGGAGCCTGATCGGATCTGTACCCTGCATTTTCCACAGGTGCCTTTACCCCCGCATGACGAAGTAAGAAATACCCCGGCGCGGTTCAGCGCCTCAAGTATGGAAATACCGTCAGCGGTTTCGATAGTTTTGCCGGATGTGAGCCTGATCTGCATGCCTTATTACTATCCATTCAATTCTTTGGCAGCGTCAATGGCGTGATAGGTAAGAATGAGATCGGCGCCTGCGCGCTTGAATGACGTAAGGATTTCCATCATCACTTTCTTTTCATCTATCCAGCCCATCTTTGCAGCTGCCTTTACCAACGAGTATTCACCGCTCACGTTATAGACGGCCACCGGCAGATCGAACGATTCCTTTACGTCCGAAATAATATCCATATAACTGAGGCCGGGTTTAACCATCACGATATCAGCCCCCTCTTCTATATCGAGGGCGACTTCCTTCAGAGCCTCCCGCCTGTTTGCGGGATCCATCTGGTACGATCTTCTGTCACCGAATGAAGGGGTTGACTCAGCGGCCTCCCGGAAGGGACCATAAAAGGCGGAGGCATACTTTGCTGCATAACTCATGATGGGGATCTCCTCAAAGCCATTTGCATCAAGGATATCCCTGATGGCAGCCACCCTGCCGTCCATCATGTCGGAGGGCGCGACCATGTCCGCTCCTGCCCTTGCATGAGAAAGTGCTTCCTTAGCAAGGAGCTGGAGAGTCGGATCATTGAGCACTTCTCCTTTTTTTATAACGCCGCAATGACCATGGTTTGTGTATTCGCACATGCATACATCCGTGATGACCTGCAGGTCCGGCAGCCTGTCCTTTACGGCCTTGATCGCCTTCTGTACGACACCCCTGGGGCTGTATGCTCCGGAGCCGCGTTCATCTTTGTGCTCGGGGATGCCGAAAAGTATGATTGCAGGGATACCGAGCTTATGCACCTTTTCCGCTTCTTTGACGATGCCGTCTACCGAGAACTGAAAACATCCCGGCATGGACGATATCTTTTTTTTCACTCCCCTGCCGAAAGTAACGAACATCGGGTAGATCAGGTCCGACACAGAAAGCGAAGTTTCTCTGACCATACGGCGTATTGTGAGATTTTTTCTGAGCCTCCTCGGCCTGTGAACAGGAAACGGCATGATGCACTCCTTTCAGAATAAGAATGAAGTTAAGTATAACAAATTTATATCAATTCTGATATCTTTTCCTTTTCAGTCTGTAAGGCTCTATATGAATAACTACATCCTTAACTTCAGGGAATTCACGCTTGACCTGATCCTCGACATCATGGGCTATGCCGTGTGATTCCCTTGTTTTTATTTCGGGATCAACCATTACATGCAGGTCTATATTTACGTGATCTTCCCTGCCCCGTGTCCGGATGCCGTGACACTCTTTGACTCCCTCGATACCCATTACCACATTTCTGATCTTTGCGGCATCCATGCATGCGGCATCCGTCAGTACATCTGCAGCGGTCTTCAGGATCGAAAAGCCCATTTTGGCAATGAAGATAGTAATGACAAATGCGGCTATTACATCCACTATGTAATAGCCGGCCTTTGCAGCGACCAGGCTGATGACAACAGACAGGGATATATAGATATCAGTCTGAGTATGCAGGGCATCAGCCATAAGGAAATCGCTTTTGAGTTCTTTCCCTTTACGTGACTCATATAACATGACCCATACATTTACGGTCAGCGTAATACCCATGATTATGAAACTTGTAATGGTGACATCTATATGCGTTGGACTGTCAAGCCTCTCATATGCCCTTCTGAGAATCTCTATTCCGGCACCGAAAATAAGCACGGCTATCGCTATCGTGGAGAGGGTTTCGAACTTTCTGTGCCCGTAGGGATGTGTTTCATCAGGGGGATGCGAAGCGATCCATATTCCGGCAAGTCCGATTATATTCGATGTCCCGTCGAAGAAGGAATGAAAACCATCGGACAGCATGCTTATCGAACCTATGAAGTATCCATAGAGAATCTTTGCCGATGCCACGGATACATTCAGCACCAGCGTTAGCACGAGAACCTTTCTGACCTGTCGCATCTTGTTCATTTTCCGATACAGAAACTGCTGAAGATCCTGTCCAGTATTTCATCAGGCGTTGTGATGCCCACTATCTCACCCAGTGCCTGAAGCGCATCGTGCAGTTCAACCGACAGAAACTCCGGCGGTGTGTCCCTTTCCAGAGCTGTGCTGAAGCGGTTAAGAGCGCTGAGCGCCTGTTCAAGGGCATGTACATGACGAACATTTGTGACAAGTCCGGGCGGACATTCTGCAGCCCCGTGGAGAATGCACTGCGCGATCTTTTGTTTAAGCCCGGATATCCCGGCACCTGTTTTGGCCGAGACCTCCACTGTTGTCATACCGGAAGCATTAAGACTGAGAGACCTTTGAAGGTCCGACTTGTTGATAACAATGATTGTCTTCCGGGGATCGATGTCTTCTATCATCACCCGTTCTGCTTCCGTCAGTTCCCTGCTTCCATCGAGGACAAAGAGGACGAGGTCTGCTTCACGCATGGCCGAGAGGCTTCGCCGGACGCCTTCCAGTTCCGCCCTGTCACCGGCGTCTCTGATTCCGGCTGTGTCTATTATTCTGACAGGTATGCCCTTTATGTTTATGCATTCTTCTATGATGTCCCGTGTTGTGCCAGGAATCTCTGTTACGATCGCACGGTCCTGCTGAAGAAGGACATTGAGAAGGGATGATTTCCCCACATTGGGAGTTCCTGTAATAACGGTCTTGACACCTTCGCGCAGGATGACCCCGTTTCTTGAGCCATCCACGAGTTCGCGCAGCTGATTGATTATGCTGTCTGTCCTGCTTTTGATTTCTTCCAGGTCAACAGACTCTATGTCGTCTTCCGGGAAATCGATATGTGCCTCGACATGGGCTGTCAGGTTAATCATTTCGTCCCTCAGAGCAGTGAGCCGGGTTGAGAGAGAGCCGCGTAACTGTTCGACAGCCGCCTTTCTTGCCTGGTCTGTAAGGGCGTTTATCACATCTGCTACCGCCTCGGCGCGGGACAGGTCAATTCTGCCGTTCAGAAATGCCCGGCGGGTGAATTCACCGGGAGCCGCAAGCCTGGCTCCGTTGTTAATTACTAATTCAAGTACGCGCCTGACAGGCAATGGACCACCGTGACAGTTTATCTCTACTGTATTTTCACGGGTGTAAGTGCGGGGGGCTTTCATAATCGATACGAGCACTTCATCAACGATCTCTTCCGATGAGGGATCGACAATATGTCCGTAATGGATTTTGTGGGACGGCGATTCCGAGAGTTTCCGCCCCCCGGATGCCAGGAATATCCGATCAGCCAGCGCTATTGCCTGATCTCCGCTGATTCGCACTATCCCTATGCCTCCCTTGCCTGGAGGTGTAGCGATAGCGGCTATTGTATCGTCATTGCTCATGAAATATAGTTTAGCAGATTTGGGATTGGAGTTAAGAGATAAGTGGTAAGAGTTAAGTAAAAGGAAATTAATTTATATAATATTATTATTCCACTGACTTACCAGATATCACTTATCACATACCCGATATGGGTATACCGGTCAGGCCGTGGCTTTTTTATTTACGAAGTATTGCTGGATAATTCCGAGTACATTGTTTACAAGCCAGTAAATTACAAGGCCGGCAGGGAAGGTAAGGAACATGAAAGTGAAGACGACGGGCATCAGCATCATCATCTTTGCCTGCTTGGGATCCATTGCGCTCGGCGTCATTTTCTGTTGAATAACCATGGTAAGACCCATAACAACCGGGAGTATATAATAGGGATCCTTGGATGCAAGATCCGTTATCCAGAAAACAAAAGGCGCACCCCTTAGCTCGATTGCCTGCAGCAGGACATTGTACAGCGCGATAAAGACCGGAATCTGAAGCAGCATCGGCAGACAGCCGCCCACAGGATTAACCTTGTATTTTTTGTAGAGCGCCATCGTCTCTTTCTGCATTTTCTGTGGATCGTTTTTGTATTTTTCCTTGAGTTCGGCCATCAACGGCTGAATCTTCTGCATCTTCTTCATCGACTGTTGACTCTTGTTCAATATCGGAATGAAAGGCACCCTCACGAGAATCGTTAGTATGACGATGGACCATCCGTAATTGCCTATGTATTTATAGAAGAATTTGAGCACCCAGAAAAGAGGCATGGCTATAATCGAAAACCATCCGAAATCAATTATATGTTCCAGCTTCACATTGAGCTGCTTCAACCTGTCATACTCTTTAGGCCCTGCATAAAAGAGAAAAGAGTGCTTTCCGGGCTTCAGGCTCAGGGCGATCTCGGACTCCCCCGCCTCTTTCCAGAATTTTGCGCCCTCTATCGTGGTTTGTGGAACCATTGCGGCAGTAAAATACAGATCCTCCTGCGCGATCCAGTTTATGTTGCCGGTCATGAACTTGTCGCCTGATTTTTCGGTAAAATTTTCCTTGTCCATATTCAGAAGCACAACCTGGCCGCTATGAGCACGGCTGCTTCCATTCTTGTCAAAAATGCCCATCGACGTACCCAAGGGCAACAGGAAAGAAGGCGTATTTTCTGTTTCAATAGACAGATCGACCTTATAAGAATTATTGTAGAAAACGAGCTTTTTTCTGATTAATATGCCTGAGTTGTTGAAGCTGAATATGAGTTCGCCGCTTTCCTTTCCACCGGACGTGAGAGTGATCTTTTTTGTATTTACAGAGAATGTCAGTTTCTGCGGCAGCATTCGATCAGGCCCCTCCAACAGTAAAGACAGAGGCGGAATATTGCCCGGCTCTTTTAGCAAAATAACCGGTTTGCCGCTTTTGTCCTTATACTTCTTCAACTCCCAGTGTTTTAAAACGGCACCCCCGGTCGTGAAAACGGCCCTGTACAGATCGGTTTCAACTACTACATCTTCACCGCTGATGCCGCTAAGCAGGGTGGACGGCATGGGCTTTTCTAAAGGCGTTGCAGGCAACGCAGCCTCTTTCTTAGCAGGCGGGGTTTTCTGATCTGAAGGAGAAGCAGCAGGTGCGGGTGCAGTGCCCTGAGCAGGCTTTTTGTATTGGGGGACCTGTTTCTTCTGGAAAAATATTGACCAGCCCATCAACACCGCCAATGAGAGAGCTACTGCAAGGATCGTTCTTTTGTCCATCACGCCCCCCTTTCCTTTACAGGGTCATAACCGCCTGGATGGAACGGATGGCATTTTGCTATGCGCTTCAGTGACAGATAGAATCCCTTAAAAAGACCAAAACGCTTTATAGCCTCGATGCTGTACTCCGAGCAAGTTGGGGTGAACCTGCAGGAATCCGGCAGGAATGGAGACAGGAATGCACGGTATGTATTTATGATATAAATAATAGCTGTCTTTGCCATCTCAAAACACGATCACCGCAGACAGCGGCAATAAAGCACTTTCAGAAACTTTTTCCGATGAATTACTGAATTGGTATGACATCCAGAATACAGAGCCCGGTGAAGACGCAGGCTAAACCGAAAGCCTCTTTCTGCCTTTCGAACGCCTTCTCTTGATTACCTGGCGGCCGGCGCGTGTGCTCATCCTCGTCCGGAAGCCGTGTGTCCTCTTCCGTTTTTTATTGTGAGGGCGGTAAGTTGTATATGTCATCGTGATCTCCTTCTTCCGGCATGGATATGCTCAATTTTCCCGTCCGGATTCCAGTCTAATATTCTACAAATCGGCACAGGAAAAATCAATCTCGGCAGAGGATCGGTTAAATTTTTCCGACATGCTTCATATAGATCCAGAAATATTTGAGACTTGAGAGGATCATTGCCAGCCCAAATCCGGTATATATGATAGCAAGAATGTTTCTGGAAAGTCGGGAGTGTCTGAGAGTGACACCGAGAAGGATCATGATTATGACGACAAGATAGCTTCTCCACGGCTGAAAGGCGAACACGCATCTTTTGCCCTGCATATCTATGATTCTTCCGGCATTTTTTTTCACGAGCTTCATAAAGCCGAAGTGATAAATGAAAAGTGACAGGACTATTCCGGAAAGTCCCAGCATCAGGGCCTCTCCCCCCGGAGTGTTCGTAAGCCACTGAGAGGCAAGGCTGCAGAGCATGATGCCGACAATCAGCCATAGACCGCCGGCTATCAGGATCAGAAATCTCCTTTCGACAGAGGGATTGAGCTTATCAAGCAGAGTTGACATACCTATAAAAGATATAAAAAAAGGCGTGAAAAAATCAAAGTTGGAGTATGGAGTTAAAGGATAAGTGGTATGTGATAAGTGAATGGAAAGGTATTTCTAATAATCATCTTCCCTTAACTTATCCCCTACAACTTACTGCTTACCACAATTATACATCTTTCAGGAGAAGATCTTGAAGAGGAAGAAAGTCACGGTCAGACCCAGAAGCGCTCCGAGGACCACCTCCAGGGGCTTGTGGATACCTACGTTGACGCGGCTCTGCGCGATCATCACCGCAAGTATCAGGACCAGTATGGAGGGAATAAAACTCTCGCTGATCAGAGTGACCGCCAGCCATATTGAAAAAGATATCGCAGCATGACCGCTGGGCATGCCACCCCGGAGAGGTTCTCCCCTGCCGAAGAATGCCTTGGCCAGTACAACAAGAATGAGAACCACAATTAGCGAGACTATCGCAACGTCGGACCCTGCATGCTTTGCCACTTTTAGGCCGCCATAGAAGAAATTTTTCACCGGTTCGTAGAGTATGACATAGCCTATCACAGCGGCACCGATAGCTGTTATGAGTACCGCTCCCGCTGCGATGTCCTTGATCGCCTTTGCCTTAGGGTCATAATCCGTATAAATAGAGTCGGTTACCGCCTCTATTGCCGTATTGATCATCTCTACCGACAGCACAAGCGTGACAAGTACAACAAGAATTGTGAAGTCGACCCAGCTTATCCCCAGAACAAAACTGCCTACAAGCACAACTATGGCGGCATAGAAGTGATAGAGCATATGCCGTTGAGTCTTGGCGGCATGCAGAATTCCTTCAATCGCGTGGTTGGCGCTATGTAGCCATTTTCTCAAGGGCATCGAGTATTTTCCTTTCCTTCCGTGACATTCGCTGTGCCTCCTTCGGCGAGACCTCATGGTCGTAGCCGGTCAGGTGAAGCGTCCCATGGACGAGAAGACGGTTAATCTCTTCATAAATGCCGACATCGCGTGCTCTTGCCTGTTCGTCCGCCCTGGCGACGTTTATGACGATGTCGCCGAGAATCATCCCGCTTTCGCCGGCGCTGACAGGTATACCCGCCTCGAAGGACAGGACGTCGGTCGTCCCGTCCTTTCCCCTGTATATGCGGTTGAGTTCCTTCATCTTCCTGTCTCCTACAAGAAGGATGCTCAATTCAGCCGATTGAAGATTCAAACAGGAGAGGATGTCGCCCGCAGCCTTTAATATTCTGTCTCTATTCAGAGACAGATACCTTTGGCGGTTTGTTATCAATACCTTCATTTCCCATTTCGAAGCCGGGGTAGTTGATTCTCTTGTGGTACATGCTTGTCAGCAGATACACAAACGTGCTGCGTATCTCACGTATATCCTTGAATGTCAGTTCGCAGTTGTCGAGCTGGCCGTCTATGAAGCAGTGGTTGATTATCCTGTCAACGAGCATGGAGACACGTGCGGGAGATGTGTCAGTAAGAACGCGTGAAGCGGCCTCGACCGCATCGGCCATTAGTACGAGCGCGGCGACACGGCTCTGAGGTTTCGGACCGGGATACCGGAAATCTTCTTCCGAGAGGGGGGTTACATTGTCCTGCTGTTCCTTGGCCTTCTGGAAGAAGAAGGTCTGCACTGATGTGCCG
>CAZZGC010000068.1:0-13103 GCA_964653915.1 uncultured Thermodesulfovibrio sp.
TATATCGATGAAATGGTTTGCGTCCTCTTTGGCTGTGCCTGGCAGGATGCCTACGACTGTACCGCCCGCCTCTTTAGCACCTTTTGATGCGGCTTCCATGACACCACCGAGGCCGCCTGTAACGAGAACAGCACCTGCGGCTCCTATAAGCCTCCCGGTCTCTACGGCTATCTCATAAATGTCGCTGCTGCATGAACCTGCGCCTATCACCGAGATTATCATAGAGATAATGATACCTTAAGCGTTCGCAAAAAGTCCCTGACAGGGACATAGTTATGCAGGCTTGAATATTGTATATGATAATATATAGTTTGATAAATATCCCGGTTGCACGGGAGTAAAACCGGATATGTTAGGTATGCGAGAAAAGTGGGAAAGGCGGGAACTGTAAGCTTCATTTATGGGAGGTATGATGGTAGGACGGTTTAAAAACGCGGCTGATTGCTGGAAGGAGATACTCTCTGATGTGGAGGCTAACAGGGGCCTGACCAGCACAATAGAAACATTCGCCCGGACAAACAAAGAACCGGCCAAAATAGTCTTCGGCACATCCGGATGGCGCGGCGAGATAGGAACGGATTACACCATGAATAATGTCAGGGTGGTCACCACGGCGATCATCCGCATGTTCAGGGAGGGCGCCCCCGATGTAATGAAGGCGATGGGGGTTTTGAGCTTTGATGATATAAAAAGAAGGGGCGTGATCGTCGGGCATGACAACAGGCTGCTCGGCCCTGAGTTCGCCCGTCAGGTCATCGGACTTCTCCAGAGGGAAGGCATCAGGACCTGGTATGGAGGCGAGGCACCGACCCCGGAATTTTCGGCAGCCATCGAAATGCTCGATGCCGCATGTTCGATAAATCTAACGCCCTCTCATAATCCTGCCAACTATGGAGGCTTCAAATTCAATCCATCCGACGGCGGGCCTGCCGGCCCGGAGATCACGGCAAGGATCGAGTCTATAGCCAATGCTCTCATGCAGGACGATACAACGATAGCAGCGGCTGAACCTGACAAGGTCGATGAGATCGATCTGACAGAGCTTTATATAAGGTTTCTTGAGCAGAGAAAGACGATCGATCTTGACCGGGTGCGCTCATTTATCAATGATGAAGACTGCCTGATATGCATAGACAACGTGCATGGTTCAACCCGTGGGCGTATACAGCGAATAATTGGCGAAAGCAAAAAGATTAAATATCTCCGTACCGAGGATGACCCACTTTTCGGCGGAGTGGCGCCGGAGCCGTCGGATGCCAACATGAAGGAGGTCAGACGGCTGCTGGCGGCAGGTAGTGCCCGTTACAGGCTTGGCGTCATTCTCGATCCAGACGGAGACAGGATCAGGCATGCCGATGAAACGATGATCATAGCAATGAACTATTTCGGCGCCATGGCCCTTCACTTCCTTCATGTGTACAAGGGATTCAATGGTGTGGCTGTGAAATCGGTCGGCACGAGCAATCTTGTGAATGCTATAGCCAACGGCCTTGGCATTCCGATAAGGGAAACAAAGGTGGGGTTCAAGAACTTCAGGCCGTACATGTTAAATGACGCACCCGAGCGGGCTGTCGTCTGCTTCGAGGAGTCCGACGGCATCTCCGGCTACAATCATACGCTTGAGAAAGACGCGATCTTCGGCATACTGCTTGCGATCGAGATGATGGCTCGAACCGGGAAGAACTTAGGTGAGTACCTGAAAGATATCATGGATGAGTTCGGCTGGTACTATCCGGACAGATCCGGGATAGAGGTTGATAGATCGTTGGCTGGGGAGGCCCTCAAGGAGAAGCTCTCGGTGCTGCAGGAGAAGTATGGAAAGGGAACGAAGATAGATATCGGCGGACAGGAGCGAACCGTTGTGGATGTCATCACGGTGGACGGCACCAAGCTGGTCTTTGACGACGGCTCCTGGCTCATGATAAGACCATCAGGAACCGAGCCAAAGGTCAGATTCTACATAGAGGCAAGGACAGAAGAAGGAAAGAAGGCTGTCTTTGAAACCGCCGAAGGAATGACCAGAGAGGCCCTCGGCTTATGATTTTGGCCATTTGTCAAACGGTTACCCACATAATTCATAAATCCGAGGATGTATGGCGTGAATCAGAGCAAAAAAAATAAAAATTGAAAGATCAAAGGTCAAAATTAAGGAAGAAAATTTAAGAAAAAACGATTTCCGCAATTTTGATTTTATATTTTTAATTTTTGATTTATCCATATCCCTTCTCCCTTATCCTTAATCCCTAGTCCGAGCCATGCCTTTTTCGGATATCTGTATTCACGAATTAACTTGGCTTTTGATAATACCTGAGGAATTCAAGGATAAGCCTTACGCCTATGCCGGTGGCCCCTTTTGGAATGTAGGGACGGTCCCTGTCGGTCCATGCAGTACCGGCGATATCGAGATGCAGCCAGGGGGTGTTGTCAGCAAAGCTTTTGAGAAAATATGCTGCCGTAGGGAGTGAGCCCGACCTGCCTGAAGAATTTTTCAAATCTGCTATATCGCTCTTTATGTAGTCACCGTATTCATCATACAGAGGCATTGGCCAGACCCGTTCGCCTGTGGCCTCTGATGCAGCCTTCATTCTTTCCGCCAGTGATTCATCATTTGAAAACATGGCCATCGCCTCATTTCCGAGTGCTATGGAACATGCGCCGGTCAGCGTAGCGATATCTATTATCGCTACGGGTTTGAATCTTTGGGCATAACCGATGGCATCTGCAAGGGCAAGCCGGCCCTCGGCATCAGTGCTGATGACCTCTACGGTCTTGCCGCTCACTGTTTTCAGCACATCCCCCGGTTTATAGGCACTGCCTCCGGGAAGGTTTTCGGTGGCGGGCAACAATGCCACAACATGCAGCGGCATATTGGATGTTGCGAGGGCCTTCATAACGCCGAGCACGGCAGCGCCTCCAGCCATATCGTATTTCATCTTCTCCATGCCGTGGGAAGGTTTTATGGATATTCCACCGCTGTCGAATGTTATGGACTTCCCCACAAGGATCAATGGCTTGGCACCTGCCTTGCGATAAGTTATCTCTATGAACTTTGGCGGCTCTACCGAACCCTTCGAGACAGCAAGAAATGCTCCCAGTCCGAGTTTTTTTGCCTGTTTTTTTTCGATCACCCTTGTGGTCAGATTTTTGATATCTGATGCGATAGAGGCCAGGTCGGTAGGTGTGAGATCGTTGGAGGGTGTTGTTACAAGATTTCTGGTAAAGTGGACCGAACGTACAACCGATTCCATCCATCTGATTTCATCTCCTAAATTGTCCGCACTGAGTATCGTGAGTTCCCGTGGACCATCACCGTCATTTTTTTCACGGTACTTCGTGAATCGGTAGTCAGCGAGCATAAAGCCCTCGATCATGGCGGCTGGTGACAGCTGCATTTCAGCAAAGACCCGTACAGAAAGCGCGACTTTCTTGACGACTTTTCCACGGACGATGGAGAGTGCTTTGCCACCTGCACATCGCAGCCTTTCACCATCGGCTTCACCTTTCTTTCCAAGGCCGGCGAGGACGAGCCTTTCCGGAGTTATCTTTCCGAGTGTGTGAATGAGCAGGATCTCATCACGTTTTCCCGTAAATTCCCCCGATCTGACCATCTTTTTTAGCCGGCCTTCCAGGGCCGTGTCCAGTACCCTGTACGGGGCAATGCCTTCATCTTCGAAGAACGGCAGGATAAGAGCATCGCAGACAACGGAGGATTCTTTTTTGTTCTTTATCGTTATTTTCATAACCATATTCACCTTATATCAGAAACGCATTCTATCATATTAATGTGTTTCTTCTCCAGGCTATTTCTTTTCTTCCCCCACCTGCCACTGTCTTCCCTCTGCTATAATGGATCAGGAGGAGCTATCATGGGTGGGAAAGGTCGTCGTTCCCAAAAACTGCAGAGTGTTTCCCTGAAGGATTTAAAGAAAGCGCTTGAACTTAAGCATTCCGGAACGGAGAAAACCATCAGAAAAAGGACGGAGACAGCGCTTGTCCAACCTCGCGATGATGAGGCTGTTTTCATGGAGGCGATGAAGGATGTGCAGGAAATCAGGGAGTTCAGAGAGATTCCTGTTACAGTGGGACGAAAAACCTCTCAACCTCTCTCACGTTGCAAGGACTTTTTTGAGAGCGTTGAATGTCTTAATGATATTATTTCCGGCCGGGTACGGATCGAGCTTACATGCACACAGGAATATGTTCAATGGAAGCATCCTGATTGTACGGACGAAGTGGTCCGGAATCTGAGAGCCGGTAAATATGCAGTACAGGAATTTCTGGACCTGCATGGCCTGACACTTCAGGAGGCTGAGGCCGAGGTGGACACTTTTGTAAAATCGTCGGTCAGCAAGGGCCTGCGTTGCATAAAGATAATACATGGCAGAGGCTTGCGCTCCTCCAATGGCCCGGTTCTCAAGAATGCCCTTATCTTCTGGCTGTCGCGCCGTTACAGAAAAAGAGTGCTTTCATTCGTCACGGCACGCCAGTGTGATGGTGGCCTTGGTGCCATGTATATCCTCCTGAAGCAACGCTGACCCGAGGGTGCTCCGAAAAAACAGGATGGGAAACAAACACGGTTTATGAATTATCCGGGCTAAGCAGGCTGAATTTCTTTTTCAATGTGCAGATCAAGCACGTATTCATTGGTGTCCTTCAGCAGGTCGTATGCCCGTCTGACCTGTTCGGCAGTTCCCTTCGCTATGAGCAAATGCTTACCTGTACGCAGCATGCTCTCGTATTTCCCAAGCTGCTGTTTGGATAGGGCATCACCAAGTGCGGAACCGAGCAGACCACCGCTTATAGCTCCTACAATAGCACCCTCGGCGGCACCGAGCAGAGTAGAAACAAGCGAGCCTATGATTACGGTCAGTCCTACTCCGGGAAGCCAGACGAATGCAGCACCTGTGAGCATCCCGAAAATTCCGCCTGCCCATGCGCCTGTCCCTGCTCCGGCAGCGATATAACCGTGAATCTCTTTTTCACTCTGAAGATCACTGGATATGACAGAAACCATGTTCATGGGATAGCCTTCTTCCTTGAGCCTGGTCAGCGCACTCTCAAGATCCGGCAAGCTTTCATATACGCAAAGCACATTTTCATCCGCCATATAACTCACCTCCTTACTACCGCTATGGTCCTTCCTGATAGAATTTTCTGATATTTGCGGCAGCTTGTCAAGATCTGAAAAAACTTTGTAAAACGGGGAGTTACTTTGAGTAGGCTTCTGCTTCAGCCGGACAGCGTCCATGTTTTATCGAGTGAGAGAGAACCGCCCATGTACCCCTCGTGAGGTTTACGGCTATAAAGCGGAAGGCCTCAAAACCGGCCGAGAGAAACTCTCTGTCTGTCAGTAAAGACAGCGCCTTTTTCAACTTGCCGGAGGGGCTGTTTTTTATAGGCTCCATCATGCAGGCGAGCAGTACAGCTCTGTCGGGAGATACCTTCTTTCCTAATTCAATAATAGAATCGATGCTGAGCGTAATTCCTCTGACCGGAGCATCATCCATTGACTGCGTAACTGTGAGATAGCGAGTATTGCCTTTGTGAGCGATATGTATGTCAAGATTCTTCCCCGGTTCGAGGCTGAATCTCACGGTGACATATCTGAATATCCTGAGCATAAGGGGCGGCTTCTTGGACATCTCTCTCGAGAGTGTTCTGCCAGAGCTGGCTCTAAGAAATTCGAAGAGTAATTCTTTTCTCTCTTCCGGTGTCGTTCTGTCTTTCAGACTGAATATTGTATAAAGCAGCACCATCTGCTGAAGCAGTGGCAGTGCTATCGCAAATGATTTGCTCTGACTGAGAAACGCATGTCTCAGATAAAACCTTCCGTAGCAGTACGCGAGCATGCTGTTAAGTCCCCTGATGTCCATGCCGCGTGTTTCCACAACGGCGCAGAAGTTATTGTAGAGATCCCAGTCAAGCGACCTGAGCTTGTTTTCCTCCACATACTCATTGAATATCCTGGTGCCTGGATAGGGCGTCATGACCATAAAAATGGATGATCTCAGCCCGATCGATTCAGCGTATTCAGGATACTTTTTTGTATCTTCAGTAGATTCGCTGTAATGGCCGATTATAAAGAAGCCCTGTGCTTTGACTTTATGCCTTTTGAGTATTTCTACGGCCCGCGATATGTCATCAGAGCGATTCTTCTTTTTCATTAGCTTGAGAGTCTCTTCGTTCGGACTTTCTATCCCCAGGCTCAGGTGATAGAGACCGACCTGTCGGAGCTTTCCCATTATTCCCTCAGCTCTGATGACATCGGCCACCCTTGTTTCTGTATAAATCTTGAAATTGGTCAGGCCACGCTCGATCATAAGGTCGCAGATCTTTTCCACGCGGTTGACGTTCGTCAGGAAGTTTGCATCCCATATTTTCAGCACCTTGCGTCTGTGCGGATCATGTATGCTCTCCATTTCCTCGATCACGTTCTCGGGGCTTCTGGCGCGCCATTTCTTGTTCACCATCTCGTTGGCGCAAAAGGTACAGTTCCAGGGACATCCGCGTGAAGTGTAGAGAGTGTCGATATAATAGTCATAACCAGGATCGCCGAATCTGACTGGTCTGGCACTTCTCAGCGGATGCGGCAAGGAATCGGGATCGCTGATGAGCGGCCTTTGCCCTGTATAAACCACACCGCCGTTTTCTCTGAATGCGAGACCTCTTACGCTTCTTGAAGGGCCTTCTGTAACGAGTTCACGAAAGGTCATCTCGCCCTCTCCAACTACGACCGCGTCAACGTAAGGCGACTTCAGAACTTCTTCATACATGGCGGTGGGATGATAGCCCCCCAGGACCACATACTTGTCGAAACGCTTTGCGATTTCTGCGAGCCTGAGAGCATTGTTTACAGCTCCGGTCATGGCCGAAATCGCCACAAGGTCAAATGGTGTAGTTTTCAGACACTGCTCAAACTTCCCGTATGGGTCGCTGCCGTAAAAGTCGACAGGGATGGATACGGTATCGACATGCTCCTTTACCACGGCTGCAAGGTAGCAGATCTCCGTAAGATCTGAAACCCCCTGAGGATTGGGGATGTCGAACGCCTGCGGTGCCTTCAGAAGGCATATATTTCTGAAATAGCTCATGATGTCAGGATAATCGCACTAAAGAGAATACCGGATGGAGACATATCTCATGCACTCTTCTGTAGAGATACCGTATATAATCAGCTCCGGTTTTGTCAAACTATATGTTACCGGATAACCAATTTTTGTCATTGTATGATAAAATGCCTTCTGGGATAACAAATATAAGGGGTCAGAGTGACGAGGGCATATAGATTTGGAGGAGTACACTTTGTACCTTCGCCCCTTGGAAACTTTTTCACAACATGAAACTTACAACTAATAATGATGGTATAATTAGACGGGGCTATGCTTGGATTTGAATATATTTTTGAAAGAATAGAAGAAAAAAAGCGGGATTACGAGAACTATAATTTCTCCAAGAAGGAAAATGACGCATTAAAGACATTTTTCGATCTTGCGCAGGAACTCGACGAGATCGACGACTTTTACCGGCTGTGTGTTGCGATTCCCAAGAGCTTCTTCAACAGTGAATGCTGCCTTTATGTGGTGGATCCAAAAAAGGGGGAACTTTCTCTCATTGCCAGTACACAGGCGTGTGGTTGCGAAACAGGTTCTCCTCCACCGGAGGATGTACGGCCTGCAAAGGAACCTTATTATACTGACAGGGAAAGCCTCGTGCTGACAATCCGGGGGAAGGCACCGCTAATCGAAGAGCTTCCCTTCAAGGTGGAGGGTGATGTACTTGGGCTGCTTGAAATATATCCTGCCGAAGAACTGGGTGAGCACAGGGAACTCTTCATGCAAAAGTACGCTAACAGGATCGGCTTTAACATGCATAACAGGTTTCTTGTGGAAAAGAACATCGAGCACCTGAAGTTCATCAAGAGTCTCGTTGCCGATATAGAGCATAACATAATTGTTCCGAATATGGTCTATAAGCTGTTTCTTCGTGGCCTCAAGCGTCGGATAGAAAAAAATATGGAGCTTGAAAAAGAGTTTTATGAAAAGTCAAAAGCGGGTAAATGCGATGAGACGTGCATGAATGATTTTCTCAAGGATTTCGGCGATATCAATCAGGGGCTGAACAATGAACTGCAGAACATAGAGAAGCACTATAAAAACATGAGCCTGTTCATCGAGACGCTGTTCCGAAAGAGCCACTTTGACCAGGGGAAGCTTACTCTGCGGACCAAGCCCTGCAATATGAAAAAAGACGTTGTGCAGCCGCAGCTCGAACGTTATATCGAGAAGTTCAGAGCTATGGGTATAGAGGTTGATGACCGGTTCAGTGGTCTCCCCGATGCCGAGATTATTACGGTGGTCGATATCGGTCTGATAGCGCAGGTGTATGCGAATCTCTTTTCGAATGCCGTCAAATATACGCAGGAGGTCGAGACTGCCGGAGGGGATAAGAAGAAATACATATCTTACGGTTATGAGGTAATCAGAGACTATTTCGGCCCCGGCAGGGACGGGGTTAAGTTCAACGTTTTCAGTACAGGTCCCCACATCCCGGAAAGTGAAAGAGAGCAGATATTTGATGAGCAGTACAGAGGTTCAAATGCCGCAGGCAAGCCCGGGACAGGGCATGGTCTGTCGTTCATAAAGAATGCTGTCGAGATCCATGGCGGTGTTGTCGGATATGAGGCCACTCAGTACGGGAACAACTTCTATTTTATTTTGCCTAAATGAGGTGTAAATAATACGAGGTCGAACCTCCATAAGAGGTTCGACCTCGTCGCAGGTAAATTAGAAGGTCATGGAATAACCGACTGTCAACTCCCACTGATCCATGGTAAGTTCGATCGTCTGATTGGAATCAAGCGGATTAGGACCTTTCTCAGTGTTTGAAAATGCCCGCATGACAGCGAGAGTAACCTCCTGTGAATCGTTGATTTTGTATGAAACCCCGGCGGTGGCGTGCTGTTCGATTACGCCTGGAGCAAGGATGTTGAAGAGCACTTCGCTGCTTGGTATGGGCTGCTCGCCGTATGAATAACCTGCGCGCCATGTCCACTGTGAGGAGCTCTGCCACTGGACGCCGACTTTTACAATGGTCATGTCGTCCCAGCCGAAGCCGACACCCTTGTCTCCACCGAGACAGTTGGGGTTCTGAGGGTTTCCGCTCATTGCACATGTAGTATATGCAGGATTAAATGAATTTGCTATAGCATCAACTTCTCCGTAATAAATCTGCTGCACGTCGATGGCAAGCGTAAGTGCATCCGTGGCCTTATAGGCGAGACCGATCGACCAGTTCGAAGGGATATCAAAATCACCATCTTCAGCGAACAGGCCGGCATAGTCATCGAACTCGGTCATGTATATCTTTGTCTGATAAGAGGCTCCAAGGAAGAGATTTGGCAGTATCTCGCCGAGGTAGCCGATCCGGCCGCCGATACCGTATGAGTTTTCATGACCGTTGCCTGAGAGTTTAGTGCTGTCTGTAGATACTCCGGAGAATGCTTCAACACCCTTTATTTCGAATGCCTGGTAAGCAAATATCGGGCTTATGCCGAAAGAGTGTTTAGCGTTAATCTTTCTTGAATAAGTAGGCACAATGAAGAGCTGCATAAGGTCAACGCCGGTTTCCGAAGGAAGTGAGGGATTCACATAGTTGTAAGTGGCCTTGTCATAATCCGTGTTCATTCCACCGTTTCCGAATATTGAGAGACCGAGGGAGTAGTCGTTGTTCATCATGACGTTCACGCCAAGTGAAGGGACTATGAACCATTCGGAGTCGCTTTCCACCGTTCCCTGCTGAAGCGGGAAAGTGCCAGCCCCTCCTGAGGGCGCTCCCGATACCTTGTACTCACGGTTTGGATTGAAAAATGAGATGCCGGCATCGACTCTCTGTCCGACAAATACCATTCCTGCCGGGTTAGTTGACGCAGCAAGCGAATCCAGGGGAAGAGCGGTGCCGGCTCCTGCCATCGCCTTACTGTACGGGCTGTAGGCGTGTGAGAAATAGCCGTTCGTAGCCAGGGCGGTTGTAACTAAACCAGTTAGCATAAACAGCGCGGCTGCAACGACAATGATACTTCTGATGCTTCTTTTCATGTTTTTTCCTCCTTTTATTGATGGCGGCATTGATATGCCTTCATGATGATTGCTACGGCGTTACTCACCGTATTAATTTGCACATTTTCCTGTTACTTTTCAAGCATGGATGAGGCCATGCTGACGATATTATTTTCGATTCTGCCAGGCATCCGCATGTTTTTCATAAATGCCCACATGCCCGCATCCTCGAAATAGAGCTTCATCCTGTACATCTCGTCAAGAGTGACGACCTTTATCTTTCCTGTGTCACGGTAAACTATTACCTCGATCGGGAACGCTGCGCCATGGTCGAGTCCCGGGCATTGCCTGGACGACGACGCACGTTTCTCGCCTGCTATGGTGAAGGCCCTGCCTTCCATCGAAGGACCCGTAGTTCCCAGAATGAATGCTCCGTAATCTCTGAGGTCATAGGCATAGACAAGTCTCCAGCCTATGCTGTTCCCTTCGATACCTTTTCTGACAGAAGAGACTAAACGCTCGAAACTTTCGTCGGATACATCAGCCGTTTCATATATAGTATCTATCTTGTGAATAAAGTCCCCGCCACCCATTCCACCGACTCTGCCTTTGGTTCTAAGCTGTCCTATCTGTTTCTCGACCGCATGGCCCGCTACCTTCCCAGAAATGGCTGCGACTATTTTACTGACAGTTTTTGCTGATAGCTCCTCAGCCTTGCCGTCGCCTATGACGGTTCTGTTAATCGAAGAAGGGTTTACAATGGCAATGTGAATGCCGGATTCATCCTCAAATATGCCGGCCCGAAGTGGAAGGCCAAATGCCGCTGTGACCCCGTATTTCATGACTGACGCAGCATAATCGGGGGATGAAAAGACAACCACCCTTGAACGGAAGTTGCAGCCTTCCGGTACCCCCGAATCATACACGCCCAGAATAGACCATCCCGTGGACTCAAGGGCCTTTTCTACTTGCAGTGAGACTGCATCAAATCCACCGGCCGCTTTTTCGATCACCTTTACGAATGTCCCGAACTGATCAGCGGCATGCGCCTGGAAGCAGAAAATTAATGAAATGAGTACGGCGAGCAGAACAGGCTTTTTCATATATTACCCCCCCCCGTTATTAAATTTAAAGCAGAGATTAGTCACGGATTTAAAGTAATTCTCAAAAAGAAAAGCAATAATAATGCCGGGGATGCAATGACAACCTGGTTAGCTCTTTCTGCTGAACTTTTGGCAAGGTGGAGAGGTGATTTCCCATCCAGGAATATTTAAGATGTGGTCATGTTTCACATTGAAACATTATGTGAAACATCGGGGATACCGGGTCGTTTCATTTTGAAACATGTAGGCGCTATTGGAGCTCTCTCAATCTCCTCCACAGGGTTGTACGGCTTATACCCAGATTTTTTGCCACGAGGGTCTTGTTCCCCTTATGCTTCCGCATCAGTTCCTGTATATAATGCTTCTCGATCAAATCTATTGTGGTAGGTGCCGGTGAATCATTAGGGGCAGCGGGGACAGTCTGGTGATGAGTAGTTATCTTGTCGGGCAAGGCATCCGTATCTATCCTGTCGGTCTTCGTTCTCAGGCAAGCATGTTCTATCGCATTCTCGAGTTCACGAACATTTCCGGGCCAGTCGTATTCGAGGAGAGCTGCCATGGCCGAAGGCTCTATATCGACCACATCTTTCCGCGCGGGCATCTTCCTCCGGTATGTTTCCAGGAAATGTTCTGCCAGCAGCGGGATGTCCTCTTTCCGCTCCCTCAGCGGCGGCATCATAATAGGAACGACGCAGAGTCTGTAATAGAGGTCCTTCCTGAACCTTCCCGCCTCAATCTCTTCAGCCATGTTCTTGTTTGTGGCTGCTACGACACGGACATCTACCTTTCGAATCCTGTTGTCACCTACACGCTCGAACTCCATGTCCTGTAATACCCGTAGCAGTTTGGGTTGAAGATTCAGCGGCATATCCGCTATCTCATCGAGGAATATGGTGCCTCCGTCGGCGAGTTCAAACTTGCCGACCTTGTCCCTGATTGCTCCGCTGAAAGCGCCGCGCACATGGCCGAAGAGCTCGCTTTCAAAGAGCCCCTCAACTATGGCGCTGCAGTTGACCTTAACAAAGGGCCTGCCCCTTCTGTCGCTCTCATGATGTATGGCCCTCGACACGAGTTCCTTGCCCGTTCCGCTTTCTCCCTCTATCAGGATCGGACAGTCGGCCTCGCCAAGAACCTCGATGAGCTCGAATATCTGCTGCATTCTTGAGCTCTTGCCGATTATATTTGAGAAACGATATCTTTCATTGACATCCTTGCGAAGTTTTTCTATCTCTGATGCGTCCCTGACTACGGCGATTAATTCCGTGCCGCCTTTGCGGTCCTTGAGGAATGCGGTGTTTATGATGACAGGCACAGTACTTCCGTCTCTTTTTCCTATCCGCTCTTCCAGCCCGGCCAGTCCGTAGCCGCGGCTTATCGTCTGGGACAGGGGGCAGTTCTCTCCGCAGTTGTCACCGTTGAGGATATCTCCGCACCGTTTCCCGATAACGTCTTTTTCAGCAAGGCCGGTCATCTTCTCCATTCCCCGGCTGAAGCTGGTGATCTTCATGTCGACATCCACCGTGAATATGCCGTCTGCAAGGCTCTCGACTATGGAATCGACCTTGTCTTTTTCCTGAGAAAGCAGTATATTGCTTTCCCGCAGGGACTCCATCACCTTGACGGCCTCGCTCATGGGTCTGAAGTTTTCGATTATCCCGATGATTTCCCCGTTGTCATCCCGGAACGGAGCAACATTCAGACAGAGAGGGACCGCCGGCTCATCGTCCCTGTGGAGATTGATGTTTATGAAGTGGGAAGTGCATAGAGACTTGTCCCTGCCGCTGTCAAGAGGACAGTTATTCCGGCAGAGATCGGTATTTATGATCTCACGGCAATGAAATTCCAGTACATTATCATCGGTTATACCGATGAGTTCCCTCGCCATCTTGTTCAGAAAGATGATCTTCTTGTCGAGCCCGATGACCACGATGCCTTCGGCAATGCT
>CAZZGC010000069.1:0-13062 GCA_964653915.1 uncultured Thermodesulfovibrio sp.
TACCTGAGCACGTCCTGAGCCACGGTATTTGATACAGCCCCCAGAGCATCGCTAAAAAAGCCGAGAATGTAATTAGAAATCCTTCTGTGAATCTTCGGCTTATCAGGTGATCTGTATAGATTGTGGAAAGAAGGAACCATAACAGGGACACCCGAAAAAATCCCGGCAATCCTCCCATACAGGTTGGCATGATACTGGTGAGTCCTCAATACCTGAATATCATCTTTTTTGATTATTCGGTAAATATCCCTCACAAGGCGCCAGTCGAATCCATGTCCTCTCATCCTGTTCAATCTGTAGACCTTGATCCCCGCACGTTCCAGGTCATCGGCTATCTCTCCGCCTTCCTTCATACAACAGACAATGGGATTGAACCTGTTTCTGTCATAGCGCGTAACAACCTTGTACAGCATGTTTTCGACACCGCCGATGGGGAGCCTGCTTATGACATGAAGCACATTGAATACTCTTGATCCATCTCCACCCATCATCGACCCCGGCCGAGCATGTACATGAGTTTCTCATGCCATGCTGAGACATCGGCAGGCAAGATATCTTTCCATTTCAATGAAAATTTCTCCCCGGCGCTGTCCCGTTCCTCCTGCTCTCCCGGGACATTCCTGCGGGTAGTGGCGACCATATGCTCAAATGGGATATTCAGAACATAATTCATATACCCTTTCTGAATGCATTTCATGGATATATCCTTGTCGTAAAAGTGAATAGGGAACTCTTCCGAATAGCCCCCGATCTCTGTGAAGACTTTCTTCTTCAATGCCATCAGCAGGCCGTCGACAACCGCAACCCGTTCGTGCGATCTACTGATACGCGGGTTTTGCTTCATTGAATGAACAATGGTCTTCCCGCGGAATGAACCGTCTCTTCTGATCATCTTTGCTCCATAGAGTCCTGTTACGCCGGCATCCGTTCTCTCGATAATAAAATCCCTCAATATCTGAATCCAGCCCGGTTTATGAATGAATACATCATTATGCATAAAACAGAGCACATCCCCTTGAGCTCTGCGAGACGCTTTATTGTATGCGCCTGACAACCCGATGTTCTGTTCATTCCTGATGTATATTAACCCGGGATCAGCCGGCAGCAACTCTCTTGTTTCATCGTCTGAGGCGTTATCCACGATAATGATCTCAAATGACGAATCATTGTTCATCTTACGGATATGCTCTATACAAACGAGTGTAGTCCTGATCTTGTTATGTACCGGAATTACTACGCTTACGAATTCCATCTTCGCTTAATGAAACAATCCGTAAGATTCATAAATTTCTCCTCTTTTTTTAACCTCGCAACCTTCATATAATGCTCCATGATTGATCTCCTGTCATTCATCGGGATCGAAACTCCGGGATGAAACATCCCGGCGATGTCTTTCGCTCTTTTCTTTAGATGGAAGAGTGCAATCCTCCTGATGCTGTCCAGATCGATGAAACCCTCGATATGATCTTCAACTGCAAAAACATGCGAAAGATGGGCATCCCCAAGCCAGAAACCTGCTGCATGAAGCCTGGCAATTGATTCCATAAGATCCGTCATCAGCTTTATCTTTACCGGCGCGCCACCCCTTATAAACAAATCATAAAGAGATATCCCCTTCATCTTTTTCATGCCATAAAAAGGCGCCTTTCGTAAAGAAATAACACCATAGGCCACAATCGGCGGGCCTCCTATTCCCTTTGATGCCAATTTCTGCGAAACCTCAAATATCTTCCTGGATCTGTCAGACAGCAGAGAATATATCCTGTCTTTCAGACTCAACTGATGCAGCACCTTGATGAAGCAATCACATTCTTTATCATACACAAGTAACGTTTTCCTGACGGTAGGGTATAACATGAAACCGCTCAATGAGAACAGTTCCGCAGCCCTGTCATTCATCCCTTCGACCGGATCGAGCAAAAAGGGATTTTCATCTACCAGTCTTATAAATCTCTCGATCATATCCGATACCGGATCCAGGCAATGGAACGATGCGTTTCTGAAACGATGATATCGCATGTCCTTCTTCATGCTGAGTGGCTTCCCTGCCCTGTAAGTTCCGCATATAATTTTTCTGTCTTGTCAACCATAGCAGCCGCGCTGAACAGTTTCATTGCCGTATTTCTGGCATTACGACCAATCATATTCATTAAATCTTTCTGTTCGATTAATGACATTACTTTCGAAGCGATATCCCGAGGGTCGCCCTGCTTGAAAAATATGCCATTGTCACCATCGTCTATGAAATCTCTGAATGTTGCTATATCCGACACCGCTACCGGTCTGCCCATCATCATAGCCTCAAGAAGCGACGTGCCGAGCCCCTCCAAAATTGAAGGATAGACAAATATATCAATAGTCTTTAAAACACTCGGAATATCATCTCTGTGACCTAAAAGAATGACATGCTCCCTGATGCCCCGATCAACATGTTTCAAGTATTTCCCCTTTTTTTCTTCGGCTATCTTCCCTGCAAGCAGCAAATAGCATTCGTGCTTTTCATATATTGCATTAAAGGCTTCAAGAAGATATTCCTGTCCTTTAACTCTTGTAAACGTGGAAGTATTGCCAATAATCAATGCGCCATCAGGAATGCCGAGTTCACTTCTTAAATCCCTAGCATCCATATTAAATTTGCCCGGATCAACTGACGAATGGATAACTCGAATTTTGTTCCCATTAATCCCTCTTTCGACAAGAGATTTCCTGATTGCATCGCTTATGGCTATGATCTTTTCAGGGATTGCATAAATAAGTCTTGTCAGCGGATCTCTTCCGACAGGATAAAGATTGTGCCGAAACCTTATCAGTAATCGCCCGGTCATCTTAGCCGCAATCCCGCCGGCCCAGCTATCGACGGAACTATGTGTAGAGACAATCTCTATTCTTTCCTCTCTGATGATCCTGATCAACTGAGGGATAGTTCTGTAATAGGTCTTTTTGTTGAAATCCATTTCATAGACCTTTATCCCCGCGGCTGAGGCCTTTTGAGCAAGGACACTGCCACGATTACATGCAATGACCACTTTGTGCCCTCTTTCAGCCAGTCCTTTAGACTCAGCGAGCACCCTGTTCTGCTGGCCGCCCCAGCGCTTGAGTGTTTCGGTATGAAGGATGTTCATCAATCTAATCCGGACATCAACTGATCATCTTCTGCTGAAAGTTGAATAGAGAGACTCTATCTTGTCCAGCATAATGGATTCGGTGTATCCGCTCTGAACGAGCTCTTTAGCCTCATTCACCATCCGCTCTTTTAAATCAGAATCCTGCAGAATTCTTATGATACTCCCGGCAAGCCCCTCATGATCACCCGGTTCTACAAGCAGGCCGGTCTTCTCAGGTATTATAACCTCGGGGACTCCCCCGACACGGGTCGCCACGACCGGCACTCCGGCCGCCATGGCCTGAAGCAGGCTCTGGGGAAGCCCCTCAGACCACGAACTCAAGACAACAACGTCTGAGAACGAATATATCTCGTGGATATCGTTTAAAAATCCCGCAAAGACTACGGATTTGCGGATGCCGAGACTATCTACAAGATCTTCGAGCCTTGCCCTCGCAGGGCCATCACCCACGATCAGAAATTTCGCATCAGGGAATGTGTTGATAACCGATTTTACGGATTGAAAGGTAATCTCATGCCCCTTCACACTCCGTAATATTCCAACATTAGTTATTATCGGGCAACAGCTTGACAGCCCATGTTTCGCGGCGTTATCTTTATCCCGACTTACATCAAAAAATCGCTGTCCAACTCCTGTGGGTATGCTTACGACTTTTTCAGACGGGAACCCGCAGTTGTATATGAGATTATCCCTCATATTCTCCCCACAGGTAATATAAAAATCAGGCAGATAATGAACAAAGTTGAGGATGCTTCTCTTCAGGGGAATATTGAGATGCCGTGTGCGTACAAGCAGCGGCACCCCCGCGAGCTTTGCAGCTATCCCCCCGATCCATGAATCCACACCGCTGTGAGTGTTGACCACGTCGAACCTTCCCCTTTTGATTATACGGTAGAGACTGATCATGCTTGCCACGTCATAAAGCCTTCTGAAAGGAAGGATATGGACCCTTATACCGAGTCTTTCGGCTTCAATCTTTATTCTCGAATGCTCCCTGCACGCAAGCTCAACATAGTGGCCTCGCTCCGCAAGGCCCTTGCATTCGGCAAGCACCCTCTTTTCCTGCCCCCCCATGCCGTCAGACCACTCTGTGTGAATGATGCGCATATGGATCAGAAGTATTTAAGATACAACCGGCTCAGCCACTCTCTTGAATGTATGAACAACTTCTTTCTGAAGGCAAATGTGCTTATGTTACCTACAACGAGCCGTCTGATTCTTTGCGGATCAGAGGACTGGGTATTAGTCCCCTTTTCAGTGGTAAACATGAGTTCATAACCGGAGTCAACGGCTGCTTTGATATAGTCGTCATCATATACACCCCATGGCCAGCAGATCGCAATACATTTCTTGTTGAGTCTATTTTCTATAATGACCTTCGACGTTTTAAGTTCCTCCCTGACGACCTCAAGACGTTCCTCAGTGTCCGGATACATGATATCCCATCTTTTATGCGTATGAGTATGGGACTGAATATCAACCAGACCGCTTCTCTCCATTTCCGCAAGCTCACTCCAGGACATCATTACTTCCCTGCCCCTGCCGCTGTCGAGCATGGCCTGGCACTCCCTGTGCACAGGCAACGGGCTCACTTCTCCCTGATCAGACCGGAGCCTTATTCCATCATCAGTCACATGTGATGTTACTACAAAAATCACCGCCTTCATGTTGTACTTCTTCAGAATGGGAAAGGCATAGACCCAGTTGTCCAGCCATCCGTCATCGAATGTGATCATGACAGGCTTATCCGGAAATGATGTATCACCACAGAAAAGTCCTGAAAGCTGTTTGCAATCGACCGTGCTGTATCCTGAATCCCTCAATTCCCTCAGATGATTTTCAAACAGATCAGGCCTCGCATTTATGAAATTCCCTTCGGGATTTACATGATGGTACATCAGGACGGGGATGGCAAAGCCTCTCCTGTCTTTATTCATGCCAGGAGGATGTAATGCCACCTCTTTCACGACATCGCAAAGGCATTATATAGCTTAATGTAGGAATCATTTCTCGACATCAGTTCCTCGTGTTTCCCGACATCCATTATCTTCCCATCCTCAAGTATCACGATCCTGTCGGCATTCTTTATTGTGGAAAGCCGGTGGGCGATCACGATCGTGGTCCTGCCCTTCATCAGTTTCTCAAGCGCCTTCTGGACAATGGCCTCAGATACCGAATCCAGTGAAGATGTGGCCTCATCAAGTATCATTATCGGCGGATTCTTCAGAATCGCCCGGGCTATGGCTATCCGCTGCCGCTGTCCTCCCGAAAGCGTAAGACCCCGTTCCCCTATGATCGTATCATACTGATCAGGGAGCTCCCGAATAAATTCATCGGCATAAGCGAGTTTAGCGGCCTCAAAGATTTCATCATCACTTGCGCCTTTTTTCCCGAAGGCGATATTTTCCTTTACAGAATCATTAAATAGAATAACGTCCTGACTCACTATGCCTATAAGGTTTCTCAGTGATTCAAGTTCAATATCATTCAGATCAATATCATTGATAGTAATAACACCCTCTGTAGGCGAATGAAACCGCGGAATCAGATCAACCAGAGTGGATTTACCAACGCCGCTCTGCCCCACTATGGCGATAACCTCTCCATGTCTGATCTCAAGATTTATATCTTTTAACACCCATGTCTCCGTGCTTGGATACCTGAAAGATACATTTCTGAACCTGATCGAATCATTAAAACTCTCTATACGTATTTTCCCGGTCTCTTCATGTTTGATATCCAGCAATCTGTCTACCCTCTCTATTGCTATCTTGGACTCCTGCAAAGTAGTATAGGCCTCCCCCACCTTCTTTATGGGTGAAAACATCATATATATAGCCACAATAATAGATCCAAGATCACCCGGCGTCATCAAGCCTTGCACGATAAGCGTGCCGCCATACCAGAGGGCAAGGGCAACTCCAATTCCAGTCACCACATCGATAGCAAGTTTTGTAAATTCCTTCAGCCTCACCACCCTCATGGTCTCTCTGTAGTGTCCATGATTCTCCCTCTGAAACCTTTCCTGTATTGCATCTATGCGATTAAATACCTTGATGACCCTCATTCCCAGAATCGCCTCGCCTATCCTCTGAGTAACAATGGAAATCCTCTTCTGGGCTTCATCCCTTTTTCTCTTTACACGCTTGCCGAACTTCCTTGTACTGTATCCGATCAGGGGCACCAGGAAAAGTGTAATGAGTGTAAGGTCCCATCTCCTATAAAAGGCAACTCCCAGCAGAAAAAATACCGTGGGGAGATCCATGACAAATGACTTTATTACCGTAGAGACCAAACCCTTCAACATCTCAACGTCATTGATTATTCTGGATATGATCACACCTGAGGACTCCTTGTTGAAATATCCGGCCGGAAGATGAAGTATATGGTTGTAGAGTTTATTTCTTGTGTCTCGAATCAACTTCATCCCTGCGGAATGCATGAGATACATCTGCCCGAAATGAATAATGCCCTTTACAGTAAAAAGGATGATAATCCCAGCGGGAATAAACTTCATGTACTCATACTTTTTCTGTATAAAAATTATATCCAAGGCGGGTTTGACTACCCAAGCTATTGCAGCAGTAATGCCCGATGTCGCAAGTCCCAGTAATATACTGGAGAACACTCTTGGCCAGTACGGCTTTGTTATACTAATTATCTTTTTTGCAGTATTCATGGAAAAATTGAAGTTGTCCTTTTCATAACATTTGCTGTATTATAACAGATTGATTACCTGACCGATTTTTTAATTAAAATTATACCGGCCAATGTTTGAAATCGTGTTGTAACTGAATACATTTTTATTGTGGAGGCACTGATGAATAAAAATTTCCCAGCCCCCGAGTTCCGGGGAAAACATATTATCGTTACAGGCTGTGCCGGTTTCATAGGCTGGAAAGTCGCCCACCTGCTGCTGCAGATGAAAAAACATGTCATAGGCATCGACAACATGAACGACTATTACGATCCATCTCTGAAGAAATGGCGGCTCGGCATCCTGAAGGAGTACCCCAATTTTTCATTCTACAGAGCAGACATAGCAAACTATAAAAAAATGAAACTGATATTCGAGGAACAGAGAGTAAACGCCGTAATAAATCTGGCCGCGCGTGCCGGGGTCAGGGCTTCGGTGGAAGACCCCTGGGTATATCTCGATACGAATACAAAAGGCACTCTCAATCTCCTGGAATGCTGCAAGGATAAAAAGGTGAAGAAGTTTATTCTTGCATCTACATCGAGTCTTTACGCCTCGCTGGACATGCCGTTCAGGGAGTCATCCCAGACCGACACCCCCCTCGCTCCGTACTCGGCGACCAAGAAAGGGGCCGAAGCCATCTGCCATGCCTATCATTACCTGTACGGTACGGATATCACCATAGTCAGGTACTTCACCGTTTACGGTCCTGCCGGCAGACCTGACATGAGCATATTCAAGTTCATGAAAAACATCGATGCCGGGAAGCCGATCCCGGTATTCGGCGATGGCAATCAGACGAGAGACTTCACATACATAGATGATATAGCCGACGGAACTATCCGGGCCCTCAGACCTCTCGGATATGAGATTATTAATCTCGGGAGTGACCATCCGGTCAAACTCAATTATGTCATTGGACTGCTCGAGAAGAATCTCCGCAAGAAATCCAGGAGAAAAGTACTTAAACGACACCCGGCTGATGTTACCGCCACATGGGCGCATATAGAAAAGGCCCGGAAGCTTTTAGGCTGGGAACCACGCATGCCCCTCGAGCAGGGAATCGAAAATACCGTCAAATGGTTTCTGGAAAACCGAGAATTTCTGAGAAGCCTGAAATGGAAGGATTAGTCATTCACTTAAATGACTCCGGAAGCGGCGCTGCCGCAAGCTTAATGTCGTCTATCCAGACCGTGCCTGTGCCCTTAATCACAAGATTGAGCTTGACGTAGTCCGGATTCTGCCCCTTTTTCAGGAAAAAGGGCGCCTCCATCGACATCCAGTTAGTCGTACCCCTTGCCGGAAAGTGGACATTACTGGTAAAGTACTCGCCCTTGTCCGGCAGATGCACCCACATTTCTATATAAGCGATCCCCTGCAGGTCCCTTGACCGCACCTTTGCCTGATACAGAAGTCTCGCATCTTCTACATCTATATCATGCACCTCGTAGAGATTTACCGTCGTGGGCTCTTCAACCGTTATCGTGAAAGATCCTTTCCCGTCATACGAAGTCTCCGCATCGATTCTTACCATAGATACAGCGATCACACCATTCATGTCATCAACAGGCAATGTCTTGAGTACACCATATTTTTCCACCTTCTTATCAGCGGTATCTTCCGGCGGCCTCTGGCATCCTGTCGTAACTGTCAGCAAAAGGAACAAAATAAAAATGATCAAACTCCTCATTACCATCGTCGTCTCCTTAATTAACTCGCAGTTCGTATGACTCTGATAGAACATCCTCTAACCCTCTTTATTCATAAATTTGCAGAAGGCGTGGCGAAGGTTAGCAATAAGGGATAAGTGGTATGTGATAAGTGAATGGAAAAAATATTTATAATAATCACCTTCCTTTAACTTACTACCTACCACCTACTGCTTACCACATATCTTTACTGCCATGCCTTCTGCTGATAATCCTGTTCGTGTATTATGTGGGCTAAACTTTATCGATATAGAATTGATTTCAACGCATCTTCCAGATCATCATAACGGAATCTGTATCCGGTCTCCAGGGTGCGTCCCGGAATCACCTTCTGCCCCGTCAGCAGCACATCCGCAAACTCGCCGAGCGCAAGCTTCAGCACGAAGCCCGGCACAGGGAATATTGATGGGCGTTTCATCACCTTTCCCAGTATTCTGCCGAACTCCCTGTTTCTTACCGGCTCAGGCGCTGACAGATTATAACATCCCTTTACATAATCATTCTCTAAGGCAAAATTAATGAAACCCGTAACATCATCCATATGCACCCATGACATCCATTGTCTGCCTGAACCTATATAGCCTCCAACATAGTTTCTGTAAGAGGGCAGCATCTGCTCAAGGGCACCTCCACCCCTGCCGAGAATTATACCAAAGCGTACGATCACAACCCGTATCCCGGCGCCTTCAGCCTTCATAGCCTCTGTCTCCCAGTCCCGGCAAAGCACCGCAAGGAAGTCACTACCTGGCGAAGAGTCCTCATCCACCGTCTCGTCACAGCGGTCACCGTAATAGCCAATCGCGGAAGCGTTCACAAGGATGCGCGGCCGCGATTCGGCACGTCTCAATGAATCAACAAGTGCTCTTGTCGTCTCGATCCTGCTCGTCCTTAACTCTGCCTTTCTCTTTTCGCTCCAACGTTCAGCGAATATAGAAGCTCCGGCAAGGTTTACCACCGCATCTATACCGGTAAGATTCTCAGCCGGTATCAGATCAGGGGGATTCCATGTCATCCGGTCTGGGGCATCAGAGGCCCTGCGAGTGGAAATTACAGGATCATGCCCCTTCTGACGAAGATGCGCGGACAACGCCTTTCCTACAAAGCCGCTACCGCCTGTAATAAGAACCCTCATAAAGCCATTATATCATCAGATGACTTAAACTGCTCAATTCATCTAACTGTTTATCCGGGCGAGGCATGGCAACGTTTTAGCCCACTTTATTCATAGGGAACTCTGTTCCAATAGTTGCATGCGGTGGTGCCATCTGAAAAAAGCTGTCAGCAACTCCTCAAGTAACGTATCAGATGGCAATATGACTTCAGATGAGCGGTTTGAAAGCGTACATGACAGGCCAGAACTCATCCTATATCCTGTTGCTTTACAGATTTTTGAAGGTGGTACCGCCGCACTGCTTAAAGATATTAAATGTTTTTTAAGATCTTTGTGCATTAATAACATAAATTTGCAGAAGGTGTGGCGCACGTCGGTGATAAGGGATAAGTGAGTGGCCTATTTCGATACGCCACTACGCATGAAAGTTGTTTCTAAGGACCGGCGTCACCTCATTCCGGAACCGCCCGAACTCTCCCGCAGCGATCGCCTCCCGCATCCTCCTGAAAAATTCCAGAAAAAAGTGAATATTATGAATGGTATTGAGCCTCATCGAGAGGATCTCCCTGCTCATAAACATGTGCCGCAAGAATGCACGGGAGTAATTGCGGCAGGTATAGCATGAACATTCCGGATCAAGCGGCCCCGCGTCATTTTTGAACTCCTCACGCTTTATGCTGATCCTGCCAAGGCTTGTAAATAGCGTCCCGTTGCGGGCGTTTCTGGTCGGCATGACACAGTCGAACATATCGATACCGGCGGCGACCGCCTCAAGCACATCGAGTAAATCACCTATTCCCATAAGGTATCTCGGCTTATCACAGGGCATGAGGGGTGTGGTGAAATTTATCATCTCGTACATGATCTCCTTGGGCTCTCCCACGCTCAGGCCGCCTATCGCATATCCGTCAAACTCCAAAGCAAGAAGCTCCTCCGCGCTCTGCTTTCGCAGATCCTTATACATTCCCCCCTGTATGATCCCGAACAAAGCCTGATTACCGGGAGTCCCCAATTCTCCATTCTCAACTCTTAACTCTATCATGTATTCCCTGCATCTCCGGGCCCATTCCGAAGTGAGTTTCAAGGAGTCATAAACATATTCCCTGTCTGCTGGATAAGGGGTGCATTCATCAAATGCCATGATTATGTCCGAACCCAGTGCCGCCTGGATCTCCATAACCAGTTCCGGGGTGAGGAAGTGGAGAGAACCGTCGATATGGGAGCGGAACTCAACGCCATCATCCCTGATTCTCCTTAACGGAGCGAGGCTGAAGACCTGAAACCCTCCGCTGTCAGTCAGGATCGGCCCATCCCAGTTCATGAATTTGTGGAGGCCGCCGACCTCTCTTATGACCTCGTGGCCCGGCCGCAGATAGAGATGATATGTATTTGAAAGTAGTATCTCGGCCCCTAATTCCCGCATCTCGTCTGGATTCATCGCCTTTACAGAGCCATTGGTGCCTACTGGCATAAAGGCGGGGGTATTGATTACGCCGCGGGAGGTGATGATCTGACCGAGGCGCGCATTGCCGTCTGTTGTTCTGACCGTAAACTCATGGCTCATGACAGTGAAGTTTATACGTTACCTTTAATAATGGCTGTCGATGATTCAGCCATGAACTGCTCAAGAGTGACTTGTGAAGCAGAGGTCTGATGGTTTTAAACTTCTCTTTTCTTCATCGGTCAACCGTCTGTCTGCCGAGAATGCCATGTCATATTATACATTAATTGCCGCCAGCATCTATATATTCATCGAGTTCCTATGTATATACAAGACAAAACAACTTGCGCTTCTCATTCCTTGACAAAGCATGCAGTTCCCTCATAAAGTGAGAAAAATTAAGTGAGTGGCATGAAAATCGAAAACTATCAACTGCCTGTAACTTGCAACGTTACGCGTAACATGTTAGAATTGGTTGAAAATGATAAAATCTTTCAAGCATAAAGGATTGGAAAGATTCTATCTTGACGGAGATAAGAAAGGAGTAAATGTTAAACATGCATCCAGGCTTGGACGGATACTTGACCGTTTAGATGCATCTCTGGGGCCGCAGGATATGAATCTGCCGGGCTTCAAACTGCATGAGCTTAAAGGGAAAGAAAAAGGCACATGGGCAGTCTGGGTAAGTGGTAATTGGCGAGTCACATTTAAATTCGAAGGAAATGATGCAATACTCGTCGATTACCGTGATTATCATTAAGTTAAAAAGGAAGGAGCACTTAATATGATAGGAAAAAGAAAACCTACTCATCCCGGAGAAGTTCTGAATGAAGATGTAATAAAGCCTCTTGGGCTCACGGTAACTGAGGCTGCTAAACGACTTGGGGTAACCAGAAAAACATTGTCTGCTTTATTAAACGGCAAGGCGTCATTAAGTCCTGAAATGGCGGTAAGAATAGCAAAAGCAACGAAAACGTCGCCGGAGAGCTGGCTGTATATGCAGGCAAAGCTGGACCTCTGGACTGCAGCCAGGAAATCACCAAAAGTTCAACCTCTCAAGGCAATCGCGGTATGACTTTGATTGACGCTGATTCTCTGTTATAGCTCCGACTTCTTTCCTAACCTTCTTTATTCACAAATTTCCGGGATGTGTGGCGAAGGTTAGTAATAAGGGATAAGTGGTATGTGATAAGTGAATGGAAAAAATATTTATAATAATCACCTTCCTTTAACTTACCACCTACCACTTACTACTTACCACATATCTTGATGGCCATGCCTCCCGGGATAAAACAATTGTGTGAATTATCTGGGCTAAGACTACTGCCTCAATAATGACCCGCGTAAATACCGGCCGCTACTGCTAACAGGCTGAGGGCAAGTACAACCCAGTGAAAGCCCTGCAGCAGATTAAAGACCTTCTTCATATCCGCCTGCTGATCGGGCTTGCCGAACAGCTTTTTGAAGATCATCTTCTCAAGCCCGAAAAGGAGCGAGGCATAAACAGCCCAGAGAACGATCATTATCCAGACCCCAACGCTGAAACCCTTAATAGTGAGCAGATAGAGCCCGGAAAGCCCGGCGAGGATAACCATCACCTTCGCGATCTTGCCGAACCTGTGTTCCACCCCCTGGAATACCATCACCATCTCGAGGGACTTTTCCATTCGAAGTATCATCGGGAATGTCACAAGAGTCACAAAGGCTACTCCCCCGATCCAGATGACGATCGAAAGCACATGAATACTCAACGCGATTATGTATAACATATTCCCTCCCTTCTCTTACCACTTACCATGCTTTATTATTGCCACTTTGTACCTTTATCCCAAACCTCCACCTTTCCCCGACGTTTTCCCCACCTTTTCACTACCCTTCGACAAAGTATTTAACGCACTTGTCGAAAGATCATTCTATCTGTCATTTCGATCCCGACCTGTCGGGAGAGAAATCTTAATATTATAGTTTTAAGATTCCTC
>CAZZGC010000070.1:0-13047 GCA_964653915.1 uncultured Thermodesulfovibrio sp.
CCTTATAAAAAAGGGAGGTTTTATGGTTCATGGAGAATATGTCACTCTGAAGACAAAAGGATTTTCGGATATAAAGGATATCACCGACGAGGTAGCGGCAATAATAAAGCGATCGCGAGTCTCAGACGGACTGGTCAATATCTTTGCTGTGGGCTCGACAGCATCGGTCACGACGATAGAGTACGAACCCGCGCTTGTGGAAGATATGCGGGACCAGCTCGAAAAGTTCGCATCCAGCACCATGCATAGCAGGCACTCGCAGACATGGGGTGATGACAATGGTTTTTCTCATATCAGGGCCACCTTTATGGGGCCCGGACTCACCGTACCCGTGTCGGGGGGCAGCGCCGTGCTCGGCACGTGGCAGCAGATCGTCGTAATAGACCATGACAACCGCCCCCGCACAAGAAAAATTTTTGTTCAGGTAATGGGGGAATAGCTGGCCTGTAACACCTCGCAGGTGATAGGGGCATCACCGGACTGTCACAGTCTGTTTGTCAACCCCCGTATTACCGGTCTGCGGGTCGAATGAATAAACGAATATCTCGTATTTTCCTTTTTGTTTGACTTCTGCCTTTCCGCTGAACATACTTGTACGAACGAAATTCATCGGAAGAGTATCGATGATCCTCCCCTTGTGCTTTACAATGGCCTTTATTTCGTACTTGCCCGAATCCCACAGCCCGCCCGGGGCCAGAGGGCATCCTCATATCATGACGATGGAGGCCTCTATCGGAATAGTCGCCCTGCCGCCGGACAGAGCAACTGTTTCAGGTACCCTTGCGTCTACAGCAAACCCCGGAATCTCGACGATGATTCCGTCACCGGTGATATCTTTACCGGGGATCGCCCATATCTGTGTGCTGCTCTTTATAGTGTTGTTTCTGTAAATCATCGGGGCCTCGACCTCTATGGTCAGCAGTCTTGGTTCATCGATGTCGATCGATGCCTCGAATGCCGCTGCGCCCCTTGCAATGGAACCGAAGCGGGTCTTCGGCTCAATCATGATCTTTCTTGTGTCTCCCGTGCCGCCCGAGGTCAGTCCCTCGGCAAGCACCTTGCCGGATTCACTGTCTCTGATTACGACACGGGCTCCACCCATCTTCGTTCCCACAAACTTTGCGTCCTTTGATTTCGCCCTGACAACGAGTCTGGTCTGTACCGCTCCTGCCGTGCCATAGGCCACAAGGCTGGATGCGATCAGGAACATCAACAGTGTTTTTTTCATCTCCAATCCTCCATTTCTTTAATCTTACCGTTTCCGGAAATAATGCTTCACAGCAGTCTCCACTGCTGCTTATGCAACGTTAAGGATAAAATGCAAAGATTATTTCACAAACTTAGCACTTATTACTTACTTCCTGACTCCTAATATAGGAACTTTCCCGGTTGAGATATAAAGTATACTATGTTTACCCTCTGTGGTGGAACAGGTGCCGATTTGAATTATCAAAAATCATTGTTGTAAGATGAAACGATGCAATCGTCGGCTATGAAATTGATGTATTCCGGTCTGATGCCGGTATTTTTCTGCCCGGGAGTATCATGATGACCGGTCTGGATCTCGAAAAGATCAGAAATATCGTTGTTCTGATGCCGGAAAAGCATATGGGCAATCTCGTTGTCTCCCTTCCCGCAATAATGGCCTTGAGGAGGCGCTTTGCCGGCAGGAATTTCCATGTAGTAGTTGACGAGGCATATGCCGGAATTCTTGGTGCAGTTGCTAAGGAACTGGATGTGATCGTTTATCCCCGCAGGCGTGTGAATGAGGGCATTATATTGAAGCGTGCGATCGCGATGATCAGGTTCATCCACGGGCTTAGGGCAAAATCTCCTGATCTGGTGGTGGATCTGGAGGGCAGGCATCTGTCCGCAACAATGTCATTTCTTTCCGGTGCGCCGCTGAGGGTGGGGAGGAGTTCTGCACACAGGTCATTCTTCTATAATTTCAAGATCGACATCTCACCAACACCCCGCCACAGACTGTACAGATATATAGATACGGTTGCGGCACTGGGGGCTGAAACCGGCGATCTTGCTGTGTTTGACAGCGATGGGGCTGATGAGCGTATCTCTCTGAAAAGGAAACTTGCCGGGGCCGGAATATCAGAAGACCGGAATCTGGTCTGCATCCATCCGGGCGCCGGTAAATTCTATAAAGAATGGCCGTCTGAACGGTTTGCCGGGGTTGCGGACTGGCTTTCGGGCAATGGATACAAGGTAGTGTTTATCGGCGGGGACGGCGACAGGCCAAAAGTTTCCGAGGTAATCTCACTCATGCGAACTAGCGCATATGATCTTGCGGGTGCTCTCTCTTTCGGAGAACTGATTTCACTGTACAGGATGGGTGTCCTGTATATCGGCAATGATTCCGGCCCCCTGCATCTTGCCTCTCTTGTCGGCACGCTGCCGGTTGTCGGACTCTACCTGCTTCCGGGACCTGAAAGGACATGGTATCCGTTTACTGATAATGCGGTTGTGTTGCGTGCTGACTCCGGCTGCACAAAGTGCCTCGGAAGGCACTGCACGGCCGGTTTTGCCTGCAGGTACGAGATTACGGTCGGAGAGGTGCAAAATGCTGTAGAGGAAATAATGAGTTGCAAAGTCCCGCAGGCTGCAGCAGCAGGTTCCGGATGAGCAATCGAAAAGACGGCGGTCTCACCCTGCACAATTGGCGCAAGTTCCTCTCCCGCGTCGTGATGGGCACCCTTGCGGTGCTCATCCTTGTTACAGACACAAAATGGCGCGGCAGCGGTGCGGTAAACGGGCTTCTCTTTCTTACAGGAACCATCTTAGCTGGCGTAGCCGCAACAGGCCGCATCTGGTGTTCCGTTTACATATCCGGCTACAAGATAAAGCACCTTGTAAATTACGGGCCATATTCAATGTGCAGGAATCCCCTTTATTTCTTCAGTTTCATAGGGGCTGTCGGGGTCGGAATGACGACAGGGACTTTCTTTGTTCCCGCCATTATATTCATCTTTTTCGCCATCTATTATCCCCGCGTCATACGAAAGGAGGAGGAGAGACTGCTTTCCGTTCATGGAGAAGAATATCTTAAATATCGTGAAAGCACGCCGGCATTCATTCCTTCGTTCCGGTCTTTTCATGAGCCGGAAGATCATACGGTCAAACCCGCTATTCTCAGAAGAAGGCTGATAGACGCTGTCTGGTTCGTCTGGCTTGTCGGCTTGATCGGTCTGGTCAGAATATTTCATGCCACCGGGATATTGCCTTCGTATTTCTATCTTTACTGATTCGACCGTTTATGCGCAACGGTCCCCCTTTTTCATCTTGTTTTTTTAACCTGAACATGTTATCCTGTCATTAGTTTTTTTCATACCTGTATTTGAGCGAGAGAGTGGGCCTTCCCACTCTTTTGTTTTTAGGATGGATGAGATGAATTTGGATGAGCTGAAAGAAAAGATAATAAATATGATCGAGCCTCTTTTGGTTGACCTCGGAATGGAACTGGTTGATGCCGAGTTAAAGCGGTCGAAGGGCAAGATGCTTCTCAGGGTCTTCATCGACAGGGAGGGCGGAGTTACCATCGACGACTGTGAGTCTGCAAGCCGTGAGATCGAGGCCCTCCTTGATGTGGAAGATCCGATTCCTGCTTCCTATGTCCTTGAAGTATCCTCCCCAGGCCTTGACAGGCCGTTGAAAAAACCGGCTGATTTTAAACGGTTCTGCGGAAGCAAGGTCAGAATCGTCACGGCCGAACCTGTTGACATGCAGACATTCTTCGTTGGGAAGATCGATACCGCTTCTGACGACTCGGTTGTCCTGACGCTTCCGAAGGACAAGAAAGTTGAACTTTCGTACGGCAATATATCTAAGGCGAGGCTTGAGGTGGAGGTGTGAGACGATGAACCGCGAACTGATTCAAATCATTGAACAGATGAGCAAGGAACGGGGTATCCCTAAAGAGTCTATTTTAGGCACCCTGGAGTCTGCTTTGCTGTCGGCCGTGAGGAAAAAATACGGGCTTACGCCGGAAATCGTGATCAAGATTGATGAAAAATCCGGAGAGATTTCGATAACCGCTGTAAAGAATGTTGTTGAAGAGGTGTCTGATCCTAATGAGGAAATATCCCTTGCCGATGCTCGGGCCGTTGATGAATCAAAAAATGTTGGCGATACGGTGGAGACACCGATTTCGCTGGCAAATTTTGGACGTATAGCGGCCCAGACAGCCAAACAGGTACTGTTTCAGAAGGTTCGGGAAGCGGAAAAAGAGGCGATATTTGAGGAGTTCAAGGACAGGGCAGGCCAGATAATAAGCGGTGTGGTAATAAGGCGTGAGAAAGGCAGTTATTTTGTTGCTATCGGAAGAGCAGAAGCGAGGCTGCCGATCAAGTCTACATTACCTACAGAGTCTCTGAAACGCGGTGAGACGATACGCGCCTATATTGAGGAAGTTAAGGTAACTCAGAAGGGGCCTGAGATTCTGCTGTCAAGGACCCATCCTCAGTTTGTTGCTGAACTGTTCAAGATGGAAATCCCTGAGATATATGAAGGTCTCGTAGTAATCAAGGATATAGTCAGAGAGGCCGGTGACAGAACAAAACTGACGGTGTTGTCCAAGAATAACACGATAGATCCCGTGGGTGCCTGCGTGGGCATGAAGGGCACACGTGTTCAGTCGATCGTCAGGGAACTCAGGGGGGAGAGAATAGACATAATCCCCTGGACGGAAGATCCGCGTGTTCTCATTGCCAAGGCCCTCAGTCCGGCCGCTGTCGAGAGCATCGGCATCAATGAGGAAGAAAAAAGCGCAATGGTGGTCGTTAATGACCAGCAGCTTTCCATAGCGATAGGAAAGAAGGGGCAGAACGTCAGGCTTGCCATGAAGCTTACCGGCTGGGACATAGATATCATCAGCGAGACTGACTACAACAAGATGAGAAAAGGCGAGATCGAGATGCAGCTTGAGGAGCTTCAGAACGAGAGCGGGCTGATGGAAGAAGAGGGTCAAGCCTCTGACGATGAAGAGCAACAAGAGTGATGCCGCTGCTAAGGGTGAACTCAAGGCGGGCGGTACAATTGGTGAAGACACCCCGGTACAGTATCTTAAGGGGATAGGGCCGGCACGGGCCAGACTCCTTGGAAGGCTTGGCATAAAGACGGCCGGTGACCTCCTTTATCATTTTCCCTGGCGTTATGAAGACAGGCGCAATCTTAAGAAGATCTGTCACCTGAGATATGGTGAGGTCGAAACAACGGCCGGTGAAGTAGTTTCTTCCGCTGTAATCACTACCCCCCGCAAGAAGATGAAGATATTCGAACTGACCGTCACAGACGGAAGCGGTATTCTCAGAGCCAAATGGTTTGCCCAACCCTATCTGAAGAAATATTTTCACAAAGGGGACAGAGTCATCCTGAATGGCATGGTAAAGGGCAATGCTTTCGCCGGTCCCGGCGTTGAGATGGAAAACCCGGACTTTGAGGTGATTGATGCCGAGGACAGGCGCGTGCACACCTCACGCATAGTTCCGTTTTACAGGGCGACAGAGGGAATATCCCCGAAACAGTTGAGGGGCCTGATGTTCAACGCGCTGGCGAAGTGCTCATCCATTCTCGTTGAGTGGATGCCTCAGGACATCCTGGAGAGGAACGACCTGCCCCCCCTCCACTGGGCGGTTAAAGAGGCTCACTTCCCGGAAGAGATCGAAGATGCCGGTGTCCTGAATGCAGGGAGGTCGGCAGCTCACAGGAGGCTGATATTTGACGAGCTCTTTCTCCTGCAGCTGGGACTTGCGAGGATCAGGAAAAAAGAGATTTTAGAGGAAGGGATAAGTTTCAATACGGAGGGCGGGCTGTCCCTCAGGTTCAGGGAGTCTCTGCCCTTTGAACTCACCGCTGCGCAGAAGAGGGTGGTCGGAGAGATAGCAGCGGATATGAAAAGGCCTGTGCCGATGAATCGTCTTGTGCATGGCGACGTGGGATGCGGCAAGACTGTTGTTGCGCTTTCGGCCATGCTTGCGGCTGTGGACTCGGGATACCAGGCTTGCCTTATGGCACCTACGGAGATCCTTGCCGAACAGCACTTCATAAACATTCAGAGGATGGCGGAACCCATAGGCGTGAATGTGGTTCTTCTCACATCCGGAAGCGGAACAGAGTCGCTTGAGGAAATAGCAGGGGGCGATGCGCAGTTGATAATAGGTACTCACTCCCTGATACAGGAGCATGTGGAATTCAACAACCTTGGTCTTGCCGTAATAGATGAACAGCACAGGTTCGGAGTGGTGCAAAGAGCAGCTCTCAGGCATAAGGGCGCCAATCCTGACATTCTCGTTATGACGGCAACTCCCATACCAAGGACCCTGGCTCTGACTCTTTACGGTGATCTCGATGTCTCGGTCATCGATGAGCTGCCTGCAGGGCGGAAGCCGGTCAGGACAAAGGTCTTTTTCGAGTCACAGAAGAGGGTGATCTATGAAATTATAAACAGGGAACTTGCACTTGGCAGGCAGGCTTACGTGGTCTATCCCCTGATAGAGGAATCCGAAAAGCTGCAACTCAAATCGGCGATTGATGGTGCAGCAGCACTTCAGAAGTTCTTTCCCGGCAGAAAGGTAGGCCTCGTGCACGGCCGGATGCACCATTCCGAGAGAGAATCCGTGATGTCTGATTTCAAGGCGGCAAAGATAGATATTCTCGTTGCTACTACAGTGATAGAAGTAGGCATAGACGTACCTAATGCGTCCCTGATGCTTATTGTGCATGCCGAGCGTTTCGGGCTTGCCCAGCTTCATCAGTTGCGGGGGAGAATAGGCCGGGGAGAATTCGAGTCTCACTGTCTCCTTCTTGCCTATCACCCGCTCAGTGAGGAGGCACGGAGGAGGCTGAAGGCTATGGAGGAGACCTCTGACGGCTTCAGGATAGCAGAGGAGGATCTCACTATCCGGGGCCCGGGTGATTTTTTCGGGACGAGACAGTCGGGTATTCCGGAACTGCAGCTTGCTGACATTGTGAGGGACTTTGGCCTGCTCGAGCGCGCTCGCAGAGAGGCATTCGCCCTTGCGGAGTCGGATCCGGAGCTCGAGGGACATCCGCTGCTGCGCGAACGGCTATACCGGAAATGGGTGGACAGGATTGAGCTTGTCAAGAGTTAGAGTCTGGAGACTATTTTTACCGTCAATGATATAATTACAACAAAAAACGGTCCGTATGCAGGAGGTGTGATGATAAACAAGGTGAAGGATAACTTCAGTACGGGGCTGACCCGGCTTAAGTGGATAGCCACTTTCGTGGCTGAAAGGACAAAGGCTGAGACATCGGTTGCGAGACTTATGTATGAAATAAGCAAACTCGAGGGCCGGATGGAGGAGATATACAGAGATATAGGCAGGCGGGTTTCTGAACTTAAGGCAAAGGACGAAAAGGATGTCTTCAGTGATTTCCTTATACAGCAGTCTCTGAGCGAGCTGAAGGATGTCCGTGAGACCATGGATGATTACAGGAAGCAGGCAAAAAAGATAAACGACCTCTCTGAATGATGATTCCTGTCCTTGCCTTTACCTTTATTTTCGGGCTGCTGGTAGGGTCTTTTCTAAACGTATGCATATTTCGTCTGCCGGAGGGCAAGTCCATTGTGAGTCCCCCCTCAAGTTGTCCTGCCTGCGGCAGCCCGGTCCGGTTCTATGACAATATCCCGGTAGTCAGCTATCTGATGCTTCGGGGGAAATGCCGTTCATGCGGCGTGCGTATATCTCCACAGTATCCCCTTGTCGAGTTGCTGAACGGTGTTTTATATGTTGCCGTCCTGCTGAGAGTCGGTCTGGAAGCACCAATGGTGACAGCGGCGTACCTGGCATTTGTTTCCACTCTGATCGTAATTTTTTTTATAGATATGAAACACCAGATAATCCCCAACATCATAACGCTGCCGGGTATCCCCCTGGGTATTGTTGCAGGCGCATTCTTTCTGCCCGACCCATTCATCCGTTCGCAAGCTCTGGGGATCAAAGCGGCTTTGGTTGGTGCGGCAGCCGGTGGAGGGTCATTTTATCTGATCGCCGTGGCCGGCAAGATGATGCTCAAAAAGGATGCGATGGGCGGCGGTGATATAAAAATGATGGCAATGGTGGGAGGTGTCGTTGGCTGGAAAGGGGTTTTATTGACTACATTTGCCGGCAGCCTGCTCGGTTCTGTTGCAGGGCTTCTCCTGATAGCGATAAAGGGAAGGCAGTGGGGACGGCATATAGCGTTTGGACCTTTTCTGGCCCTTGGCGCCCTTGTGACGGTCTTTCTCGGAGAAGAGATAATGTCGGCCTGGCTGTGGTACCTGTATGGGTGACAACCGATTCATCAGGATTTTTATTCCGGTCTTTTCCTTTGCGCTCGGCATTCTTGCCGGCGCCGCTTTTTTTCAGGGACTTTCGAAGGGTGGGATCAGGCAGGCCCTGCTCTGGATGGCCCTCCTTGTAGTTGCCGGGGCCTTCATAATGATCCGGGCATATTCGGCAAACAGAAGAAAGAAACACGTGACCGGCGCGGGTTCGGGTGAGAAATCCGAGGTAGGTTTTGTGGTGGATACATTTCAGGATGTTGTGGCCAGGCTGAAGGAGAAGGAGGATGAGCTCAGAAGACTCAAGGCATCGGCCGAGGACCGGGCATCGAAAATAGAAGCGTACAATGAAAATATTCTTCAGAGCGTACCGAGTGGCGTCATCAGCATTGACAAAGAAGGTCTCATCAGGAGTGTGAATAATGCTGCCGGGAAAATACTCGGCATCAATGCAGAAAATGTGCTTCAGAAGCGTTTTAGTGATGTGCTGGGTTCCCCGTTGTCGGAACTGACGGGCAGGGGCCGGCTTATATCGAGGGAGGAATGCCAGTATACCACACATGACGGCCGGAATATATGGCTCGGGATAACCTCCTCGGCGCTGAGGAACTCAGAAGGGGAGAAGATAGGAACGATCTTTGTGTTTACAGACCTTACCGACATAAAGCAGCTGAGACAGCAGGTGGAACTGCGGAACCGGCTGAGTCAGCTTGGCGAGGTTTCGGCCGGCATAGCCCATGAACTCCGAAACGCCATGTCTGTTGTTACGGGATATGCGAGGCTGTTGCGCAACAAAGTCGATTCCACTCTTGAACCGACCGCCGAGGCGATAATATCAGAGATCAGGTCCATGGACAGGGTGATAACGGATTTACTCGCTTTTGCGAGGCCGACGGTCATAAACAGGGAGGATACGGATTTGGCGGCTCTTATGGAAAAGGTGCTGCTTTCTTCACTCGGTGATGATTCAACCATAAATGTATCGCTTGATATAGAAGAGGGCCTGAGCGTGCCTGCCGACGCATCAATGCTCAGGCAGGCGTTTTCGAACCTATGCCGGAACGCCAGAGAGGCCATGCCCGATGGCGGCAGCATCAACATACGTGCCCGCAAGAAAGCCGGTAAGGTCGAGATAACTTTTACTGACACAGGATCGGGCATTCCTGCAGATGCGAAGGAAAAGGTTTTCCTCCCTTTTTTTACGACAAGGCAGGAGGGTACAGGGCTGGGGCTCGCAATAGTGCAGAAGATAATTCTTGCGCACGAAGGCATTGTCGAGATTGATGATGCAGCGGGAGGCGGTACGGTATTCAGAATCAGTCTGCCTGGCAGGGGAAAAGAGTAAGCAGTAAGCGGTATGCAGTAGGCAGTAGTGGCGTGGCGGGGCCATGCTGTGGAGCGGGAAGGGCGAGAAAAGCGGGAAAGGATAGCAGGGCAGTAGGGTTCCCCCTCTGGTTAAGAGGGTGGGAAGATCAAGAGGTATACGGTGAATTTTTTTTTATGAATATGTAGACTATATCAGGGGATATAAGTAAGAAAGGCGGGAGAAGGAAAGTAAGTAGTAGGCGGTAAGGAATAAGCAGCGGACAGATGAAAGGAATGGTGATTTGAACGACAGAGTTACTGCACTTGATGAGGCTGCACTTGAGAAGATCAGGGAAATCGGTTCCGCTGATATAGTGATCGGCATCCCGAGCTACAATAACGCAGACACGATCGGACGGGTGATCAAGGCTGCGGATATCGGACTGGCAAAGTACTTTCGTGACAGGAGATCGGTGATTATTGTGTCCGAGGGTGGAGATCCCGAGGCTACCCGAAAGGCTGTGGAAGAGCTGATTGACAGGCAGTATTTCTCGAATTCCTTTGTCTCTTTGCCGGACAAGGGTGCTGAGATGCTGGTTACCAAATACAGGGGGACTTCCGGCAAGGGCACAGCTGTGAAGGCGATATTTGAAGTTGCTTCCTTACTTGGGGCGAAGGGTGGGTGTATGCTTGATTCCGACCTCAGGAGCATCTCTCCGGAATGGATCGAACTCCTTCTGGCGCCGGTATTGTACAAGGGTTTTGGGTTTGTCGCTCCTTACTACAACAGGCACAAGTATGACGGGACGATCACGAATATGATCGCCTTTCCGCTGACGTGGGCGCTCTATGGCAGGAGGGTCAGGCAGCCGATAGGCGGTGATTTCGGTTTTTCCGGTGAGTTGATAGAAAGTCTTCTGTCCAAGGATGTATGGGAGACAGATATAGCCAGATTCGGTATAGATATCTGGATGACTACGGTGGCGATATGCGAGAACTACAAGATATGTCAGTCATACCTCGGTGCCAAGATTCATGATGAAAAGGATCCTGGCAAGGACCTCGGTCCCATGTTTAAACAGGTAGTGGGAACTATATTCCGCCTGATGAGTATTTATGAAGACAGATGGATGCAGGTCAGGGGAAGCAGGCCTACCGCCATCTTCGGGTTTGAGTCCGAATATTCACCTAAACCGATCGAGATAGACATGTACAATATGATCTTCAAGTTTCGTGACAGTGCAAGGGATCATCTGCATGTCTGGGAGATGGTGCTGGAGAATGAAAACTGTGCAAAACTCAAAGAAGTCTCGGAGATGGATCCTGATAAATTCGAAATGCCGGCAGACCTGTGGATCAAGTGTCTTTACGATTTTGCTGTTGCATACAACCTGAGGACAGACAGCTTGGATGCCGGGAGAATCATCGAAGCGCTGGTTCCCATATACTATGCGACGACGGCTTCATTCATAAGTAGGACACAGAATCTTGACTGCCATCAGGCCGAAGAAATCATTACCCAGCAATGCGCCTTTTTTGAGAAGATGAAACCGTATATTGTGGAAAGGTGGAATTCCGTCAGGGAAGGGAGGGCGGCAAGGTGAAAAAAAAGATTCTCGTTGTTGATGATGAAAAAAATATCAGGCTGCTTTTGAAGGAAGAACTTGCAGATGAAGGATATGATGTGATCGAAGCGGAAGACGGGGCTTCGGCACTGCAGAAGATAAAAGAGGAAAAACCGGATCTTGTGACACTCGACATCAAGATGCCGGGCGAAGACGGGCTCAGCATCCTTCGCAGAATCCGGGAGATAGAATACGACCTGCCTGTTATCATCTGTTCCGCCTACAGTGTTTACAAGACTGACTTTTCGGCAGTGGCGGCCGATTACTATGTAACCAAATCCTCAGACTTCACTGAGCTGAAAAACAGGATAAAGGACATTTTCAGCCGGAAAGACTGAAACTTCACCTCTCCCTCTGTTCAATCATTCTGTTGCCTGAGATATGCCATCAGGCGCGGTCGGTATTTTTTCAACCCTCCTCCATGATTCTGAAAGATTTAAAATGGTTAATTTTAAGTGGAAAAATTCCGATATAAACTGAGAATGTTGCGTAAAGTGCTTGTCAGGATATGATAAAGAAAGTAAGTGTAGAACAGCTGAAACCAGGGATGTATATCCATGACCTCGATTGCGGGTGGCTCAATCACCCTTTCCTGAAAAACAGTTTCATGCTTAAGGAGGAGAAGGTTATCGGGAAAATGGTAACCCACGGTATCAGGGCTGTCTATATTGACACCGACAGGGGGGCGGATTGCGAGGAAGGCCGTCCGATAGAAGAGGTTCAGAAAGAGATTCAGAAGGAGATGGAAAAGGTGGCCGCAGAGCCTGCAACTACGGTCGAGGAGGTTCCACTTCAGGAAGAACTGGTCAAGGCCCGTGAGATCAAAAAAGAGGCCAAGCAGACGATAAGTGAAATTATGGAAGATATCAGGTTTGGGAAGGAGATCAAGAAGGAGAAGGTAGAGGGGATTGTCGACAGCATGATCGAATCTATATTCCGCAATCAGGATGCGCTTGTCAGTCTTGGACGGATAAAGAAGGTCGATGAATATACCTACATGCACTGTGTCAGTGTATGTGTTCTCATGATATCCTTCGGCAGGTACCTCGGCTTTGATATAGGAACTCTCAGGGAAGCAGGCATAGGCGCGATGCTCCATGATATTGGCAAAATGAAGGTCCCCCTCAGAATCCTGACTTGTAACCGTGCTCTGTCAGACGACGAATACGATGAGATGAAGCGTCATGTGGAGTACGGCTTATCCATACTTGATAAAACTGAGGGTATATCTGACACCTCTCACACGGTGGCTTCCCAGCATCATGAGCGGCTTGACGGCTCAGGCTATCCGTTTGGCCTTAAGGGGGAAAGTATATCACCTTATGGTCAGGCCGTGGCTATTGTCGATGTCTATGACGCCATGACGTCGAGGAGATGCTATCAGCGGCAGTTTGATCCTACCGATGTGCTGAAGAAGCTCTTCGAATGGAGCCCTCATCATTTCGATCCGGAGCTCGTCCAGAAATTCATCAAGTGCATAGGTATATACCCTGTGGGAACGCTGGTGAGTCTCGAAAGCGGGCTGCTCGCTGTTGTGATAAAACACGGAGACAAGGGTCTTCTGTATCCCGTCGTCAGGGTAGTCTACGACACCAGGAAGCAGAGGCATCTGATGCCATTCAACCTGGATCTCTCTCATGATGAAAGCGACAGAGTTGTGGGATACGAGTCTCCCGAGCGCTGGGACCTGAAGCCTGAAACCTATATTTAGAGCTGCGACACACCGAATGTGCATCTATGAAGCCTGCCGGCAGTTCATGATCAAACTGTAACACCAAAATGATAATGTCCTATTTGCCCAAAATAGAAATGTCCGGTTTA
>CAZZGC010000071.1:0-12705 GCA_964653915.1 uncultured Thermodesulfovibrio sp.
CGATGCCGTTACATCGAGAAATACAAGCTCATCAGCGCCCTGCTCGTCGTAGAATTTCGCATTTTCCACAGGATCGCCGGCATCTACAAGATTCTGAAAATTCACACCCTTGACAACACGGCCGTCCTTTACGTCAAGGCATGGTATTATCCTCTTTGCCAGCAACTATCATTCCTCCTGAGTCAGATCTATAGCCCTGCGCAGATCAAGGGCACCAGAATACAATGCCTTACCGGTGATCACGCCCCAGAGTCCTTCAACAGACATCAATGCCTTGATGTCCTCGATACTGGAAATCCCTCCCGATGCGATGACCGGAATATCGACTGTTTCGACCATCTTTACCATGGCCTCGACATTAGGGCCCGAAAGCATTCCGTCTCTTGATATATCGGTGTAAATGATTCCAGCCACTCCCAGCGACTCCATTTTCCTTGCGAACTCGAGCGCATCCAGTTCGGTAACCTCGACCCAGCCCTTTACAGCCACATTCCCATCACGTGCATCGATCCCCACAAATATCTTTCCCGGAAAGATCCTGCATGCCTCTCTTACAATCTCCGGATTTTCCGCCGCCGCGGTGCCGATTATGATCCTGTCGATGCCGATTCCGTCAAGAACTTTTATCCTCTCAATATCCCTTATGCCGCCGCCCAGCTCTATCGGGATATGGACCGCTTTTCTGATCTCCTTGATCTTTTCAAAATTCTGCTGCTGCCCGGTAAATGCGCCGTCAAGGTCTACGAGATGAAGAAGCCGTGCACCCTGGTCAACCCAGTGCTGCGCCATGGCCGCAGGGTTGTCCGAATAAACAGTTACGTCTTCTTTCCTTCCCTGAAGCAGCCGTACGCATTTGCCGTCCTTGAGGTCTATTGCAGGAATAACTATCACGGGAAAAGTATAACAGAAGGAAGAGTACCTCTTCAAACACCCGTTTCGAGTTGATTTTTCAGAGCATCAGGGTGTATTTTTAGACCATGTTAACCATGAAATATTTCCAGATTATCCGGGTTAGCTTTGAATGAAATTGCTACAGGAAAAATCAGCATGAAAATACTGCTGCTCGCCTCAGGCGGTGCCATCGGAACTATCCTCAGATACTACCTCTCGGGACTTGCCTACAGGGGAAGCAGCGGCATGTTCCCATGGGGAACACTGGCGGTCAATTTAGGCGGATCACTCGTAATAGGGTTTCTCTGGGGCCTGTTCGAGGCAAAAGGAATGTCACCCCAGATGAGAAACTTCATATTTATCGGTATCCTTGGAGGCTTTACAACATTTTCCACTTTTGCACTCGAAAGTTTCAATCTGATCAGGGATGGAGAGATAAGGATAGCGCTTGCCAACATCATTGTCAGCAATCTTTTCGGCATGATCCTCGTCTTTGCGGGATTCATATCCGCAAGGCATCTGACACGGATAATTCACAGCTGAGCAATGCAAAAACGTAGAGGGCATAACTCAAAACATATTGTATGCAATGAGATTATTGGAACATGGTCTAAACGGCATAATTGAATGAAGGGGAAAAGATGAAACTGCCTGAAGAAGGAAAACTGCTGCGAATATTTATTGGAGAGACAGATACATACCAGGGGAAAACTCTCTATGAAGCTATCGTGCTGAAGGCACGGGAACTGAATCTTGCCGGTGCCTCCGTATTCAGGGGAATAATGGGTTTTGGCGCCGCAAGCAGGATCCATTCAATCAAACTTCTCCGTCTTTCAGAAGATCTGCCGGTTATGATCGAGATCGTTGACACTGAAGAAAAGATCAACCTTATCCTGCCGTTTCTCGATGAAACCGTCCGCGAGGGACTGATAACAATGGAAAAAGTTCAGATTATCAAGTACCGGAGCGGAAAGAAAAGCTGATCAGTCAGTCAAATACCGATTTTTCACTGTCATATGTAGTCTTGATCCTTTCGATCATTTCTACAAGATTATTCTCAGCTATCCGCAGACGAACGGCTGAAGAGAGCCCGGCAAGGTCGACATTCTCGTCCGGGCTCCGGTAACCGATACCTAAATACTTGCAGACATTATCGGCAAGATGCACACATGCAAGGATATCATCTTCGGCCGACTCTTCCGATGACTTAGTGCCGAATACATTCAGATGATGATTGGCTATTACGTTTACCAGCGTTTCAGGGAACCCCCATTTTTCGGCCACAAGGGAGCCGACTCTGGCGTGGTTGTATCCAAAAACGGACTCTTCAGCCTCGATAGACCCGGTGCCTTCATTGTAGATATTCATAAGAACTTCGCCGAATACTTCAGGGGTTTCGTTATTCATAACGACTTTACCGAGATCGTGCATCAACCCGCCGACAAAGGCCATTTCCTGCACATCAGAACCTGAGTTTTCGGAGATTATCCTTGCTGCAATTCCGGCGCCTATTGAATGATCCCAGATAATCTTTTCCTTCATGCCGAAATTTTTGTACAGTGCCCGTGTCGATGCTGAAAGTACGACACTTCTGATGGTCTTGAATCCAAGCACCAGCACCGCCTGGTGGATACTCGTGACCTCATGCCTCAGGCCGTACAGGGCGCTGTTGGATATTTTCAGTACCCTCGCGGCAATGGTCTGGTCCTTTTCTATGATAGTACTGAGGTCATCTATAGTGGAGTTTTCGTCTCCCAGCGTCTCCAGCAGTTTTCTGGCAACGAACGGCAGAACCTTAAGGTCGCCTACCTTCCTGACCAGGTCATCAAGCCCTATGACATTCATTTCACTCATCCCTGCATTCAAATGAAGATACTCATATATCGGCATTATACTACATTTAATTTAATTCTCATAATCCACCGTCCAACCCCTTACCCCATAACTCTTAACTCTTAACTCTAATTCTCCTGGTTGACAGCCCAGTGCGTTTTATATTATGATGTGGTTACATAACCTTTAAACTGGTCCGGAGAGGCTGGAAAGGAAAGCAGCACATTAGTTGGAAACATTCATTACGCTACTATACTGAACACCTTTTCTCTCCCGGAAAAAGGTTTTTTTTATGCCCAAAGAACTTCTTGACAGCAAAGAACTTAATCGCGCCCTCACAAGGATCGCCCACGAAATTATCGAAAGAAACAAAGGTACGGACAATATCTGCCTCGTCGGAATCCAGAAAGGCGGCGTTCTCCTGGCAAACAGGCTTGCCAATATCATGGAAAAGATAGAAGACAGGCACATAGACGTTGGCACTCTCGACATTTCCTTCTACCGTGACGACATTCATACATCTATGAAACAGCCTGTTGTCAAAAAAACCGAGATACCATGCTCCATAACCGACAAGGTACTCGTGCTCGTTGATGATGTCCTGTTTACGGGCAGAAGTATTCGTGCAGCGATGGACGCCCTGATGGACTTTGGCAGACCGGCCATGATACAGCTTGCGGTCCTGATTGACCGCGGTCACAGACAGCTTCCTATAAGGCCCGACTATGTAGGCAAAAATATACCCACCGCGTTCAACGAGCGCATTGAGGTCGAACTACAGGAAGACAAGAAGGAAGACAGAGTGATTCTAATTACAAAGAGAAAGGGCAAGCTGAAGTCTGAAGCGCAAGATGAAGAAAAAGCAGGAAAGTGATGTTTAAATCAAAGGACCTCGTGGGCATTAAAGACCTATCGCCGGAGGAGATCAGTTTTATCCTCGATACCGCTTCGAATTTCCGTGACGTATTGAAAAGAGACATCAAAAAGGTCCCCCCACTGAGGGGCAAGACTGTCGTCAGTCTGTTCTTTGAGCCCTCGACCCGGACGAGGACTTCCTTCGCACTTGCCGCAAAGAGACTAAGCGCTGATATCGTCAATTTCTCTGTCAGCACAAGCAGTGTCGTGAAGGGGGAATCGCTGAAGGATACCGCTCTTACAATTCAGTCTCTCAGCGCCGATTTTGTCATAATCAGACATCAGGCATCAGGGGTGCCTCACTATCTGAGCAGAATCCTGGATATATCGATCGTCAATGCCGGTGACGGAGCTAACGAACATCCCACTCAGGCTCTTCTGGACATGTTTACCATTCAGTCATATAAAAAAGGATTTAGAGGATTAAACGTAGCTATTATAGGTGATATCGCCCACAGCCGTGTAGCTAAATCAAACATATACGCCCTTACCAAGTTAGGGGCAAACGTGAGGGTCATAGGTCCCCCGACATTGATGCCGGCGGAAATAGAAAAACTGAATATCAAGGTATTTCACTCTGTGGAAGATGGAATCAGGGACGCAGATGTTGTCATGGCGTTGAGGCTTCAGCTCGAACGTCAGAGCAAGGGATTTCTGCCCTCACTTGAGGAATATTTCAGGCTCTATGGTCTCACGTCTGAGAGGATGAAGCTGGCCCGGAAAGACGCGATCGTAATGCATCCCGGCCCAATGAACAGAGGAGTGGAGATAGCATCTGATGTTGCGGATGGGAAGCAGTCGGTCATACTCGAGCAGGTGACGAACGGGATAGCCGTAAGGATGGCTGTCCTCTATCTATTGTCGGGAGTACAGCAGTGAAAATACTCATAACCAATGGAAGAGTCATAGATCCCTCCCAAGGTCTCGATACTGCAGGAGATGTATTGATAGAAGGGAAAAAAATCAGCGGTATATTTCCCTGTGGTAAAGCAAAGGCTCCCACATCAACCAAGCTTGTCGATGCTTCCCGATGTATTGTTGTTCCAGGACTCGTTGACATGCATACACACCTCCGGGAACCCGGGCATGAATACAAAGAGACGATCCGGACCGGCACGATGGCTGCGGTTCATGGAGGGTTCACGACCGTATGCTGCATGCCGAATACGAATCCGCCGAATGACTCGATCTCGGTCACAAGATTCATCATGGACAAGGTCGCTGACGGAGGTGCATGCACCGTTTATCCCATTGCCGCCATAACCATAGGCCAGAATGGCGAGGCGCTGACCGAGCTTGAGGCACTGATCAATGCAGGCTGCATCGCCTTTTCCGACGATGGCAGGCCTGTAATGAACAGCCTGATAATGCGGAGGGCTCTTGAATATTCCAAAATATTTAATGTCCCGATCATATCTCACTGTGAAGACAGCAACCTCTCTGAAGGCCGTGTAATGAACGAAGGGTTCATATCGACGATACTGGGGCTTAAAGGCATACCCAGGGCCGCTGAGGAAGTAATGGTCGCAAGGGATATTGCGCTCTGTGAACTGACCAAGGGGCGTTTGCACATTGCCCATGTATCCTCAGCCGGTTCTGTAAATATGATCAGGGAGGCAAAAAAGAGAGGCTTAAATGTGACGGCGGAGACCTGCCCTCACTATTTTATTCTTACTGATGAGGCCCTGATCGGTTACGATACAAACATGAAGGTCAATCCCCCCATCAGGACTCCCGAAGACGTAGAAGCCGTCAAGGAGGGCCTTAAAGACGACACAATCGATGTCATAGCCACTGATCATGCTCCACATCATTACGATGACAAAAACCGCGAATTCGATACTGCCGCATTCGGCATTTCAGGGCTCGAGACCGCATTCGGACTCAGCATGGGGCTTGTTGAAGAAGGTATTTTAGACCTAAACCAACTTATCAGAAAACTAACCATAACTCCCGCTAAAATAATGGGGATAAACAAGGGTTCAATCAGAGAGGGGGCAGATGCAGATCTGACCGTCATAGACACGGAATCAAAGTATGAAGTGGATACATCGAAGTTTCTGTCCAAGGGTAAAAATTCTCCGTTTAACAAATGGAAACTCAAGGGCGAAATAGTAGCAACAATATCCATGGGCAAGCTTCACCAATGGAGAAAAGATAAATGAAAGCAACCCTCGTACTGGCCGACGGAACCGTCTTTCCGGGAGATGCATTCGGCTCAAGCGGTGAGACGATCGGAGAGGTCGTATTCAACACATCCATGACCGGTTATCAGGAGATACTGACCGATTCATCATACAAGGGTCAGATCGTGGTGATGACCTATACCCAGATCGGCAACTATGGTGTCAATTCCGAGGATGCTGAATCAGCCGGGCCTCAGGCGGATGGTTTTATCGCAAAGGAATTCCCGCCTCATCCAAGCAACTGGCGTTCCGATGATGACCTTGAGTCATATCTTAAAAAAGCCGGGAAAGTCTGCATTCAGGGAATCGATACACGTGCGCTGACCCGTCACCTTCGCGACCACGGTGTGCAGATGGGGATAATATCGACGGTGGATCATGATCCGGCAAGTCTTCTGGAAAAAGTCAGAAGCCATCCCGGCATCTCCGCACTCGATCTCGTCAGTGAAGTGACGACAAAGGAAGCATATGAATGGAAGGAAGGTCTGTGGAAATTAGCGTCAGGGGTTAAGAACTCCGGACTCTCAACTCCGGATACCCGGATTCGATGTGTTGTTTACGACTTCGGAATAAAGCGTAATATACTGAGGCATCTTGTGAGCGCAGGTTTTAATGTGACGGTGGTTCCGGCAAAGACACCGCCAGAGCAGGTGCTGGATCAAGCTGACTGTATAGTGCTCAGCAATGGGCCTGGAGACCCACAGTCTGTTCCTTATGCAGCGGACATTGCCCGTACTCTCATAGGGAAAAAGCCCCTGTTAGGCATATGTCTTGGTCATCAGATCATGGGACTTGCACTTGGCGGCAAGACGTACAAACTGAAATTCGGGCACCACGGCGGAAACCATCCCGTAATGGACCTCTCCACCGGCAGGGTTGAGATCACCGCCCAGAATCATAACTATTGCGTTGACGTCTCCAGTCTTGAAGGTGAAGTAGAGCTGACTCACAAAAACTTGTACGACGGCACAGAAGAAGGGATGAGACACCGTTCCCTGCCGATCATGACATTTCAGCATCATCCCGAGGCAGGCCCCGGACCGAACGACGCAGGCTATATTTTCAGAAGATTCAGAGAAATGGTAGAGAACAATCTTTCATGAAAAGTGAAGGCGGTTACAATTTCCGCAAAAAGGGTAATGAGTTGATTTTTGAGACAACGTCATACAGCGCCGAAAAATCGAGCGTACTCCATTCCGGGGTTTATTCCCGTGAATTCTCATCAATGTTACTTGCTTCTGCATTATGTCTTGGCATCTTTGTCGCTTCCGGTTACATTATTGACGATGCAAAACTGGCGCGGTTCGTAACAGCAATTATATTTTTTATTCCTCTGTTCTTTCTGTCAAGAAAAACTCTGTTCCGAGATCGCATTCTGAAACTGATTATGGACGGCAGCTCAAACACAGTTCTGCTTTCAAAACCCGGAATATTGCTGGACAAACAAGAAAAGATACCCTTCGGCAAAATCGCTTCCATAGAGGTTGGAAGCAAACGATTTGCACCCGACAATCCGGATGCGGTACAGTTCGTCCAGAAGATATCCGCCCAGCATGGAAGTCCTGTCCCCGGACTCGGTGATGTCGAAGAATATGTAACACTCTCTCTCAAACTCACAGACGGATCTGAGAAGGTTATATTTGCATGCAGGATCGAGGAGGAACCGGAACTGCCTGTGAATGAAATGAGAAGGTTCCTCGGAGGGTTTAATGCCTAAAAGAACAGATATAAAAAGTATTCTGCTGATTGGATCGGGACCGATAGTAATCGGCCAGGCATGTGAATTCGACTACTCCGGTACGCAGGCCTGCAAAGCGCTTCGGGAAGAGGGCTACAAAGTCATTCTTGTCAATTCAAATCCTGCCACCATAATGACTGATCCGGATACGGCGGATGTTACGTACATTGAGCCGCTTACGTCCGATATTATCGAGATGATAATAGATAAGGAAAGACCGGATGCACTCCTGCCGACGATGGGGGGCCAGACAGCCCTGAACCTTGCAGTGGAATTGGCTGAAAAGGGTATTCTGGATAAGTTTGGTGTTGAACTGATCGGCGCAAGACTGCACGCAATAAAGAAAGCAGAAGACCGGGAACAGTTCAAGGATGCCATGACAAAGATAGGACTTGAAACTCCAAGGAGTGCGCATGTCAATTCATATGATGAGGGAATGAAGGCGCTCGGGTTTCTGAGATTTCCCCTTATTCTCAGGCCATCATTTACCCTCGGCGGCACCGGCGGCAGCATCGCCTATAACAAGGATGAATACTCGGAGCGGTTGATGAATGCTCTCAAACTCAGCCCGGTGTCGCAAGTACTCGTAGAGGAATCGGTGCTCGGATGGAAGGAGTACGAACTTGAGGTCATGCGTGACAACATGGACAATGTGGTAATTATCTGCTCGATAGAGAACTTTGATCCCATGGGTGTCCACACCGGTGATTCGATTACGGTTGCACCTGCACAGACCCTGACAGACAAAGAATACCAGATGATGCGCGACGCGGCCATCGCAATCATCCGGGAGATCGGTGTCGATACAGGTGGATCGAATATCCAGTTCGCTGTCGATCCGGGCAACGGCAGGCTTGTTGTCATAGAGATGAACCCCCGGGTGTCGAGGAGCTCTGCTCTGGCTTCAAAGGCAACCGGCTTCCCGATCGCCAAGATAGCCGCAAAGCTCGCCGTCGGCCTGACACTCGATGAGATACCTAACGATATTACAAGGGAAACACCGGCCTCGTTCGAACCGGCTCTCGATTACGTGGTCGTAAAGTTCCCCCGGTTCGCTTTCGAGAAATTCCCGGAAGCCGATCCTACTCTTACAACACAGATGAAATCGGTCGGCGAGGTTATGTCGATCGGCAGGACATTCAAGGAAGCGCTTCATAAATCCATCAGGAGTCTTGAGATCGACAGCTTCGGGTTTGAGTCGGATGACGTCGTGGTCAATGAACTGGAGGAGAAACTCAAGACGCCCGGATGGGAGAGAATCTGGTATATAGCACATGCTTTGAGAATCGGAAGAAGTATAGATGAGATACATAGGCTAACCTATATCGACACATGGTTTCTCCACAATGTAAAACAGATAGTAGATCTTGGTACTGAGATATCATCTATCACCGGCGGCAATGGAAAAAAAGAACCCATCGACCCGGCACTTCTCAGAAAGGCGAAAGAATATGGTTTTTCCGACAGAAGAATCGCCCAGCTTCTCGGCCTGGAGGAAGGCCAAATCCGTTCATTGCGGCAGCGGCACGGAATAAATGCCGTTTATAAAATGGTCGATACCTGTGCCGCTGAATTCAGGGCATATACGCCTTATCTCTACTCCACCTATGAAAAACCTTTTTATAGACTGGAAGGACAAGCAGACACTCGAACTCTCGAACTTTCGCCGGTCGTTGAGTGCGAGGCAGAGCCAACTAACAGGAAAAAAGTCGTCATTTTAGGCAGTGGGCCAAACAGGATAGGACAGGGAATCGAGTTTGACTACTGCTGTGTTCATGCCGTTTTCGCACTCAGGGAGCTGGGTTATGAAACAATCATGGTCAACTGCAATCCCGAGACCGTAAGTACTGATTATGATACGGCTGACAGGCTTTATTTCGAACCACTTACGCTTGAAGACGTCCTCAATATAATCAATAAAGAAAAGCCCGAAGGAATCATAGTCCAGTTCGGAGGCCAGACACCACTGAAACTGGCCGTCCCTCTCGAAAGAGAGGGCGTAAGGATACTGGGAACTTCCCCTGACTCCATAGACAGGGCTGAAGACCGAAAACGCTTCAAAGAGATATTGCACAAGCTTGACCTCAAACAACCTGAGAGCGGAACCGCCATGTCGATCGATGAGGCCCTGGAGGTTGCCAGACAGATAGGTTACCCGGTCATGGTAAGGCCTTCTTATGTTTTAGGCGGCCGTGCCATGGAGATAGTCTATGACGAAGCGAGCCTGAGAGACTACATGAAAAGAGCTGTCAAGGCCTCACCCGAACACCCGGTGCTGATAGACAAGTATCTAGAAGATGCTATCGAGATAGATGTCGATGCCGTGTCAGACGGAAACACAGTCGTCATAGGCGGCGTCATGCAGCATATCGAAGAGGCCGGCATCCATTCGGGTGACTCGGCATGTTCTCTCCCGCCCTACTCTCTCCCTGCCGATATATGCTCGGAAATAAAGAATCAGACCGTCTCACTTGCAAAAGAGCTACACGTTATCGGACTGATGAATGTTCAGTTTGCGGTCAAGGAAAATGAAATATATATTTTAGAGGTCAATCCCCGTGCTTCGAGAACCATACCCTATGTCAGCAAATCAATAGGAGCTCCGCTCGCCAAGATTGCGGCCAGCGTTATGGTAGGGAAAACCCTGGAAGAACTGGGATTCACTTCTGAACGGGAGATTTCTCACTTCTCTGTCAAGGAAGCTGTCTTTCCATTTGACAGATTTGCAGGGGTTGATACACTGCTCGGCCCGGAGATGAAATCAACAGGAGAAGTTATGGGAATAGACAGCGACTTCGGCTGGGCATATGCCAAATCTCAGGCATCCGCACACAATACCATGCCCTCCGGCGGCACTGTCTTCATCAGCGTCAAGGACAAGGATAAACCCGCCATGCCGGACATTGCGAAGAAACTGACGTCGCTCGGTTTCTCGATAGTAGCAACAAGAGGAACCGCATTTTTTCTGCAGCAGCATGGAATAGACACCAGGACAATAAACAAAGTGACTGAGGGACGTCCTCACTGTGTTGATCTGATCAAAAACAGAGAAATTGACCTCGTGATCAATACCGTAACCGGGGCCAAGGCACAGAAGGATTCTTTCTCGATTCGTGAAGCCGCTCTTCAGTTCAATATTCCCTACACTACCACCGTATCAGCCGCAAAAGCCGCCACAAATGCGATCGAGGTGATGGTTCAAAAAGAGGCTACCATCAAATCGATTCAGGAGTATCATGGGACCGCAGGCTGAATCATCCGGTTAATGTAGCTTGAACTTCCACTCCTTCGTCTTCAGCTCTTTCCAATCGCTTCCAGAGATACTGTAGCTTTTAAGAAATCCTTTTTCGCCGACTCCCATATCTATCGACAAATAGGCAGGATTTGAATCACCGGTAAGATTTTGTGAGTCAAAATGTCCGGTAACTTTAAACTTTCCTACCGCCGCTATATAATAATCACCGACCGTAATATCATATGAATTGTTGCTCTCGGTGACATGGAATACCGTGTCCTGTGTCAATGTAAATGGCAGTTCCACCTCTATTTCACCATCATCGTCGACATCAAACTCTATTGTTGCAGGATCAACCGTTACACTGCCTGCACCATCAATCGTAACAGACACATCATTAACCGATATGATTACAGAAGATGTCACATTCTTTCTATCAATCTCGATTGTTGACGCATCATATCCTATATGCTCGCTTTTAATTTTAATGTTCTCATTGTAATCAAATTTGGCGCCCTTCCAGTCAATTTTGAATTTATTTATTCCAGGATTGGTATTTCCTGATTTATATTCCCACTTCTTGCCTTCTCCCCCCTTGACCTGAAAGGAAACGGATTCAGCTATTACGTCTTCTACATTTGAAATATCAACACTTACTGAACCCTCTGCATTTAATTGAGAATAATCCATACACCCAAGATAGACATCCCCATGAATCTTAACTTTATGAACCGAACCTCCCTCATTGTTCCACTCAACCTCAGCATGCTCAAGATCAATATGTCCAGAGTCAAGACCTTCATCTATCTCACCATCACAATCATTATCCTTCCAATCACATATTTCAACTGCTCCGGGATAGATAGTCGAATCACCATTACTGCAGTCAGCTGTATCCGGTACGCCATCACCGTCACTGTCAACCTGCACCCTGACTTCAACAACGTCACCACCGTCAAGTGAAATGTCTACAGAATAAGGCAAAACGAGACTAGATGAAAAGTTATCTATAATCAAGTCTTCTTCTCTTCCATTCAAGCCTTCCTTAATAACCCTGATTATGGCTCTCTTGCCTTCAAATTCATCGTAAGCACCCACATCAAATGTGATATTACAAACATCTGTTCCATTCTCACCACAACCACCGACTCCATCCTGATTAACATTTACCAGTAGATAACTGATTGTTGTATCGTCGGTCTTGAGTACACTTGTCAAAATTTGATCTATATAACCACGGTTGATTCTGGTCTCTGGAGGTACCCCCTGAAAAACCGGGGGATGCAACATCGACCCTTTATAAAAATCGGGTCTCTTCATACTCAGAATTCGTTTGTAAAAATTCAATAGCCCCTCATCCGGCACATATGTTATATCCGGCTCAACTTTAACGCTCTGAATATTCCCCTGGGTAAAACCAATACCAAGAGACCATCTTCGATACAAATCATTTTCATACTTTAAATTTTGTCCCATTTCAGTCCCAAGATGATACTCTTTATATACATAATTAAACAGCGGAGCTTTCCGCATCCACGTTGGAGACAAATATGTATGTCTCAAATATTGAAGCTGTAAATCCTGCAGATACAGCTCCTGCGTTCCTTCCATCGATAATCCAAACTCCCCTGTCAGCCCTCTCGACGCAATGATATCGCTGATATCACTTAATATCACCTTGAAACGATCATGAGTCCATTTTCCTTCTCCTATAGGATGCCCATGCTCAGGATTCCAGCAACCTGCAATACCACCCGAGACAATTCCATCAAGAGACATAAGTCGTGCGCCGTGGTCAATGCCTCGTCTGATATTGTTGTAAATAGCCAAATCCATAATATTATCTTCATCAGTTCCAACACATAATCTCGAAGTTGCCCTGCAGTAATAACCATTTAATTTTTTAG
>CAZZGC010000072.1:0-12458 GCA_964653915.1 uncultured Thermodesulfovibrio sp.
TGATATAATGCCTTATGCCGGATGAAAGGAAGCGGCGGCGTTCAGATCTGTTCAGGTTCCTTGGCATTGCCAGCACCGTGGGTATCAACATGGTCGTGAGTACCTTTGCCGGCTTTGCGATCGGCTACTGGATTCTGGACAAGTACTTCGGTACCTTTCCCTGGTTTACGGGAATATTTCTTTTGCTGGGTATAATATCCGGGTTCAGGTATCTGATCAGGGTTGCGAGAAAGGCGGGGAAGGGATAGAGTTTGGAGTTAAGAGTCTGGAGGTAAGAGTTTGGAGATTCTTAAGTCTGTATTCAAAAAGAGCATCATTGTGGTGGTTCCTGCGGCGGTGCTTGCGGGGCTGCTGATCGAGCCGCGCAAGGTGCCTCTTGGCATAATCTTTGGCTGGCTGCTTGGGATTGTGAATTTCCGGCAGCTGTCAAGGAACATAACCGGACTTATCGGTGCTGAAAAGGCGACAATGCGCCTCATGATAATGAGTATGACGCGGTTGCTTGCCGTTATGATTTTTATAGCTGTTCTGGTATTCTACAGAGTCGTAAATATCTTCGGCCTGCTTTTCGGGTTTACGGTTGTATTCGTACTGATACTTGCAGAAGGGTCGCGGCTTAGCAGGGCGGAAAAGGAGGATCGATCTTGAGCAGATTGCGGTCGATGAAGAGTATGAAAAAACGTCTGGCAGAGCTGATTATAGAGCGGTCATTCAGATTTTCGGACAAACCGACCTTCAGACTTGCCTCGGGCAGACTCAGCAGCTATTACTTCAACTGCAAGCCTACCACGCTGAACGGGGAAGCGATGTACCTGATCGGCCATATTATATACGATATAATCCGCAACCGCAGGTCATGGAATGTCTCAGCAGTTGGCGGTCTTACTCTCGGGGCTGATCCAATCGCCAATGCCGTTGCATATACATCATATTTAAAAGGTGATCCGGTCGAGGCATTCGTCGTACGAAAAGAGCCGAAAAAGCACGGAACTATGCTTTGGATTGAAGGTAGTGTAAAGAAAGGCGACAGAATTGTAATTATTGAAGATGTAATCACTACAGGAGGTTCAACGCTGAAGGCGATAGAACGGGCCCGGAGGTCGGGACTGAGAATAGAAGGAGTTGTCGTTCTTGTTGACAGGCAGGAAGGCGGCAGGGAGGCGATCGAGTCCGGCAGAATCCCGGTGGAGGCGGTCTTTACGAGGGAAGGCATAATGAAGATCTACGGTGCAGGACGGCAGCTTTGATGCCGTCTGGCTGATATGGGCCATCAAAATAAATTTCCGTGATGCACTAATTAATTTTTTTTATTTGACGATGAATTCGAGGATATACTACTATGATAAACCATTTTTTCTGTTCAACCCTGCAAATTCAAGTAATTCTGAGAGACTCAAGAGTTTCTTAAAGTGAAGCTGATAGAAACTTTCCTTATTTGGAGATAAGGGAAAAACAACAAAGGAGGGATTCATGAGCGGCAAGTACAAAACACCAATGCTGGACGAGTTGGAAAAAGGACCGTGGCCGAGTTTCATTACCGAAATCAAGAAGGCTGCGAAAAACAGCTCGATGGCAGAAGACGAGTTAGGACAGCTCGAAAAGTCTTATAACACGAAGCGCGGATACTGGAAGCATGGCGGAATAGTCGGCGTTTTGGGTTACGGCGGTGGAGTTATCGGAAGATACTCATCACTCCCCGATGAGTTCCCCGGCATCGCCCATTTTCACACCGTAAGAATTAACCAGCCCAGCGGTTTCTTTTATACCGCCGAGGCCCTGAGAATGATCTGTGATATCTGGGACAAGTACGGAAGCGGACTCACCAATATGCACGGCTCCACGGGTGACCTTGTACTGCTTGGCACAACGACCGAAAACCTTGAGCCTCTGTTTGCTGAGTACTCTTCACGCGGCTGGGACCTTGGCGGTTCCGGTTCGGCAATGAGGACACCGAGCTGCTGCGTAGGTCAGGCAAGGTGCGAATGGGCCTGCATCGACACGATGAATATCTGCAATGAACTTACTCAGCATTTCCAGGATGAGCTTCACAGGCCTGCTTTCCCTTACAAGTTCAAGATTAAGGTAGCCGGATGCGCCTGTGACTGCGTTGCGGCGATCGCCCGTGCCGACCTTTCCATAATTGGCACCTGGAAAGACAACATTCAGGTTGACCAGGCCGAGGTCAAGAACTACGCAAGCAACGGCATGGACATCCAGAGCGAGATTGTTGATATGTGTCCGACCGAATGCATGAGTTATGACAATGGCGAACTGAAGATAGATGATGCCCAGTGCAACAGGTGCATGCACTGCATAGCCAAGATGACAAAGGCACTGAAGCCCGGCAAGAAGAGAGGCGCTACTCTGCTCGTAGGCAGTAAGGCACCGATCGTTGTCGGTTCACTGCTTTCGTGGGTTATAGTTCCTTTTATGGAGCTTGAGCCTCCTTATGATAATCTCAAAGACCTGATCGAGAAGATGATCGAGTGGTGGGACGATAATGCCAAGCCCAGAGAGAGGATCGGAGAACTGATCGAGGCCAAGGGTATGAGGCCGTTCCTCGAGGCTATAGGCGTTCCGCCTGTTCCGCAGCAGGTAAGGGAACCGAGAAAGGATCCTTTCTTCTTCTGGTCGGAGAGCGACTTTCAGAAGTAGACGTGAAAATAATTCGATAGAAAACGGATAAAGAGAAAGATAAAAGGAGGAAACAATATGGCAACACCAGAAAGACAAACCGACATCGGACCGCCGCATTACGAACAGTTTCTGCCTCCCGTGGTGAAGAAAAACTACGGCAAATGGAAATACCATGAGGTTATTACCGGCGGCACCATGAAACATGTGGCCGAGAGCGGCGATGAGCTCTATACTGTCAGGGTGGGTTCCCCGAGGATCCTCAGCACAGAGACGATCCGGGAGATATGCGACCTTGCTGAGAAGTACTGCGATGGCTATCTCCGCTTCACCACAAGGAACAATGTAGAGTTCCTTGTATCTGACAAGAGCAAGCTCGATCCCCTTGTCGCCGAACTGAATGAGAAAAAATATTCTATCGGTGGAATAGGCCCGAGGGTAAGCAACATCGTTCATACACAGGGCTGGGTGCACTGCCACAGCGCATGTACTGATGCATCAGGTCTGGTCAAGGCGATCATGGATGATCTTCATGACTACTTCACCACAAAAGAGCTTCCCAACAAGGTAAGGATTGCGGTTGCCTGCTGCGTCAACATGTGCGGTGCGGTTCACTGCTCCGACATTGCGGTCGTGGCTGTTCACAGAAAAGTTCCCACGATCGATCATGACAATGTCACCAAGATGTGCGAGATCCCCACGACGATCGCATCCTGTCCGACATCGGCTATCAGGCCAAATCCGAAGGAAAAGTCGATCATCATAAACGAAGATAAATGCATGTATTGCGGTAACTGCTTTACGGTCTGCCCTCCCATCGAGATCCACAATCCTGAAAACGATGGTGTGGCTATCGTGGTCGGCGGTAAGGTCGGCAGCCTGAGGACCGATCCAAAGTTCTCGAAACTGGCGATACCGTTCTTCTTTAATGAGCCTCCGAGATGGCCCAAGGTCGTAGAGGCCATAAAGAACATCATGAATGTTTATGCTGAAAACGCCAGGAAGCATGAGAGGGTCGGCGAGTGGATTGAGAGAGTAGGCTGGGAAGAGTTCTTCAAACTCACGGGTATCGAATTTACGTTCCAGCATATCGACGATTTCACATTTGCCAGAGACACCTTCAGGACCTCGGCCGCATTCAAGTATTAGAGACACTGACCTGGAGGGCGGCCTCGCCCGGACAATCGAGGGGCCGTCCTCCATCTTTAAGTCCAATAATATCCTGTCCGGAGTATGGACAGGCTGGAGTCGGTTAAAGATGACTTCAGAATATCAAGAAGAAGAGGTGATGAGATGGAACAGTCGGAAATCCAGGACAAGATTTATGAATACATGCAGCAGATGAAGGGCAAGAAGAAACTGAAAGAGAAAGATATCATCAAAAAGATAACTGCGGATACCGGCGAGGAAAAAGACACTGTCAAAAAGGCTCTCAGGGCCATGATCGATGTAGGTAAGCTTATGTATTCCTACGGCGGCGGCGCCAGCTCGGTCGAGATTCCGAGTGAGGAATACCTCAAGGAAAAAGGGCTCATCTAAAGGAACAAGTACACAGGGATCAGTTGTCCGGCTGAAAAGACTGAGAGCTGATCCCTGAGTTTTTCTTCAATTTCGACCTTTGATCTTTCAGTTTATATTAAATGATCTTCCATTTACTTATCACATACCACCTATCCCTTATCACTGACTTTCGCCACACCTTCCGCAAATTCATGAATAAAGTGGGCTATGAATGACTATCCACGGATTATAATCACCGGCCTGCGTGGCGGCAGCGGAAAGACGATCGTTTCCCTTGCCATGACGGCGGCGTTTGTCTCTGCAGGCAGGAATGTTATCCCCTTCAAGAAGGGTCCCGACTATATCGATGCCGGCTGGCTCGCGAAGGCTGCCGGCAGTCCATGCTACAATCTTGACCTCTTTATCATGAGTCCGGATCAGGCCTTTGCATCTTTTATAACACATGCCGGAAAGGACGTGCTCTCGCTTATTGAAGGGAACAGGGGCCTCTATGACGGAGTAGATGCAGGCGGCACGTTCAGCACCGCGGAACTGGCCAAGATGCTCAGGGCGCCCGTTGTTATCGTGGTTGACTGCACAAAGGCGACAACTACTGTCGCTGCCATGATTCTGGGCTGTATGAAGATGGACCCGGATGTCAGGATAGGCGGAGTAGTACTGAACCGTGTAGCAACGGGAAGGCAGGAAAGCGTCATCAGAGATGCGATAAGGGAAATATGCGGGGTTCCGGTGCTCGGAGCGGTCCCCAGGCTGAAAGACGATCCTTTCCCGGAACGGCATATGGGCCTGATACCATATCATGAACATGGGAGCATTTCGTCTTCGATCGAGTCAATAAAAGATGTTGCAAATGAGTATCTTGATCTGGACGCACTTCTTCGCGTGGCAACCTCCGGCGGAGAATTAACGGATAAAGTCAGTCCTTTATTTACTGAAGATAAGAAAGGGGCGGCCGAATGCCAACCTTGCCCCCGTATCGGCGTGATCCGTGACTCGGTATTTCAGTTTTATTACGAGGAGAATTTCGAGGCACTCGTGAATTTAGGTGCCGAGCTTGTGGAGGTCAGTCCTCTTGCCATGCGGTCCCTTCCGGATATTGACGCCCTTTATATAGGCGGGGGATTTCCCGAGACTCACGCCTTGTCTCTTGTTGAGAATTCAGAGTTCAGGGACAGCCTTGTCGATATGATAGAGCGGGGGTTGCCGGTCTACGCCGAATGCGGGGGGCTCATGTATCTGGGACAGAAAATATTGATAGAAGGGAAGGAGTATCCGATGGCGGGTGTCCTTCCGTTATCTTTCGGCATGGGCAGAAGACCCAGCGCTCATGGCTATACGATTGTAGAGACGTCAGGGCCTAATCCCTACTTCCGGGAGGGTGTGGTTCTGAAAGGGCATGAGTTTCATTACTCCCATGTGACCTCATTCGATGGGTCGGTGGCTGATTTCGCCTTCACCGTCAGGCGCGGCAGGGGTATTCTTGATAATAAGGATGGATTGTGCTATAAAAATGTGCTTGCTGCCTATACCCATCTGCATGCGGCAGGCTCGCCCGAATGGGCGCATGGAGTAATCAAGGCCGCGCGGAAATTCATGAAGGACAGGAGCAGATAAGTGGCGAGATCGACCCCCCTTCAGTGCCCGTTCTGTGACAACTATCTGATCGCTCCGGTGGAAGTCAGAATCAGAGCTATGGAGCTTACAGGCGGCATATGCCGCTGTGGAGCTGTTTATGTGCTGGACAGGTCAGGCCATGCCCTCGGAGAAATCTTCATGGATGCCCTGACCTTTGCCTGCAGGGGCGACCTTGATATGGCACTCGCTCTTAATCAGGAAGAATACGAGACGGTTGAAGTTGACTATAACTACCATTCAAATACAACCGGCAGGGGCGGCAGAGGTAAACAGAGTAAGGTCATGTTTGTGAGGCTGCGGGACTGAAATGTCAAGTGGCGGAAGGGGGAAGAATCGAAGAAAAATAACGAAAACCGCTTTCATTAGATTAGATAAACCCTATATAAATATTTTTTATTTGACGGGGCGGATGATATTGTATTATATTTTCCAATCTGTCATCTTGTTTCAATCATTATCACGAGAAAATATCTTCCGCTTGGCAAAGGCGATACCAAGAAAAACTGAAAGAAAGGAGTATTGTAATGCCAACCTTAGAATTTGAAGGAAAGACCTATGAAGTTGACGAGGAAGGTTACCTGACCGACTGGCAGGTGTGGCATGAGGGTCTGGCTACGGCGATGGCTCAGCAGGATGGTCTCGAGCTTACCGATGCCCACTGGGAGATCATCAGGTTTCTCAGAGACTACTTTGAGAAGTATCAGATCGCGCCGATGATCAAGATTCTCACCAAGGAACTTGCCAAGAAGTACGGCAAGGAAAAAGGCAACACCAAGTATCTCTACGAGCTTTATCCGGCAGGACCGGCAAAGCAGGCGTGCAGATACGCCGGGCTTCCGAAGCCCACTGGCTGCGTATAACATCCGGAATCAAACGTATAAAGGGTTGCCGTTCTGTTGGATTGCAGGAACGGCAACCCTTTGCTTAAGGCAGCCGTAATACTTTTCTCAGAACATCGGGGTTGCAGAAACAATCGTATGGAGTTGCAACCCGCTGCGAGGTATGTCATCTGACTGTAAGGCTGAACCCTGATGGAAAAGCCGGTCTGTTTGACTTTAACTTTGAAAGGACCTCGTTTCAACAGAGTTCATGATGAGCATTAAAGATATCATATCCGAGAAGAAACCGGCCATACTTAAGAAGTGGTATGAAAAGGTACTACAGACCTATCCTGACGATCCTTCCGGCTTAATGAAGGGGAAAAAGAATTTTTTTCATGAGACTGTCGGGCGGCTTATCTTCGAAAGTCTTGAAGGCATCTTTCTTCAACTGACAGGCAGCGGCAGCGATCGTGAAAAACTTGGCAGGCATCTGGACGATATTATCCGGGTGCGGGCTATCCAGGAATTTGACCCTTCTGAGGCATTGAGCTTCATCTTCGATCTGAAGTCAGTTCTGAGGAGTGAACTCATGACGGAAATCCGCAGCAACGGTCTGTATGAAGACCTCATGGATTTTGAATCCCGAATCGATGACATATGCGCTCAGGCGTTTGACATTTACATGAAATGCCGGGAGAAGCTTTTTGATCTCAAGGCCAACGAGATGAGAAACTGGACATACAGGATCGTAAAAAGGTCGAATATGGTCAGGGAAATATCCCCTGAGGACGGCGCGCCTGTGACGCATCAACCGGAATAGAAATTTAATCGCCAAATTCTAATTTATCGAAAGGGGGGTAAGTGTATGGGAATGTTTTTTTCCTTTGCGGCGGTTGTTGTACTTGTGATAATCGCCTTCGCCGGGGTCCAACTGCATCTTCAGGTGCTGTTTGGCATTGTCCTCCCCTATGCGGCTATCATTCTGTTTATTGGAGGATTTATCAGAAAGGTCGTTAAATGGGGGAAATCGCCGGTGCCGTTCCATATACCCACTACATGCGGTCAGCAGAAATCGCTGCCCTGGATCAAACACAGCAAGCTTGAAAATCCGTCGACCACCATGGGTGTAGTCGGAAGGATGCTGCTGGAGGTGCTGGTATTCCGTTCGCTTTTCAGGAACCTCAGGTCCGAAATGTACGAAGGACGGGTAACCTTCGGTTCGAGTAAATGGCTCTGGCTGGCCGGACTGGCATTCCACGTTTCTTTCTTTACCGTTTTGGCCCGTCACCTCAGGTTCTTCACCGATCCGGTTCCTTTTTTTGTTAATATGCTCGACAGCCTCGATGGATTTCTTCAGGTGGGAGTACCTCACCTGCTTATCTCCGGGGTCTTGCTCGTCGTGGCAGGAACTTACCTGTTCCTGAGGAGGGTATTCGTACCGCAGGTTCGCTATATATCGCTTCCTGCCGATTACTTTCCTCTGTTTCTGATTATAGGTATCGGTCTTACCGGCATCATAATGAGATACATAACCAAGGTTGATATAATCAGGGTCAAGGAGCTGACTATGGGGCTCGCAACCCTTAGCCCGACAATTCCCGACGGCATAGGAGCGATTTTTTACATTCATCTGTTCCTTATCAGTGCGCTCCTGGCTTATTTCCCGTTCAGCAAGCTGATGCACCTTGGCGGTGTATTTCTCAGTCCAACGAGAAATCTTGCCAACAACAGTCGTGAAGTCAGGCACATTAATCCCTGGAATGCTCCCGTCAAGGTTCATACATATGAAGAGTACGAAGAAGAGTTCAGAGAGAAGATGAAAGACGCGGGAATACCGGTAGAAAAGGAGTGATGATATGTCTAAATCAGCACAGCCACCCAAACCCGAAGAACTGGTAAAGGTAAATTACAGTTCCACCCCGGAGTCGGCGTGGATGGATACACCTGTGGAACTGAAGCCGGGCACTTACTGTTACGGCTCCAGACCCAAGTACCTCGAAGAAGTTGGTATGCCCAATCCCAGAGAATGGCAACCTACGGACGATGACTGGAAGCTTCCCCGGGACTGGAAGCAGATCGTCCTGAACGGTATCAAGGAGAGACTTGAAAAGTACCGTTCCTTTCATGTCTTTATGGATATATGCGTCAGATGCGGGGCTTGCGCAGATAAGTGCCACTTCTACATAGGTTCGGCGGATCCAAAGAATATGCCTGTTCTGAGAGCCGAACTGCTCCGGTCGATTTACAGAAAGTACTTTACCCCGTCCGGAAAGATGCTGGGAAGGCTCGCCGGGGCAAGGGAACTTACCGAGGATGTCATAAAGGAGTGGTGGTACTACTTCTATCAGTGTACCGAATGCAGACGCTGTTCGGTCTTCTGTCCTTACGGCATCGACCAGGCTGAGATCACAATGATCGGACGTGAGTTGCTGAATCTGATCGGAACACAGACAGACTGGATAGGAGGACCGGTTGCCAACTGCTACCGAAAGGGAAACCATCTCGGGCTTGAGCCTCATGCTATCATCGGTAATGTTGAATACATGATAGACGACATTGAAGATATCACGGGGATAAAAGTTGAACCGACATTCAACAGGAAGGGCGCGGAGATCCTTTTTGTGACACCCTCGGGAGACCTCTTCGGAGACCCTGGCACATATACCTGCATGGGGTACCTTATGCTCTTTCACGAGCTGGGTCTTGATTATACATGGAGCACTTACGCATCCGAGGGAGGCAACTTCGGTTTCTTCACATCGATGGAGATGGCCAAGAGGTTGAACTACAAGATCTACGCGGAGGCCAAGAGGCTTGGAGTTAAATGGATACTCGGAGGGGAGTGCGGTCACATGTGGAGGGTATTGAACCAGTATATGGATACATGGAACGGCCCGGCCGATTTCCTTGAAGAACCGGTATCACCGATTACCGGCACGAGGTTTGAAAACGCCCGCAGTACAAAGATGGTTCATATAGCGGAGTTTACGGCCGACCTGATAAAACATGGTAAGCTGAAGCTCGACCCCAGCCGTAACGATCATCTGAAGGTCACCTTCCATGACTCCTGTAACACGTCGAGAGGTATGGGAATCTTCGAAGAGCCCCGCTACATCATCAAGCACGTGTGCAACAACTTCTACGAGATGGCTGAAGACTGTATCCGTGAAAAGACTTTCTGCTGCGGCAGCGGCTCCGGCCTCAACGCCGGTGAAAACATGGAAGTCAGAATGAGGGGTGGGATGCCCCGGGCAATGGCGGTAAGGCAGGTGCATGAAAAGCATGGAGTCAATATGCTGGCAAATATCTGCGCGATCGACAGGGCCGTTTTGCCGCCGCTCATGCAGTACTGGGTTCCGGGGGTGGACGTGTGCGGTACACATGAACTGCTCGCAAACGCCCTGGTTATGACCGGTGAAAAGGAGAGAACTCAGGACCTGCGCCTTGAAGACCTTCCGGGAAGGGGAGAGAATGAAGACAATGAGGAGGAAGAGTAATGTATGACAAGGGTAAGATAATCGCAGGACTCGTCATTTTCCTCGGGCTGCTGACATTCCCTTTCTACTCAAATATCGGGAGGTCGGTAGAGAAGGCAAATCCGAGTCTGGATACACCTCTCATCAATAAGATGAAAGTAAAGCAGTGCGTAAGGCCGGCAGAGGAGATGAAGAAAGAGCACATGAAAATACTGGATGAGTGGCGTGATGAGGTTGTAAGAGAAGGTAAGAGATCCAAAATAAAAGTGGGGGATATCGAGGTGGAAAAGGGCCTGCAGATAGGCTGTCTTCAGTGCCACTCGAACAGGATGCAGTTTTGCGATGAGTGTCACAAGTTCGCCGGAGTGAAACCCTACTGCTGGGACTGCCATTTCCAGATGCAGAGAGAGGAGGGCCGGATATGAGCATTGACAGAAGAAATTTCCTCAGACTGGCAGGCCTTGCCGGAGTCGGTCTGGGATTATCGGCCGCCGACCTGCTGATCAGAAAACCGGCGGATGCGGCCAATATAATGCTGGAAACTGAAGGTCACGGGCCTGCTACGAGGCTCGGGCTTGTAATCGATGTCAAAAAGTTCAGGACCGAGGCGGATTACAGGAAGATAATGGATGCCTGCCACAGCATTCATAATGTTCCGACCCTGATCCCCGAGAAAAACAATCCGAAAAACGAGGTCAAGTGGATCTGGACTGATATCTACGAACATACCTTTCCGGAGCAGAAGAATGAGTATCATCCCGAGCCTTTCAAAGAGAAACTCTTTCCGCTGCTCTGCAACCACTGTGACAAGCCGCCCTGTGTAAGGGTCTGCCCGACCAAGGCGACTTTCAAGCGTCCGGACGGTATAGTGGCACAGGATCCGCACCGGTGCATAGGCTGCAGGTTCTGTATGGCCGCTTGCCCCTATGGTTCGAGAAGCTTCAACTGGGTGCATCCGAGGCCGTATATACCGGAGATTAATCCTGAGTACCCTACACGGACTATCGGTGTTGTGGAAAAGTGCACCCTTTGCGTAGAAAGGCTTGCGCGCGGGCTTGAACCGGCCTGTGTTGAGGCGTCAGGCGGAGCAATGGTGTTCGGTAATTTAGCTGACAAGGATTCGGAGATTCGCAGGATACTCAGCACTCATTATACAATTCGCAGAAAACCGTCACTCGGAACGCATCCAAGCATATTTTATGTCATAGGAGGTGAAGACTATGTTGGATAAGGCTCTGTGCGGAAGCAGGAAGTACTGGACTCTCGTGATCGCCCTCCTTGTGATAATCGGTGCAGGTGTTATGGCGTATCTTTATCAGTTTCAGAACGGATTGGGTGTCACCGGGATGAGCAGGGATGTATCTTGGGGGTTTTATATCTCCCAGTTTACGTTCCTTGTCGGTGTGGCGGCCTCTGCGGTCATGCTTGTTATCCCCTATTACCTTCACGACTACAAGAAGTTCAGTAAGATCGTGATCCTGGGTGAGTTCCTGGCTGTCGCATCCGTGACGATGTGCCTGCTGTTCATATTCGTTGATATGGGGCAGCCGAGGAGGATAATGAACGTCATTCTTCATCCAACTCCCAACTCGATTCTGTTTTGGGATGCGATGGTGCTCAACGGTTACCTCTTTCTGAACATAATCATAGGCTGGACGACGCTCCACGCAGAGAAAAAGCAGACTCCGCCTCCCGGATGGGTAAAGCCGCTTATTTATCTGTCCATACCGTGGGCCGTCAGTATTCATACTGTAACGGCGTTTCTTTATGCCGGCCTGCCGGGCAGGCATTTCTGGCTGACCGCAATCATGGCTGCACGGTTCCTGGCTTCTGCATTCGCAGGGGGGCCGGCGCTCCTGATAATTCTTGCGCTTATAGTCAGAAAGAACTCTCAGTTTGACCCCGGAAAAGAGCCGATTCAGTCAGTGGGTAAGATAGTCACATACGCTATGATAGTGAATGTGTTTTTTATCCTGCTGGAGGTATTTACGGCATTCTACAGTCAGATACCGGGTCATATGCATCCCTTTGAATATCTGTTTCACGGCATCGAAGGCTATGGCAAGCTGGTGCCTCTCATGTGGGCCTCGGTCATACTTGCCGTGGTGTCGCTGATATTGCTGATCCCGCCGTCTTTCAGGAAGAATGAGTCACTGCTTGTTCTGGCATGTATTGCGGTCTTCATCTCACTCTGGATCGACAAAGGATTCGGGCTTGTCATCGGTGGCTTCGTACCCAATCCGTTCGAGACAGTGACCGAGTACTGGCCCACTCTGCCCGAGACGCTCATTACGCTTGGTGTATGGTCGATCGGATTTCTTGTTCTGACCATACTTTACAAGGTGGCGATTTCCGTAAGGGAGGAACTCGG
>CAZZGC010000073.1:0-3281 GCA_964653915.1 uncultured Thermodesulfovibrio sp.
CGGGCGTCCTGGATGAAACAGTAATCGAGGAAGCCTTCGGGCGCGTGACGGAATTTAAAAGACGGCTTGTAACGGAACCCGGCCTCAAACCCGATTATGGTCTGCACGACAGAGTGGCGCAGGAGATATCGGACCGGTCGATTGCCGTGGTAAAGGCGGCTCCCGGTGTTCTGCCTCTTGTGGATACAGCGCGGGTGTCGCTGAGGCTGTTTGGTGATCCCGATGATAAATATGCCGCTTATCTCAAGGATGTCTTTCCATCCGGTGAGAGGGGGGATACTGTAGTTGTTGCCCTGTTTACAGAGGTTGCGGCATGGAGGGGCAGTTCGGGGCTGAAGAATGAAGATATAGATGAGGCAAAACGGGTTATCCGGTCTTACGATAAATCGATCGTCGTTTCATTCGGTAGCCCTTATCTGCTTGATCGGTTCCCGGATGCATCCGCTCTGATAGCAGCTTTTGACAGTTCTGAACGCGCCCAGCGATCTGTCTATGATTGTCTCAGAGGCTTGAAAACTTTCCAGGGGAATATGCCTGTCGATATCTCTATCTTACCCCGATAATTCACAAACCGGGCTGCATTGTAACACCTCGTAGGTGTTACAATGGTGGCTGGTCCTTGGCACTCCATGGGGCGAACTTTAGCAGGAGCAGCATTCCCGGAATAGCAATGAAGGCACATCCGGTGAAGAACCAGAACCATCCCGTGTATTCGGCAATGAATCCTGTCGGGGCCGAGAGTACGTCCCGTCCAAAGGCCATGAAGCTCGTTAATAGTGCATACTGGGTTGCCGTAAACTTTTTGTTCGTGATGCTTGCCATAAATGCCATGAAAGCGGCTGTCCCCATTCCACCACTCAGGTTCTCAAAACCGATTACGACCGCCAGGGCCGGGATGCTGTGGCCTAAAAGGGAGAGAACAGCGAAGCCTGCAGTGGATACGGCCTGAAGCACTCCGAATATCCAGAGGGAACGGTTGATGCCGAGCCTCAGCATTATAACTCCTCCGAGTGAGGCGCCTGCAACCACAGCCCAGAAGCCGAGGAGTTTGGTTATCGCGCCAATCTCTGTCAGAGAAAAACCCATATCGATATAAAAAGGTGTGGAGATGTTGCTTGCCATGATATCTCCTATCTTGTAAAGCAGTATGAATGCGAGCATCCAGAGGGCCTCGGGCCGTCTGAAATATTCGACGAAAGGATCTATAACCGCCTCTTTTATGCTGCGCGGACTTACCGGGACCCGTGGTTCCGGCGTCAGTATCGTGGTCAATACAGCGGGAATCATGCATGCTGCTATTATCAGATAGGCCGCCTTGAAAGAGAGATAGTCGGCTATAATCAGCCCTCCACCGGAGGAAAGCAACATGCCGAGCCTGTAGCCCAGCACATAGAGTGCGGATCCCAGGCCCAGTTCTTCATCGGCAAGGTCTTCACGTCTGTATGCATCCACAACGATATCCTGTGATGCGCTCATGAATGTGACAAGTAGTGCTGCTGCTGTAAGGATAAGTGGTGTGGCCGCGGGATTGCTAAGGCCCATGGCAGTGATTGCAACTATCAGCCCTATCTGGGACGTGAGCAGCCATCCCCTCCTTCTTCCGAGGAAACCGATAGTGTATCTGTCAAGAAACGGAGCCCATATGAACTTGGCGGAATAAGGTATGGCAAGGAGGTTGGTCAATCCGATCAGTGAAAGCTCTATCCCCTCTTTTTTCATCCATGCCTGGAGAACACCTTTGGTAAGCAGGAGCGGCAGACCTGATGCAAAGCCCATTATCAGGGCGACGAGCATCCGGCGGCTGAATATGGATTTGAAAAGCCTCTGTTGCCGCCTCTTCAGCATGATTGCACCGGATTGAACTCAAGGGATCTCATGATGACTTAAGACAATACCAGTTTGCCTCTGCACTTTGCAATGAATGTGATAAGATAGGGAAAAGGCGGGAATTGGAGTTAAGAGTTATGTGGTAAGTGGTAGGTTAGAGGAAGCAGTAGACAGTAGCGTGGCGGTGCCACGCCCTGATGCGGGCAAAGGCGGGGTTTAGAGTTTGGAGTTAAGAGTTTAGAGGGAAGGGCGGGGAAGGGTCAGTAGGCGGTAAGCAGTAGGCAGCGGGAGAATGGCAGGTAACAGGATGAAAATAACGGATATTCATACACACGGACTCGGTGGTGTGGATACACGAACATCATCGTCTGATGATATCTTGGGGATGGCCAGAAAACATGGCGAACAGGGTGTGTCTGCCATAGTTCCCACCATTTATTCAGCGCCTATAGAATCAATGAGGGAATGCATGACCGCTGTCTATGAGGCCATGCGGATACAATCTGGCAGGGGCGTTGGGGAGGGGGAGGCGGAGATAGCAGGGATTCACCTTGAAGGGCCCTTCCTGAATCCATTGCGCTGTGGTGTGCTTGATCCCTCCTCTTTTATTCAGCCATCGGAAGGGGAGTTTGAGATGCTTGTAGATGGATTCGAGGATGCGGTAAGGATCGTTACGATGGCCCCGGAACTGCCCGGTGCCGAAAAGATCATCAGGAAGATAGCCGACATGGGTATTGTTGTGAGCATGGGGCATTCTGATGCCACATACGACGAAGCTGAAAGGGGCTTCAGGGCAGGCGCAAAGAGCGTCACTCACATCTTCAACGCCATGAGACCCTTTCATCACAGAGAGCCGGGACTGGCCGGGTTTGCTCTGACAAACAGGGATATATATATCGAAGTAATTGCGGATCCTTTTCATATTCACGGCAAGGTGATGGAGATGATATTCCCTGTGAAGAATCACAGCCGGATAATATTCATATCGGATTCTGTTAATGAGACAGGGCTTGCTGATAATGATGCCGGGATCATGGACAATGATGGACGGCTGAAGGGCGGTGCATGTTCACTTGCGGAATCGGCAAACCGTCTGAAAGCGGAGGGAATCGATCCAAGTCTGATCGAAAGATCGGTTACGGTCAATCCCCGTGAGCTGATCGGCCTGAAGTGACCTGCTGGCTGATTAGCTTATTGAACTTATCCAGAAGGTCCTTCTTCTTGATCCGGCCGTTCAGTGTTGAGCCGTCGCTGAACTCTATGACCGGGATATCGTAGCGGTAAAGTTCGTACAGTTCTTCATCAGAGTCGATAGCTATTTTTTCTATCACAAGCCCGTATCTTGCCTTCAGACCGTTCAGCATCTCTTCGGCATTGTCACAGAGCCAGCAGCCGTCTTTGTAATAGAGTTTAAGCCTTATCATATCAATAACGGATAACGCGGCCAAAGCCGG
>CAZZGC010000073.1:3381-8304 GCA_964653915.1 uncultured Thermodesulfovibrio sp.
GCCGGTGTGTCAAAAATAAGTTCGGCAGTGGCATCGGCTATGCTCCATGAGCCCCTGAGAATCTCGGTGTCGAGCTGGCCGGGCCCCCATCCGGCATAGCCGGAGTACAGCCTGAGCCTCTCGTCAGGAGCGCGATTGCTGCTCATCTTTTCAAGTGTCCTGATGCTTGAACTTACAAAGACGTCCTCTACTAAACGCAAAGAACCTTCAGGAGGCGAAGAGGTCTTTATCAGCATTATCACCCTTCCGGGCTCGACAGGGCCGCCGATGTATACCTTGTCGGAAAGGTCTCTTACCGATTTTAGGTCCGGGAAGAGGACATGCAGAGGTATATCGGTAGGTCTGTTGATGATTACGCCTGTAGCCCCCTTGTTACTGTAATCGATAAGCAGTATCACACTGTCTTCAAATATGGAGCCCCTCACCCGTTCGGTAGCGATCAGGAGCTTTCCTGCAGCCGGCTGGATGCCACGTCCGCCACGGAGCGGGCCTTCTTCAGGCAGCTTTGCGGGGATGACGCCAGGCGATTGATATACCGAAGATATCGACATGCCGACAGGCGGGTAGATCAGGGTAGCCGTAACAAGCACGACGGTCAGGATCGTAATTTTCCATATAGCTTGTCCAGGGTTCATGATATATATTTTAACGCGAAAAGCGGGAAAGGGGGGAAAAGGGGTCTGGAGTTTAGAGTTCAGAGTTTAGAGTTTAGAGTTATGTGGTAAGTCGTAAGTGGTAGGTTAGAGGAAGCAAGATTTTTATTTGAATAAACTACAACTCACTTACCGCATACCACTTATTACTTAGATCTGAGTGCCTCTGTGCCTGAAGTCAAAAATAATAACGGGCGGATATAAAGTATATGTCGGCGTAAAGGCCGAATTCGGAGTTGGTTTCGGTGATGAACAGAGAACCGTTCTGAGTCGCTGTGATCCCGCTCTTTTTTCCGAACGCAATGAATGCTCCCGCATCAAGTACCGCGTCATCGGAGAGGCTGTAGCTTATGGATGGAGACAACAGCAGGGAGCCGTCGTCCATGTTTAAAAGCGCGCGCCCCGACACGGTGATGAGAGGTGTCAGCTCGTACCTGAATCCAGGCGCCAGATAGTGCCTGCCCAGCAGATAAACGGCCCCGTCCCTGTATGCTGTTTTGCTGATCAGGCCGGTGATGACCTTGCGGTAACTGGCAGGATCGTGCTCTCCTGCTCCGTTGAAATGATACTCGATGAATGTGTAGAAGTTGCCGCTGAAATTGTAGTCGATGCCGGTCGAGAGTCTGATGTAGTCGTCTTCCGGTGACCTGCCTCCGGTGGCGTCTGCAATGACTGCCGCAGCCTCTATCCATAACCCTGCATCTCCTGCCGAAGATGCGATGTCCAGTCCGAGCATGAGGTTTTCTCTGAATATTGCAACTATCGGTGATATGTCGGCCTTACCGGCAGTAAAGCGGCTCCTGAGATAGGTTGCGCTCTGCTTCAAACGAAAACCGTCTCCTGCAATGACTCCTGCGTCCAGTTCACTCAGATCACCCAGCGGCATCCTTATCCTGAAAGCGTCTATTCCGGTCCTTTCTTCTGTATTGATTTCGCTGAATCTGAAAGCTGTAAAGATGTCTGTAGGATTCACCGCACGTGCCGATCCGAATGCAACGGGCTGCCGCCCCAGATATATATCTGCCATGCCTGTTGTGAACGTCACAAACAGTCTGTCAATGTTCTGATTGACCACGAAGTCGCTGCCTTCGCGCGAGACAACCGTTGGCCCGGCGTCTGCGGCACGGTATGAGAGTGGATCAGCCCCTTGAAGCGAGACAGTCATGGTTTCTGTGTCGGGATTCCGGAACGAAGGCGTCAGTTCATAGGCTACCTCGATCGATACCTCCCGTGAGAGTTGACCAGTGAAGCTCATCCTCATAGTTGTCGGCAGGGACAGTCCCTCTTCATCCGGACGTTCACCGGATCCCGTAAATGTGAGATCGAGAGAGCCGTTGTCAGTAATTATCATGAGGGGCTTAATGTAGCCCCTTATTCTGATGTTATCTGCTGCATGGGCGCTCCGGCAGACAAAGGTCATGATGACGCACATGGCTATGATCTTCAGTAAACCGGCGGCTCTCATTTTCAGCTCCTGATTTCGTCTTTGACGATCATTCCGTCCTGCAGTGATACGAGCCTCTTTGCCCTTTCCATTATCATTGTATCGTGAGTAGAGAAGACAAAGGTCATGCGTTTTTTCTCGTTCAGGCTGCGCATCATCTCCAGGAGTGCAGCTCCGGTATGAGAGTCGAGGTTGGCGGTCGGCTCGTCGGCCAGTATGATGTCAGGCTCCGATACCATGGCCCGTGCGACCGCTACCCTCTGCTGCTGTCCGCCGGAGAGCTGCACCGGTCTTCTGTCCTCCATCCCCTGCAGACCTACCTCTTCCAGTATCCCGGCGACGCGCCTCCTTCTCTCCGTCTCCGGGATTCCCTGAAGCAGCATGATGTACTCGATATTCTCTCTTACCGTGAGTACAGGGATGAGGTTGTATGACTGAAATATGAAGCCGATATGGTCACGCCGGAAATCGGACAGCTCCCCGCCGCTCATACTGCTGATGTCCTTTCCTGCAAGCGTTATCCGTCCTGAAGAGGGTCTGTCCAGACCGCTTATGACGAACAGGAGTGTTGTCTTTCCCGATCCCGAGGGCCCGGCGATAGCGGTGAACTCCCCCCGCTTTATCCGGAGGTCTACAGACCTCAGCGCATCGACGGTAATCTCTCCGGTCGAATAAGACTTTGATACACCTTCAGCCTTTATCAGAACCTCATCATCTCTGTTCATCTGACTCCTTTCTACATGCTCCGCCGCATTACTCTGGCGGGCATCAGCTTCGCGGCATATATCGCAGGGTAGATACCCGCGGCCACCGAAAACAGTATTATCCATACCGGGTACTCCACATACTGCCTGAGTTTGAAGACGGGATAGATCATTTCTCTGAACGTTACCCTTGCGAACTCTATGCCGCGATAGTCGATGCCGACCGTGGAGAATATGTAAGTCACAACGGCGCCGGTTATGATGCCGAAAACTATGCTTACGATCGAAAGGGACGCTGCCTCGAGGAGAATCAGCATGCCCATCATTGCCGGACGGGTCCCTATAGCGCGCAAAACGCCGAATTCATAGAGCCTCTCGTAAAGCGATGAAAAGAGAGTATTCAGGATTATAAGCGCCACTATTCCGAATAGTATCATGGCAAGGATGTATTTCGTAAAGTTCGAAAGATCGAGTACGGCATCGAGCTCTTTCATGAGTTCCCTCCACGTAAGAAACTCGTTACCACTGAATGAAGGGTTGTCGCGGATCGAGCGGACTACTTTATCTGCTTCTGTGGGGTCATTGAACATTACAGCTATCTCATGAGCCTCCCTGCCGAGGCCAAGCATTTTTCTCGACTCAGACAGCGTGATGAAGACCGTGGCTGTATCCATTTCTTTCACGCCGAACTCGAAAATGCCACCCACCCTGAACATCTCCTGCGACAGCTCCCCGGTCCGGGCATTGGAAGTTGTCAACACCACGCGGTCACCTACCTCGATCTCCAGCCTGGAAGCGAGCCTGGAGCCCACAAGCACCCTCCTGAAGCCGTTCCCACTCAGGTAATCCCCCTTGATGACAGCATCCTTTATCTTCGATACACGGCTTTCCATTTCAGGGTCTATGCCGAAAAAAACTATCGAGCTCGAGTTGACAGGTGATGATAACATTCCGAAGGCCTCGGTCCTTTCGGAGTAACCCTTCACATCAGGGTGGCGGTCGAGTGCACTGATGACACCTTCGATATTGTGTATCGTATTGCCTGCCTCGATCGTATCCCGGAATCCGGAAGAATGGATCTGCGCATGTCCCAGAAAGGTATCGGTAGCCGCTCTGACCATGCTGTCGAGCATGCCTATCATGAGGGCGTCGGTGAAGATGAGCGCGGCGAGTCCGATCCCTATTGCTAAACCGGAAAGAACCGTTCGGCGCCTGTTTCTGAAAATGTTCCTCCAAGCGAGTCTGACAATCATCATGATCCCGTTTCTCAATCGGTCCTGAGGGCCCTCGCCGGCGTAATCGCGGCGGCCTTCATCGCCGGAAATATGCAGACCACAAAGGCCACGACAAAGGTCACGAGAGCCGGTATTATGAAGATCGGAGCAGTCATTTTAGAGACATATGATTCGAAGTGCATCCCCTCGAGCTCTATAGGCGTAGGCAGCGTTATGCCGTATACCGAGAGCAGGTAGTTTGCAGCCACGCCCATTACTATTCCAGTTAACACACCCGCTATGGACAGAAAAAACGTCTCGGCTATAATCATGACGAATATCTGCAGGGGACTTGTTCCGATCGCCCTGAGGATTCCGAATTCCCTGGTCCTCTCGAGTATGCTCATCAGTACGGTGTTGAGCACGCCGATCGCCACGATCAGCATAATGATAAGCTGAGTGATCCAGTTGCCCTGCTTGTCCATTTGCATAGCTCTGTAAAAGTCCTTTTCCACTTCATACCATGGCTGTACATCAATTTGCCCGTTATTGAGGATTTTTCTTATCTTGATCGCGATCCTGCCTGAATCAGATTCATCAGCGAGCGTCACTGCTATCTCGTGAACTATGTCGGGCAGCGAGGCGAAGTCCCGTGCATCCCTGATATGCATGTAGCATGTGTTCCAGTCGCTGCTTTCGAGTATCCCTGCTATTCTGTACAGGTCATTTGCAATGGAACCGTCCGCCCCCTGGCCTATAAGGGCGATTTCGTCTCCAATGCCTGCCTTGAGAATCCTGACAAGTTTCGATGTCAGGATAATCTCTTTTGCCGGGGCGTTGCTCAGAAAGCGACCGGTGGTCAGTTTTTCTTTTATGACGGTTGTGCGTGATTCCTTCTCAGGATCTAT
>CAZZGC010000073.1:8404-11926 GCA_964653915.1 uncultured Thermodesulfovibrio sp.
GCCATAAGAAGGGCTGTAAATACGGAACGCCTCCGGTGGCGCAGCAGATTTCTGAAGGCTATCCTGACTATGATCATAGGTGCCGGTATTGAAGCAGAGAGCTTGTCATCTCCTCTTTCGCAGATTTCTCAATGTAAAAATGCCGTCATCAACAGGCTCGTCGAAGATCAGCTGCCGGTACCTTACCACGGTTCTGCGCCCTTCTTTTCTGACCGGTTTCATCTCCATGACGGCCGGGATTTTTCTGTCCCCGAAGCGGGTGATTTCACTGAACGTGAGTACACGTATCAGTTGCCCTTTTTCATCATAGTAATGCTGGGTTACAGGTATATAATCATCCCGTCTGACCTTCACTATAATCTTTCCCCACACGGTCGGCGTCTCGACCCTGGGTGTCAGATCGATGTAATAAAAGCCGGCTTCCGCACCCTCGGGACTTACAAGCCGGTATTCATAATCCTTCAGCATCGAGCTTTCCTTGACCAGATCGTCGTTTGTGAAGTCGGAACCCATCCATGAGCCCATCATCATCGAGGGGGGAACCTTCAGCACTTTATTGATCCTGGGAAAGTAGTTCCACATGTCTGTGCCTATGCGCAGGGTCGCTATCCCTTCGTCCTTTTTGGGAGCGGTGATCCGGATGAATGTACTGTCCATGCCTCGTGTCCATATCTTCAGAGACAGGGTCCTTTTCCAGTGAGGGGTTGTCACTTCCATCTCGATCTCCCCCTTGCTCGAGCTGCTGCGGTACAGTCTGTCAACTTTTCTGATGATCTCTTTGACATCCACAGTCGCCGGTCCGGCCGCGAAGCCAGTGGCGGCCGGCAGAAGCAGCATCAGGGTCAGGAGGTGGATTACAGCATCTTTCATATGGAAATGTTCAGATGCCCTGAGAAAACACATGGTATAACTATACCCTGAAATTCTTACTTTTGCACGGGAAGAGGGGTTTGGAGTTTGGAGTTTAGAGTTTAGAGTTTGGAGTTAAGCGGTATGTCATTCCAAATCCCCGCAGGGGGTGAGGAATCTTGTGTTGAAAAACTGAAATTTTGTCATTCCGAGGAAGCTCAGGGGATCAGTGAACGCAGGAGGGACAGATTATCCCCTATGCTCTCTACTTCGTTCAGCTCGAGGATCACGGATATATCACTCTTACGCCGGAGCAGTTCCCGAAGGGCCGACACCTCCCGGCAGTCTGCCGTCAGCGGCCAGTGGTCGGTGATCCCGCCGTGAAGGCCGTTGTTTCTGTGGATATGGACGTACTGAAGTTTATCTATGACTCTGTCCTCAATGGCCTTCACAAAGCCGACGGAATCAAGCCCCGATGATTCCACATGACCTATGTCAAGAGTGACAGAATCGGCAAACTCGCTCCAGAACCAGTCGATATCACCGGTGGCTGCGGCATTTTCTATGGATATTTCAGCCAGATCCGAAAGGGCATGTAATGCTGAATGAAAGGCGTCTACAGCCGGGGCATCGAGCCTTTCACCAGCCGCAGTCCTCTCATCGTGCAGGATGAGAGCAAGGTCGGCAAGTTCGGCCATCCTGCTTATCGAATCAAGATCGTCACCTCTCAGAACAGAAAAGCCGACCGGATGAATCACATAGTTTTTCCCCTTGTCCCTGCATCTTGAACAACTCTCTTCCATGACCTTCATATGGTCGCTTATGCCTCTGTAGACCGATATCTGGAAGATATCGGCTTCCCACCTTGAGATGTCATCCGGATAGACTATTCTTGTTCCAGCTTTCATCTGACCCGCCTCATTTTTTCAGACTGTGCCAGGCGGTCAAGTTGTCCTTCATTCATACCGATATTATAAAAGATAGCATGGAGATATAACTATACAGAGTATAGGGATAGCTCCGGAAATAAACTGAACGGCGGGAGGATAGGATCATCAGGAAGGGATACCGGGCCGCCCTGCTGCGCTTATTTGCGGCATTCATTCTTGCGGCCACACCGGTTGTAAACATCTCCGAGGCGTTTTCAGTGAACGCGGGGACCGGCCTTGAAGCCTCTGCATCTTCTGCGCCCGGGAGAGATACGCCCGATATTGTCAGCATCTACAGCCTGCAGGTTGGCGCCTATTCGGTTCGTGATACTGCGGTCCTGACGATGGCCAGGCTGAGAAACAAAGACATAGACTGCACTATGCAGAAGGTACGAAGGCTTCACCGCGTCTATTGCGGGGAGGCTGCAACAAAGGACGCCCTTGCCGGACTCCGGAAGAAGCTGTCAGGGCTTGGGTACAAGGATGCCTATATTATAAAACGAAAAAAGAGGGTTCAGCCGCACACGGAATCTTCTGTTAAAACTCTGCCCGGCACAAAACTCTCTGTAGCAGGGACTGTGAAGATGCCCGCTGTACCTTCAGAGGCTGCACCGGAAAATGAACCGTCTGAAGCCCCCCTGTCGCCGGGAGATGATTCAATTGTGCGGGGCAATCCTGAAAAGGCGACACTTGATGACTCCCCAAATGCAGTGGGGAAGGCCGCGATTCAGCCGGAGAAACCGGCTTTAACAGGCAGAAGGGCCTCTATTCCTCAGACCATCACTGACTCCCCCGCCATTTCCGGCAGGAGGCTGATCGAACTTGTCACGATGCTGCTGGTTTCGATCGTAATAGCAGGAATGGTTTCAGTACTTGTAGTAAGACGGGTCGGGGCTGTTCAGGCCTTCAGGTCACGCAGGATTTTCAATCGCTATCAGGATCTTTTTCGCGGTCTGACAAGGGAATCGTCTTCAGTAAGCTACCTCGCAAGAAAACTGAGTCGCATAGGAAACATACAGGTGGTGGAGCAGATCATCGACAGGGCAGCGTCTCAGTCGAGCCAGCGGGAGAACTTTCTGGATCTCTATGACGCCACAGGCGTAACCGACAGGTACATATCCATCCTCAGCAATTCACGCTCCTGGAAGAAGAGGGCGTTCGCCTGCGAGAAGCTTGGACTTATAGGCTCGGCCAAGGCTGTTCCGCTGCTCCTGTCGATAGTCCGTGACGTCAACAACGAAGATGAGGATGTCAGGTCCGTCGCCCTGAGGTCTCTCGGCAGGATAAAAGATGCGAGAGCGATTCCGGTTCTCGTCGAAGCACTTGGATATCCGGAGACATGGCTGCCTCCGCGAATCGCCGAAATTCTGGTAAGCATCGGCGAAGGTTGTGTCGAGCATCTCATTCGTCAGTTGAGAGACTTTAAGAGCGAGAGCCGCCGCTCATGGTCGGCCGAGATACTGGGCTGGTTAAATGCCGGCAGAGCGGTAACTCCACTGATCGGCTCGTTGCTCGATGCAAGTCCCGAGGTCAGGGCGAGAGCGGCTGGTGCGCTTGGCAGGCTCAAGGATGAGCGGGCCATATCAAGCCTGACGGAACTGCTGGTATCCGAACCTGTGCCGTTCGTCAGGACCAAGGTTTCCGAGGCGCTCGGACAGATGGGTAATCCATCTGTAATTCAGCACCTCATCAATTTGCTGAAAGACCCTGAGTGGTGGGTCAGGGTGAGGGCGGTTGAGGCGCT
>CAZZGC010000074.1:0-10251 GCA_964653915.1 uncultured Thermodesulfovibrio sp.
GGTGTTACTGGTAATGGACTAACAGAATAGCGGGGTATTATAATGAAGCGGGAATAGCGAGAAAGGCGGGAAAGGCGAGAAAGGGAGTCTGGAGTTAAGAGTTTAGTTATATGTCATTCCGAATCCCCCGCAGGGGGTGAGGAATCTTAAGTGATTGTAGGGGTAGTAGGTTGTAAGTGCATGGCGTCAAAGCAGGAGAGGATGCATGAATATTGATCTATCAGGAAAAATAGCCCTTGTAACAGGTGGCTCCAGGGGGATAGGGAAAGAGATAGCCGTTCACCTGGCCAAAGCCGGTGCAACGGTGATCATCAACTACAACAGATCATCCGCTCAGGCCGAAGAAGTGAAGGCCGCAATCGAGACATCAGGCGGAAGGGCCGAGATCATTAAAGCTGACATATCGGATCAGGGAGAGATCGAGCCCCTGTTCGATCGGATCAGAGAGATATTCGGTCACCTTGATATTCTTGTCAACAATGCGGGCATCATAAAGGACAACCTCGTCCTCGGAATGACGATGAAGGAGTGGAACAGCGTCATTGATACAAACCTGAGAGGCGCTTTTCTCTGTACGCAACTCGCCGCCGGGATGATGATGGCCAGGCATTCAGGAAAGATAATAAACATCTCCTCAATCAGCGCTATACGGGGCGGCCGCGGGCAGGCCAACTATGCTGCTGCAAAAGGGGCTCTTGTCTCGTTCACCAGGGCTTGCGCGGTCGAGCTGGCCCCCAAGGGCATACAGGTCAACGCCGTAATGCCGGGCATGATAGTTACTGACATGAGCAAGCGGGTCAGAAAACGCGCCGGGGATCAAATACTCGAACGCATACCAGCGGCACGCTTTGGCGAACCGTCCGATGTTGCGACCGTAGTGGTCTTTCTGGCTTCATCCGCCGCCGACTACATTACCGGGCAGGCCGTCTCGGTTGACGGAGGCATGAGCATCGCCTGATGCCTGTACTTCAGGGCATAGATATAGTGGATATCATGAGGATCAGATCGATGATCGATCGTCACCGGGACTTTTTATCCGATCTGTTTACTGAAAGGGAAACAGAGTTCTGTTTCTCATCACCAGAACCGGCAGCATCTTTTGCCTCCCATTTTGCGGCAAAGGAGGCCGTGCTGAAGGCCCTCGGCATTGGCATGAGCGGCTCCGGCATAGATAATGCTTTCATGGAAATAGAGGTCCTGCCCGGCGGCAGGGAACTCGGCTTCAGCGGATGGATCGAAAAAACCATACGAAAAAAAGGTATATCCCGTTCAAGACTGTCGCTCTCATCAGCCGGAGATTACGCCATTGCAGCGGTGGTCCTGTCCGGCTGATGCGCTTGTAACTTTCCGATCCTATCGTGTATCCTAAATGCTGTTTTGGCGGGGCTGAACTCAGACCCGGTACCCTGCAGATCATTTATACCGGAAAATGCGATACCTGCTCGTTGACCACATCACGGAAATTTCTGAAGGGAAGCTCATACGCGGCGTCAAGAATGTCGCCATGACAGAGGACTTCCTGGAGTTTCACTTTCCATCCAACCCGATCATGCCCGGTGTAATGCTTTTAGAGGCGCTGATACAGCTTGCGGCATGGCTCGTTGCATCATCGTCCGGATTCGAAAAGTGGCTTGCTGTCAGACGTGTCAACAAGTCGCAGTTCTACAGCTTTGCACTTCCCGGAGACCAGGTTGAGCTTGAGGTCGAACGTACAGACGAAGGCGACGCAGAGCATCCCGGATTCAGGGGGATCGGTACTGTTGCTGGACGCAAAAAGATAGTGGCCGAGTTCGAAGGCGAGATCATTTCTCTCGAAGACCTTGAGGACCCTGAAGAGCAGAAGAGGTTCTTCAAAATTCTGACGAGGAATCTGAAGTTATAGCGGCATGAGCAGGGAAGTAGTTATAACCGGCGCCGGAATAGTTTCTCCTGCAGGGAAAGACGTACATGAAAACTGGAAGGCTGTCAAACACTGCAAAACCGGCCTCGCACGCCATGATGATGAAGACCGTCCCGAATCCTTCCGGTATTACGGTAGCGCCGGTGAAATAGAGATACCTGAAGACATCCCCCCCAGACAGCAGGGACAGATGAAGTTCTTGAACAGGGGTGCATTTCTGGGTTTCCGGGCCGCGTACGACGCAGTATATGAACACCGTTCTGCTATCTCGGAGATCGAGCCCGGCCGAAGGGCCCTTTACGTTGCAGCTGGGGATTTTACGAAAGTCGGTTATGATTTCATGTATCCCGCGATTCGTGACAGCGTTAACGGTTCATGGGAAAAACTGAATCAGGCAAAACTAAACGATTCAGCGCTTAACAAGGTCAACCCCTTCTTTCTTCTGGAGTCCCTGAACAACAACCTTTTCAGCTTTCTTTCTGCCGTAATTGAGTTTATGGGGCCGAACACATCTCTTGCAAGCCTTTCCCCCTGTGGAGGCAATGCAGTCGAGCTGGCATACCGAAGCATAAGACAGAACAAGGCGGATGTGGCGCTGGCCGTTGGGTATGGAAACTGGATAACAAGAGTCATCATGTATGAACTGGAAGGTCTGGGCATTCTGTCAAGATGTAAAGATGGAGAAAGCTCTTTCAGGCCATTTGACAGGCGCCGTGACGGTTTCATACCGGGTGAAGGCGGGGCCGCGCTGCTGCTTGAAAACAGGGAGTCAGCGATCAAACGCGGCGCCGACATTTACGGGATAATCAGTGGAGTGGAGAACTGCACCGAGTTTGCATCCGATTCCAACATGTCCGTACCTTCAGAGGTGGCCGCCCGCAACGTGAAATCAGTGCTGAAGTCTGCCGGCATCAGCATACAGGACCTTTCATTTATCGTAGCCCACGGCAGCGGCACTGCGCGTGGCGACAGATCCGAGATGCATTCCCTTATAAACATAATGAAGGGTTCGGACATGCCGGTTCCGGTATGCGGGTTGAAGCCGTACACCGGCCACATGGGAGCTGCAAGCGATATAGCCGAAATCATATTCGGCCTTTTCGCAGTCAGGGAAGGCATGATCCCGGCCACTCTGAATTTCGAGGCTACGGAAAAAGAATTTTCATCACTCAATATATCCGGCTCCACCATGAAGGGCGAAAGGGACTTTTTTCTGTCCTTCAGTTATGGAGTAGGCGGCCAATCTTCATCGATCGTCGTTAAGGGCACTTGAAAAAAAAACGGGGCAAGAAGAGCAAAGCACTCAAGATCGCGGAATACCTGGGGGCAATCCTCATTTTCTCACTTGTGAGAATTACACCGACAGTCTTTGCGAGGGGAATCGGAAGCCTGCTTGGTGATGCACTCTTTTATCTTCTCCCGCGCAGACGCGAAATAGCCCTGGAAAATCTCCGTCATGCTTTCTCCCGGATGCCGGAGCCGGAACGAAGACAACTGGCGCGTCAAAGCTGCAGGTCTTTTTTTCTTACATTCATCGAGATAATAAAATTCAGGTACGTATTCAGCAGGCCCGATACCCTGCCGAAACTTAAGAAGATGACGGCAGACGTGGACAGACTGTTTGAAAAGGCAAAGCGGATTCACGATGAATCCGGAGGATGCATATTCGTCACACCCCACATAGGGAACTGGGAGGTACTGCCGCATGTCAGCGCCTTCGTCGGCATACCCCTTGCAATAGTGGCAAGGCCTCTGGACAATGAATACCTCGAAAAACTTCTCTTCGAAAACAGGGTTGCAGGGGGACAGGTGCTGATTCCAAAGAAAAATGCGATGTTCACTCTCCAGAGGACCCTGCAGAAGGGGATCTCGATCGGCATGCTTCCGGACCAGAGCACAATGAAGGGCATATCGATAGAGTTCTTCGGCAGGCCTGCCACTACAACTCCGGTGCCGGCAATACTCGCCATCAACTACAAACGACCTGTAGTTGTTATCGCCTGCTGCCGCAAAAAGTCTCTTGAAAGCTATGAAGGGTTCGTAAGCGATCCTATCTATCCGGGCGAGTATTCAAGTGAAAAAGAGGAGATCTTCCGCATTTCCAGAGAGATCACCAGAAATATGGAAGAAATAATAAAAAGATACCCGGATCAGTATCTATGGATTCACAACAGGTGGAAGGTCTATAAAAACAAACGAGCTGTGCTTTCCTGAGGCCTTTTCCCGCCTTTCCCGCTTCACTTCAGAATTCCAGGGGCTGCTTACTTCCTACTGCATACTCCTTACTGCTTACTATCCTTTCCCGCTAAGCTCTTAATTCTACAATTCCTTCTTCTCCCTTGACGGGAGGGGACTCCTGCTAATTAAATCATTAAAAATCCCCCTCGGTCCCCCTTTTTCAAAGGGGGAAGCCCTTCCGCTTAACTCTTAACTCCAAACTCAACTTTTCAACCACATTTCCGCTACTTTTGAACCACCGCTTCACTACCTTTTGACAATCAGCCAAGAGCGGCCTACTCACTACTGCCTACTGCATACAGCTTACTGCTTACTTCTTACCGCCTACCTCCAAACTCCGCCTTGCTAACGCTTCTCAGACATACAGACCTCATAATAAAGCAGATCGAACAATGAATCCTCCTTTATGAAAATGAAGTTGGGATTGTCATGCTCGACTCTGTTTATCAGAATACCCTCAGGACCGAAACTGGAGACATTCTTGACACCGATCATTCTCTTTTCGCAGTCGATCACCATGAGAGCGGTCTTGTATTCTTCCCTCTCAAGGTTCTCGTCATAGACGCCGAACTTCTTGAAAAAGTTTATCGCCTTTTCCCTGTCCGCATATGACTGTTTAATCAGTACCTCTGTATGCCGATCCCCGTAACGGCGTATACTGGCCGAATCGTAGTATGAATCAAGCATCCGGTTTGTACCGAAAAATCTCCAGTTGTCTCCAGCGCACACCGGCAGCGCAGTGAAAACCGCTGTCGACAAAATGAGCAATACAAGAAAATTTCTCATTCTAAAAATAATTATATCACCATTTTCCGGATCGTCAATCAGTCAACAGGGTATGGCACATCCTCCCCTGCTGCCTACTGCCTACCGCCTACTATCCTTTCCTTTCCCGCTTTTCTCGCTTTTCTAATTGAATAAACGCACGAAATAATGATAACTTATCCCGTGTCCAGAAAGATCATGATCAGCGCCGGAGAGACATCCGGCGAGCTCTATGGAGCGCTCCTCTGCAGAGAGCTCCGGAAGAGGTGGCCCGACGTAGAGTTGTTCGGCATCGGCGGGCCCCGGATGAAGGCTGAGGGGGTCTCGATCATTGCTCCGATCACACATGTCCTGGGGCTTGCAGAGGTCATCAGACACCTCATTGAGATCAGAGCGACTCTGAAGAAGGCATCGGAGGCATTGATTAGAAACAGGCCTTCCCTGCTGGTTCTGATAGATTATCCCGATTTCAATCTTGCCCTTGCTGCAAAGGCAAAGGCCGCCGGCATACCGGTACTGTACTATGTAAGCCCCCAGGTATGGGCATGGCGGCGCGGACGTGTGAAAAAGATCGCCGAACGTTCAGACCGGATGGCGGTGCTGTTTCCCTTTGAAGTCGACTGTTACAGGGACAGCGGCCTCCCCTGTGAGTTTGTAGGGCACCCCATAACCGAGATGATGCCGCATGACAGGCATGTCGAAGATATGAAACGGCATCTTGGGCTGAACAATTCAGAAAAGACTGTGGCCCTTTTGCCCGGCAGCAGGCCGAATGAGATAGCGCGGCATCAGGAGATTATCAGGGATGTATCGGAAATGTTACAAAGCAGGATGCCGGATATTCAGACAGTTGTGCCACTCACGGAGGGAACGGAGCTCACAATAAGTATGCCGGATTCGGCAAAGATAGTGCACAATGCCACGCCGGAAGCTCTGCTCTGTTCAGATGCAGCGGCGGTAGCCTCGGGTACGGCTACTCTCCAGACTGCGCTTACCGGCACACCTATGGTTGTGTATTACAGGATATCCCCTCTAACCTACCTTTTAGGCAAAATGCTTACACATATAGAGTTCATATCGATTGTCAATATACTCGCCGGCAGGAAAATAGTGACCGAGCTGCTGCAGAAAAATGCCAGCGCCGGAAACATATTCAAAGAGATCATACGTATGCTGGATGATGAGCCGTACCGTAACACTATGATCAGAGACCTCAATAAGATAAGGGATCTGATGTCCGGCAAGCAGCCTTCCCGGAGGGTGGCTTCAATAATAGGCGAGATGACCGGATGGAGCGATGATTCTGTATAATCTGCTTTCAACAACTGCCGCTTTGCTCTATTCCCCATGGATACTTCTGAAAAAAGGGCCTGAACCCAAAAGGGACTTCATCAGAGAGCGCTTCGGGCTCTCCGAATACCCGAAAGCCGATATCTGGGTCCATGCCGTCTCTGTGGGCGAAGTCCTTGCCGGGATACCTTTTCTGAAATCACTGAGACGAAATCACCCATCTTCCAGGATAGTTCTTTCGACGACCACCTATACGGGGCAGAAGGTGGCGAGACAGCATTTCCCCGAAGCCGACAGGATCATGTACATGCCGGTGGATTCGATCCTGTTTGTGAGACGCGCAGTGCAGGCTATGAGACCCCGGCTTTTCATAACGATCGAGACCGAATTATGGCCTGCATTGTTCCACGAGCTGAAGAAGGCCGGCTCATGCATAATGATAGTGAACGGCCGCCTCTCGCCAAAGTCCTTCAGAGGGTACAGATATATAGGCTTTTTCATGAAAGATCTGCTTTCGATGGTCGATTGCATTCTCATGCAGGGCGAAGGTGACGCTGAGAGAATTATCGCAATAGGAGCACCACCTGAAAAGGTGCAGGTCATGGGCAATCTCAAGTTCGACATGAATCCCGGCAACACCGCCCCTGCAGACTGGATTGAAGGACTGCGTGGAGAGATATTTCTTGCTGCCAGCACCCACAGGGGTGAAGATGAGATCATCCTCGAGGCGTACGATATGATCAGGAAGCAGCATAAAGACCTCAAGTTGATTATAGCGCCCAGACATCCGGAGAGATTCGACGAGGTATATGATATGATAAAGTCGTCAGGCCATAAATGCGGACGCAGGACCGCTTTCACCGGTGAAGCGGATGTAATCGTCCTTGATACGGTTGGCGAACTGTTCGGGCTTTTCGCCCGTGCAGATGTCGCGTTCATCGGAGGCAGCCTCGTGCCGACTGGCGGGCACAACATCCTTGAACCCGCATACTGGGGCAAACCCATACTGTTCGGCCCTCATATGGAAAACTTCCCTGTCGCCGGGGACTTCCTCGCACATGAGGCAGCGGTGCGGGTCAACAACGCAAAGGAAATTTGTGACTCTGTCAGCGAATTCCTGTCCGACAGCGGTAAGGCAGCAGAAACGGGAAGGAAGGCAAAGGATATCGTCGAAAAAAACAGGGGTGCCGTAAAGACCGCATGCGAAGCCGTCAGGAGATTCATTGGGACTGTTTAGTACGCTATATGGAATCGGCCTCAGAGGCCACAGGTTTGCCGCGACAAGATGCAGAAAGCCGCGCCGTCTGCCTCATCCGGTTATCAGCATAGGCAACCTGACCGTAGGTGGAACAGGCAAGACACCTGCGGTAATGGCCCTTGCACGTCATGCACAGGGGGCAGGGTTTCATCCGGTCATACTCACGAGGGGTTACAGGGGCAGAAGGAAAGGATCATACTTCGTAAGCACCGGTACAGGTCCGCTTCATCGTCCACAGGAGACAGGTGATGAGCCCTACCTCATGGCAAATCGTCTCGAAGGAGTAACGATCGTCAAAGGCGGAGACAGATACGAGGCCGGCATGCTGGCTGTTGACCACTCCGGAGCAGATCCGGATAAAAGGGGCAAAAGACCCCTGTTCATAGTTGACGACGGGTTTCAGCACTGGGGGCTTCAGCGTGATATAGATATACTCCTGATCGATGCGGTCAACCCTTTCGGCAACGGCAAACTCCTTCCTGAAGGCATACTGCGTGAACCGCTCAGCTCGATGAAAAGGGCCGACCTGATAGTCCTGACCAAATCCGATCTGATGGATGAGCGGTCAATTGCGGAAACTGCAGAAACAATAAGAAAGATCGCGCCGCATACTCCGGTTTTCAGGGCAAGGCACCGTCCGGCAGAATTGACAGCGTCTGATGGTACGACACACGGGACGGACTCATTCCGTGGCAGACGCGTTCTGGCCTTTGCAGGCATTGCCAATCCCGTATACTTTCAGGCGCTGCTGAGGTCCATAGGTGTGGATATAGTAGATTTCATCCCGTTCAGAGATCACCACGACTATGATGACAGGGAGATCCTGGAGGTAAAGGGTCGCGCCATGGGCCTCGATATGGTCACCACCGAAAAGGACCTGGTCAAACTCGAAGGGATGTCGCTGCCAGAAAACCTATATGCCCTGAGGATAGAGTTCGGTGTTGATGAGAAATTTTATGAGGAGATCTTCAGGAGGCTATCATGACAAAGAGTATAAGCGTCAGAACCAGGTCTGTAATGGAGTTCGTGGACATAACTCGTGAGGTCCAGCAGGCCGTGACAGAATCGGGCGTGAAAGACGGGCTCTGCTGCATCTATGTCCCGCATACGACGGCGGGCGTGACAATAAACGAAGGCGCCGATCCATCTGTTGTAAAGGATATAATCAAGGCGACCGCCGGACTCGTCCCCCGCAACGCCGGTTATCTCCATATGGAAGGGAACTCCGACGCTCACATCAAGACGGCAATGGTCGGCACATCCCAGACAGTCATAATAGAAAAAGGCTCTCTGCTTTTAGGTACATGGCAGGCCATATTCTTCTGTGAATTCGACGGCGGCAGAAACAGAAAAGTGCATATAAAAATAATCGAAGGCTAACCATCAGTCCTGATCAATTTTTTCAAGGAACGCCGCCTCCTCCCTTCCCTTCTGTTCGTCCACGAAATACAGCAGCAGACCGCCCGCCACAAAAAAGAAGGCGACCGAGGCTATCCCGGCCCTTGATGCAATATCGCTTCCGTATCCCATCCGCCGGACCATAATACCTGTCGCGCCCATGGCCACAGGCCCCAGCACCGCAGCGAACTTGCCGAGCATGTTGTAGAAGCCGAAATACTCCGCCGCCTTGTCGGCAGGGATTATCCTTGCATAAAAGGAGCGGCTCAGCGCCTGAATCCCACCCTGAACGAGACCCACGACAACAGCCAGTATGTAGAACTCATAGCGGTTGCTTATAAATGCCCCCCAGATGGATACGAAGAGATAGACCGAGATAGCCAGATAGATAGCGCGCTTTGCTCCCTTTCTGGCGCCGAGATGACCAAACAAGATTGCGGCGGGGAACCCCACAAACTGCGTTATCAGCAAAGCCGTGATGAGATCGGATGACTCAAACCCTATAGAAATTCCATAGTCCACGGCCATCCTGATGATCGTGTCCACCCCGTCGATATAGAGCCAGTACGCCGCAAGAAAAAGAAAAATAGTCCTGAGATGCCTGACCTCCCTGAATGTTTCCCTCAACTGCCTGAAGCCGGCCCTGACCGCGTCAGTCCCGGCACTCTTGCCATGAACTGCCGGCTCCCTTACGAACAGAAATACAGGTACGGAAAATACCGCCCACCATATACCCGTTGTAAGGAATGAAAACCTGACAGCCTCCGCAGCTCCGCTGAACCCGAAGATCTGCGGCTTCAGCGTCATCCAGACATTCAGAGCGAAGAGAAGTCCGCCCCCAAGATAACCCAGGGCATAGCCGAGCGACGAAACGCGGTCCAGTCTCTCTTCAGGCACTACACCGGGCAGCAGGGAATCGTAAAATATATTGCCGCCTGAAAATCCAACCGAAGCCGCTACATAGACGAGGATCGCCAGAGGCCACTGCCCTTCCGATACGAGATACAGACCGCATGTCATCGCCACGCCGAGGAACGTGAAAAGAGACAGAAAGCGTTTCTTGTAAGAGCCCCTGTCTGCTATCGACCCAAGCACCGGCGCCAAAAGCGCCACGACAATGCCGGCGGCGGAATTGGCTGCGCCGAGCCTCGCTGTTGTAAGATTGGTGTCCGTCCCGGCACTCCAATACTGGTTGAAAAAGACCGGGAAGAAGCCTGCTATCACCGTGGTGGCAAACGCAGAATTGGCCCAGTCATAAAGCGCCCATCCGAGAACAGCCCTTCTGTCTTCGCCTTTCTGCAGCATCAAGGTATATAGTAAAGCGGAAAGGAGATATAAGTTGCAAGTTATGTTATCCTTCGATATATGATCAGAAAGCTGAAGTTCATGCTTCGCATATTCG
>CAZZGC010000074.1:10351-11776 GCA_964653915.1 uncultured Thermodesulfovibrio sp.
TATGTTATCCTTCGATATATGATCAGAAAGCTGAAGTTCATGCTTCGCATATTCGCGTTCAGAGTACGCAACACCCTCGGGCTCGGACAGAACGACATCATGCCCGTAATAAACGACTACTACAGGGAGTCCTTCAGGGCCCTCGATGCCCGGGATATAGCGGTCATTCTTCCCCACTGTCTGATCGCTGACAGATGCCCTGCCCGTTTTTCGAAATCGGACGGGATACTCTGCAAAAAATGTGACCTCTGCGGCTGCGGCAGGGTCAGGGATTCCGCTGAAGCAAAAGGGTACCAGTTTTATATTTCTCCGAGTGTTGGATTTACTAAACGTCTCGTGACCAGGAAAAACCTCAGGGGTGTCATAGGAGTCGCATGCGATTATGAGATATCCAGGGGCATCACCTCGGAGAAGATTTCCGGTAACGGCGTGAGAATAGAAGGCGCAAGAGTAAAGACCCAGGGCATTCGCCTGCATGCCTACGACTGCATCAAAAACGATGTGGACTGGGCAAAGATCGAGGAACTGATAAGAGGCGATGCTTCGTGATATGCCGGCGGCAGACGATCCGCGCCTGCTTCGCGCGGATATCAGGAGACTGCGAAAGGAACTTGCCTCTTTAGCCCCGTCCCTTGATGTGATGCTGAGGAGGCGCGGATTCGTAATACACAAGAAAAACCCATCAGAAGACCTGATCGTTCCTGACAGGGATTACGATTCTGCCTTTTACGAAAAGATGAAGAAATACTCCTTCCGCCTGTTCCTAAGGGATGTCATAAGATTCCAGGATTCTTTTTCGATTACAGATGTAACAAAGTTCGCAACACGGAGCGTGTCTGCCGGTTACACAGAGTTCCTTCTAAAGGCGGGAGTCGTTGAACGCCACAGGAACAGCTACAGACTCACCAGGCGTCCGATCAAGAGTTTCGGGGAAACCCTTGAGTGTTTCATGGCTCGGCTGGTCAGAAATCATTTTCAGGCCGAGGTCTTCTGGGGCGTCAGGTTCAAGAAGCGGGGTGTTGGTGGAGATTACGATCTAATCGCCAGGATAGACAACAAACTCTTTTACATGGAAATCAAGTCCTCACCACCCAAGCAGATTTACGACCGGGAGATAGACGCATTTCTTGACAGATTATCCGATCTCTCACCTGACCTTTCCGCATTTTTCGTGGATACCGAACTCCGCATGAAGGATAAGATCGTGCCGATGTTCGAACAGGCCCTTCAGAGGAGGTTCGGGAAAAGACTTCCGGTCAGGAGGATCGTGAGGGAGCTGTTTCATATAAACAGAAAAATCTTTATAATAAACGCAAAGGCCGGAATCGCATCCAATATAGATACGATCCTCGCCTGTTACTGGCATAAACCGTTTGAGATAGACTGAGGGAAATTCATCATGGCAAAAGGCCCCGATATATGCGC
>CAZZGC010000075.1:0-11556 GCA_964653915.1 uncultured Thermodesulfovibrio sp.
CAATAAAAAAAGGCGGGCAATAACCCGCCTCTTCAGATATTCTATGAAATACTCATCTATGCTTCAACAGGATATACGCTCACCTGCTGCCGGTCTCCGCTTTTTCTCTCGAACTTGACGATGCCGGGTATCTTTGCAAAGAGAGTATCATCTCCGCCCCTTCCCACATTAAAGCCGGGATGAAACTTTGTTCCCCTCTGCCTCACGAGAATGTTTCCAGCCTTCACAACCTGACCGCCGTATTTTTTGACGCCGAGACGCTTGGATATACTGTCCCGGCCATTTCTTGTACTTCCAACTCCCTTTTTATGAGCCATCTTACTCCTCCAACCTCTTTATGATACCTTGATTTCCTTGATTTTCAAAGAAGTGTACTCCTGCCGGTGTCCCCTGAGCTTACGGTGGTTCTTTCTCGTCTTCTGCTTGAATATTAGCACCTTGCGGGCCTTGCCGTTGCCCACGATGTCCGCCGACACACTGGCATTTTCTACATAAGGCCTTCCAAAGGTCGTATTTTCACCATCGGCCACCATGAGTACATTGTCAAATGTAACAGCATCAGATCCGGCGATCACTTCAACATTTATCACATCACCTTCAGATACCCTGTACTGTTTTCCGCCTGTTTCAATTATTGCATACATAATAGGCCTCCAGAATTAGATAGACTAATTTTTTAACATAATTAGCTCATTTGTGTCAATCTCCCGGTATCTTTTCCAGGCCGGATCTCATGACAAAGATTCGACTTTGCCGAAAAGGGGTATATATAAAGTAAAGGGGCCTAAAGTGCGGTAATAATTCTGCCGAATAAATATACACAACGGCAAGCTCTCGGTTTTTGACATGACGATAAAGCATAAGCTCATTTTAACATCTTCTTTGCTGACAGTCTTAATCCTGGCAATCGGCGCAATACTGTTGTTCGGCTACAGGTATATTTACAACCATGCCTCCAGAGCAAACGCTTACGACAATGAAGGAAAGTACTTGCAGATGATTCTGAGGGGAGTAAATGAGGTCATTGTTACAGAAGGAACGCCCCAGTCAGTAGCTATAGTCAGGCAGGGGATCGCCGGCTTTGAAACCCTTCATAACGACCTGCTTTCAGAGATACATGATGATTCTCTGCGTGAATCCTATATAAAGAATGTGGGGGCCAGATGGGAAAGTATACGAAACGGGGTCGCGCCCTTTCTGGAAGAAAACCTTGACGTAGAGTCAGACGATCTCATGATAAGATTCGGAAAAGTTATATCCGAAACAGACGAATTATTTAATGAAGTTAACAGACTCTCTGAACAGGCAAGAGTGCTGATAGACTCTGATTCTCAAAAGACCAAACTGATCCAGTCTGTCATCGCTGTGGGACTCTTGCTGGTGCTCGGAGTGATGCTGGCTATCTTATTCAAGCTCTACAAGTCCATTATTTCCCCCATTGGCGAGCTCATGAGGATATCCGAGGGGTTCGGCAACGGGGACTTCAGCATTGTCATGAAGGAGTCAGGGAAGGATGAATTCGGCAAGCTTGCATCTCATTTCAATCAGGCAACTGCAAAGCTCAATGACTTCATATCAAGGCTCAAAAAGAATGTCAATACGCTGAACGAAAACACCATAGAGTTGACAAACAAGGCACGCGGTATAGCCGCCAACACACTGGAGCAGTCTTCACAGACAGAACATGCAGCAACTGCAATGGAGGAACTCAGCTCATCCTTTACGAATGTAGCCAAAAGCGCCAGTGATGCTGCAATATCTGCAAAGGAGGCAACGGAACTGGCAGCCAATGGAGGGAGTGTTGTAACAAAAACCGTAGAGGGAATGAACAGAATTGCCCGGTCTGTAAGAGAATCGGCCACGTCAATAGAGGTGCTGGGCAAAAGGTCCATGCAAATTGGAGAGATCGTGAAGGTCATAAATGATATTGCAGAACAGACCAATCTACTGGCACTGAATGCAGCTATTGAGGCAGCCCGTGCAGGGGAACAGGGGCGTGGTTTTGCGGTAGTGGCTGACGAAGTAAGAAACCTGGCAGAAAAGACGACTGTCTCCACACGCGAGATAGCCGATATGATCAGGACCATCCAGAACGATGCCAATAAGGCAGTTGAGTCCATGCACACTGGCACAAAGGATGTGGAAGATGGCGTTGAGCTTGCAAATCAGGCCGGGGAATCCCTGCAAAAGATAGTCGATTCTGTCCAGAACGTAACGGACATGATACACCAAATCGCGGCAACTGTAGAAGAACAGTCCTCAACCGGGGGCGAGGTGGCAAGCAACATTGAATCAGTGGCGGCTATCACACGCAAAACCGCAGACAGCGCTGGAGAATCATTCTCATACAGCAATGAACTAAAAAAGATGTCAGCAGACCTTCAGGCACTGGCCGAAGAGTTCAAGTTGCGCACCGATCAGTCCGCGACGCTCCACAGAGAAACCGCCACCCAGTCAGTAACTGCCCAGCACATTTAATTATTGAAGTTGAACTTCGATAATGCCTTGTTTTTAAAGGTCATTATCCCTACAATCCGTGGATTTATGTCGACCATACGCTCTTTCGCATAAGCAAAAGTCGCTTGACAACCATAAGACTCCCTTTCCAGGAAGAAACCTGTGTCTGGCACATGAATCTCTTGTGTCTTCCTGTGTCTGGCACAGTACCATGCCTGTGCACAACTCTGATCTTTTCGGAATACCCTACTGATAATTAAAGGTTTTTCATTTATTTGCCGATCCTTTTATTCAGGCACGGTATTTGAAAGGGAGACCGATACCTGCAATTTCAAAAAGGAGATTTTGTTATGTTCGGGGGGAAAAAACTTTTAATTTTATTAATTATCGTTTGCGGACTGATCTATTCCGGCAGTAATGTTGCCGCATCGCCATCCTCGCTGCCATGGCTCACATTCGGGAACAATTTCATTTGGGATGACAATACCAACACGTTATCCGACGGCGGCCTGGCATATGTAAACTCTGTCAGCTACCTTGACGGGACCACTACTCCGCCGCCATATTCACCTCTTGCTGATTCAATCCTCTTTGCACCTGTAACATTTTCACTGTCATTTGACGGAGACGACACAAACGATATCCTTCTTATCCAGCAGGGCAGCACGACATGGCTTAGCGCCGATCTGAAGATTATCGACAACAACATATCACCGCTTTCATCTACGCCTAATCCTTATACGGTTATGCTTGATACTTCATCAATCTCTATTGCCGCTAATCAAGGTTCCCGGTGGGCCGATGAGTTCGCATCGGTGCTCGGTAACGGCACTTATGCTGAGATGGATATCTCTTGGCTCGGATATTCCCTGGCCAATGCAGCCGGAACGGGCATGCACCAGGTTAACGCATTTTCCAATATCTCTGTTTCTGTTGTCCCCGAACCGGTGAGCAGCATTCTGTTCATTGCTGGCGGCACTCTCCTTTTGGGTCGCCGCTTTTTCCGTTCCAGATAGTCAAAACCATTCTCGTGCATTTGCATTTTCCCCATTATCTTTGGGAAAATATATCCCCGTGTCCAGAAATATGCTCGAATATATCGTAGTATTAATAACTGCTCCTAATGCGGATGAGGCCGCCGCGATAGCGAAGGCGATCGTAGACGAGCATCTCGCCGCGTGTGTAAACCTCGTTAGGGACATACGCTCCATATACCGCTGGCAGGGCAAGATAGAGGACGATAGCGAGGTGCTTTTAGTGGTCAAAACGCGTTACGGCTTATTCAGAAGGCTTGCAGAACGGGTAAAGCAGTTGCACAGCTATGATGTACCTGAAATCATAGCGCTGCCGATTATCGACGGACATGAAGACTATCTAAACTGGATTCAGGAATCTACAGATGACAAGGCAACAGGGAGGTAATGAGTCTATGGGCGAAGATGTGGTGGAAAATCTTGATAAAAATCTTGAAGGCTACAAGGAGAAGATCCTTGAGGTAAACAAGGGGTTCCTCGAATGGGACAGGGACCTGATCTTTAATGCCCGCACCCAGATGGGCTATGAAGTGGAATTTGATGCCAACCTTCAATGGGGCTGCGCACCGACCGAAACCCTGCTGATGAGCGTTGCAGGCTGCATGGCGATAGATGTCTTTTATTTCCTGAAAAAGATGCGTGCCGAAATCACCAAGTTCCGCATAGATTTCTCCGGCGTCAGGAAACCGGATCCTCCGCAGTATTACAAATCAATAGAGCTGGTAATTCATGTGGATGGTGAAAATATTACGCAGAAAAAACTCGACCGCGCCATTTCACTTTCACATGACAAATACTGCTCCGTCTACAATGCTCTTCGAAAGGATATCGAGGTCACTGTCCGCTATACCATTAACGGTGAAGAATATTAGACGATTTCGAGCTCGCGCTTAAGCCACTCGACAAGCCCGCCTGTCAGGGGACACATTCCCTGTATCTTCTGATCTTCCGGACAGTTCATGGCTTCTTCCATGAGATCAACAGGCGCGTCATGCAGATATCCAACTGTCTTGCTGATTATCTGCTTAAGTTGCATGACCACGATTGCGGGGCGATCCTCCATAATATCAACATACAGCATATACCCGTGTGTGACGTCTACAGCCTTATCTGGATCACCACCTGCCGCAGCTATAGGATCAAAGAATACGCGGGGAGAGACCTCCCATCTGATCTTTGTTTTGAAGTTCTCGCTCTTTTTCAGATCTTCTATGCTTAATTTAACCATGGCATTATATTATAATAAAAAAATTTTCTAATCTACATGTAACGGGAAAAGGAGAATGCTTATGGATTGCCTGTTCTGCAAAATAGCCGAAAAAAAGATACCGGCAAAGATAGTATACGAAGATGATCAGTCTGTGGCCTTTGAAGACATCAATCCGCAGGCGCCGGTTCACCTTCTCATCATTCCCAGAAAGCATATCCCGACGATCGCCGATATCGATGCTTCAGACAATGCCCTTGCAGGCCACCTCATTCAGGTTGCTAAAAAAATTGCCGGAGACAGGGGCATTGCGGAACGCGGTTACCGTCTCGTTCTGAACTGCAACAAGGAAGCCGGTCAGACGGTTTTTCATATTCATGTTCACCTCATGGGCGGACGCCCGATGCAATGGCCGCCGGGATAATGGCAGATTACAGGTGGGAGGTTTGAAGCAGCATAAAGAAATTCTGATTCAGATATATGAAACCCTCTACGACGCCTTTGGCCCGCAGCACTGGTGGCCTGGGGATACCCCCTTTGAGGTAGCCGTCGGCGCAATCCTCACGCAGAACACCAACTGGGGCAATGTCGAAAAGGCCATTGCCAACATTAAGTCTGCCCGCGCCCTTAATGCAAAAAAACTGGCCGCGATGGAGACAGTCGAGATCGCCGAACTTATCAGGCCCGCTGGTTACTTCAATGTCAAGGCAAAAAGGCTCAGAAACTTTCTCTCTCTCCTTGGGAACCATTACAGAGGCAGCATGGCCATGATGAACCGCAGGGAGACAGGGCGGTTGCGCAAGGAACTGCTCAGTGTAAACGGAATCGGACCTGAAACGGCCGACTCCATTCTGCTCTATGCCCTCAACAGGCCGGTATTCGTCATAGACGCATATACGGGAAGGGTTCTGAAGCGGCATTCAATAGCCGGCAAAGACGCCTCTTACGATGACCTGCAGAATCTTTTTCATGCATCCCTGCCTCGCGATGTCCGGCTTTTTAACGAATATCATGCCCTCTTCGTCAGAGTCGGCAAGGAGTTCTGCAAGCCTCGGCCGAAGTGCGACAGCTGTCCCCTCGATCACCTGCCGCAGGGCGGCAAAATGCTCCGCTCATGATCTCGCTGATTACCGCAGCACATGGGGCAAGGGGCAGGCGGCAGTCTCTCTTCGAAAGGATCATCAGGCTTCAGCCCGCGAAGGACTTTTCCTCGATCATATTCCTCGTACCGAACAGCTTCACTGCCTCATTGATAAAGAGAGAATTTTATCACCATATCCGTGCCTCACTGAACTGCAGGGCTTTCATACCGTTTGAAACGATAACTATTCATCAGCTTGCCCTGGAGATCAACAGACGCTTTGTGAAGAAACATACGATCTCCGACCGCGCGGTCACCCTGATTCTGGACAGTTTAATCCGGGACGGCAGTCTCGGCCTTGCCGTGCACCTCGCTGATCTGAACAAGAAACTCTGGCATTTCCTTCCCGACCGTAACGTCGAGGATGTCATGAAGGAGGCCTGTGAAATGATATTCGACGAAAAGACCGCCTCAAGGGTAGAGCAGGCCTTCAGACGGATTCAGGAATGCCGCAGCATCATGAATCAGGAAGGCGCAGCCGATCCGGCCGAGACGATCTACAATGCTGTTCCGTATATTGGACAACACCTGAAAGATCGCATACTGATAATCGACGGATTCATAGACCCCACTCCTCTGGAAAAGGAATTCATAGCAGCAGCGATCAGTTCAAGCTCGCGAACAATTGCGGCCGCCTCTGAAAGAACGCCGCTTCTGCCATTTCTGAACAGCAGGTTCCCGGAGGCAACAAAAGAAAGGCTCACTGGGTCTCCGCGCACCCAGGAACCCGCGTATTATGAATATCCCTCCCCCGAAGATGAGGTGGACGGACTGGCAGCGCTCGTCAAAAGGGCTCTGCTTGACGGCTGCAGGCCATGGGAGATAACTGTCACATTTCCAGGCTTTTCCTACTACCTGCCCATGGCCATGCGTGTTTTTAAAAGAGAGGGGATTCCGGTCAATGTCCCTGCACAGCCGCTGACGCTCAATCCCCGGGCCGTACTGATAGAGGACATTCTCTCCTGTCTTGAAGAGGACTATCCACGCATCAGCATGCTGTCCGTCTTGACATCGCCCCTCTTTCCGGCTATGCCTGAACTGTTGCGGGACCGGGCGGTATCGCTATCCTACAGGGGCGGGATCATAAAGGGCAGGGAGTCATGGCTTTCGATAAAAGAGACTCTTTTGAATCTTTCTCATGAAAAACCCGATGAGACGAGCGTCAAACTGTATTCAGAGTTTGCATCCTCCTTAAAAGCCGTGATCAATGATATGGAAAAGATCCGGGCCAAAGCTTCTGCAGACGGCTTTGCAGAAGCGCTTGAGGAGTGGCTCCAGGAAATGGGCTTTTTCGATTCAGCCTCTCTTGATGCAGACCCGGCCGCAGAGGAGACGGCCAAATTGATCAGGAACAGCCTCAACGAGCTTGCTCTGACGGCCGGGATTCTGAAGTCCTCTAATCCGGAAGGACATCAACGCAGCCCGGCGGCATATCTCAGGTTTATGCTCAGTGATGCCTCTGTGAAGTCTGAAGACCCGGACGGGATAAATATCATTCCCTATGAACTGGCTGCTATTGCCGAACCGCGCATAATATTTACAGGCGGCATGACAGAAGAGGCGTTCCCTTCGAGGCCGAAGATCGATCCCCTGCTTCCGGAAAAGGTGAAAAAGGCCCTGGGTCTTCCTGATCTCGAGTATTATCTTGAAAGACAGATGAGATATTTCGACCGCCTTCTGAACGAGCCGGAACTGGAGCCGGTCTTCTCCTGTCCTGCTGCCGAAGGAGACAAGATCTTCCTTCCGTCTCCGTGCCTCGACTGGAACAGGGCGATGAGGCCCCCTGAGCCGCCGGTAAAGACCAATAGAAAAGGTGGGTGGCCCGCAGCAGAGGATGAGATCCTCTGGAAGGCTGTGACATTCACAGATAAAAAAGCGGCCTATGCATTTTCGAAACGACTGAATGAAATCATCCGAAAAGGCATCTCCGTCACCGACATCGATTATTTCAGAAAGTGTCCCCTGCGGTTTTATGTGGAAAAGATGCTCGGAGTCGAGGCGGAGCAGCCTCCCCGATTTGAGGTCCAGTCCAGGCTATGGGGCAGCATCGCACACAGAACCATGGAACTGCTTTACAAAGACGGTGATCTGCCTGTCGAGGCGATCGGCGACCGAATCATGCAGTGCCTCCAAAACAGCCTCCAGGACTTTCCCATATGGCCGTTCTGGAGAAAAGTGGCGATCGATATATTCCTCAACCTGATCAACCCCCTTAAGGCTCAGGAGCTCCAAATAAGGCAGATGGGCTTCGTCCCGTCGATGACCGAAGAGCGTCTGACCGGGCAGTTAGGTCAATGGCGCCTGAAGGGCAAAATAGACCGGATAGACAGCAGTACCGGTAATGCGGCTGGCGCGGTACTGCTGCTCGACTACAAGACGGGCAGCCCCGACAACCGCAGCCTTCAACTGCCCCTTTACGCATTCCTCTGGCGACAAAGAAATGAATCTCAGGTAAAGGCCGCCGGCTTCTATTCACTGAAAGAAGGGCGTATTCACTGGCAGCCTCGACGCGGTTCTGACATGGACAGATTCATCCAGGATGCGGTCAGCACGGCTGAAGATATAATGCGGGAGATCCAGGAAGGCCGCTTCCCTCCCGGCCCTGCCCGGACAGGGGAATGCCGGTACTGCGGACACGGCCCTCTCTGCAGCAGGGAGCAACAGGAGGACGAATAAACATAGAAGCATGGAAGATTATCTGAATACAAAAAAGAGCGTAATGATTGCCTCGCCCGCCGGCTCGGGAAAGACCGAAAAGCTCGCTCGGCGCTACATCGCTCTGCTTAATGCAGGCGCCGACGTCGAGAGAATCCTTGCCATAACATTCACCGAAAAGGCGGCCGCCGAAATGAAACAGCGCATCCTTCAGATTCTGCAGCGCGAAAACACAGACATGTTCAAAAAGGTACTCCGCAAAATGCCGCTGATGCGTGTCTCCACGATTCATTCTTTCTGCGCATCTCTGCTCAGAAGATTCGCCCCTGAGGCCGGCCTGGACCCGAACTTCAGGATATATGATGCGATCGGCTCATGGATATCGAGGGAAGAGGTTCTCTACGAAATCCTGATGGATGCCGGAAAGGAAGATGATACTCTTATCAAAATATTGAGCAGGAAAGGGTTCAGGGGGATTACTCACCTGAAAGAGGCTGTCGATTATCTCTTCGGCAAAAGCCCTTTCTCATTAGTATCAACACCCTATGAACATTTGTCGGATCTCTCTTCGCTGCAGGCAGAACTGCTTCGCTGGCCCGGTGCGTCGGAAGCCATACCCGGCTATGAAGAGGCAATAGCGTCGTCTTCCCTCGAGGCAATCTTGATGATGAAGGAGCACTTTCTTACGACAACGGATACACCCCGCAAAAAGATTCCCTCAGGTCTCGGGGGCATAGACGATTACAGGGCATGGACCGTAAAGATGCGGGAGTTTTTGACGGAGCTGAAGATGCGGGATGCCTCCGTAGTCTCTCGCGGAATGCTCGGGATTTTTGCCAACTGTATGCACCGATATATGAACATGAAGCAGCAGAAAGGGCTGGTTGATTTCAGCGACCTTGAGTACCTGACGTATCTGATGCTGACCACCCACGAAGAATGGGCCAACATCCTCTATGCGTTCGATGAAAAGACGGACCATATCCTGGTCGATGAATTCCAGGACACAAACCATTTTCAGTGGTCTATCATAAACAAGCTCACAGAAGAGTGGCAGGCAGGACAGGGTGCAAAGAGGGAAGAGGGGACAGAGCCGACAATTTTCCTTGTCGGAGACGACAAGCAGTCCATCTACTACTTCAGAGGGGCGAATGTAGAGATATTTCACCGTGCCAGAACGCGCCTGCATGAGTGGCTTGGAAAGGGGTTCATATATTTTGCATCCCGTGAAAACTACAGGAGCCTGCCGGTAATCGTAGAATTTACCAACCGCCTGTTTTCAGAGATCATGAAGCCCGAAGACGGAGCTGATTCCTGGAAAACGAGATACAGCGAATTTCGTGCGACCAGGCAGGACCCTGAAAAATGCGGCTACGTGGAGATCATCCTCTCGGATGGAGAAAAGTCGAGCATGGCAGAGATGAAACGGCGCGAGGCCGAGACACTTGCCATGAGGATCGAGAGCCTCGTCGGTCAACAGAGGATCACAGAGCGCGGCACCAACGTAGTCCGTCCATGTGAGTACAGGGACATGGCAGTCCTTCTCAGAAAAAGAACTCACCTCCGCCATTATGAAGATGCCCTCCGGAGTCAGGGCATTCCCTTCGTGGCGGTGAGGGGGATAGGCTTCTATCAGGAGCCGGAAGTGGCGATGCTGCGGTCCCTTATTTTCTTTCTCTCGAACCCCCATGATGATTACAGCCTATATATTCTCCTCAAAAGCCCCCTTTTCAGGATGGACGAGGCATCCATATTACGCATCGTCTCCGTCCGGGGCGATTCGCTTTTCATGCGACTCAGGCAGTTTGCCGAAACCGAAGGGGGAGAGGCCCGGCGGATTCATGAGACCCTTGACGGTCTGATTCAAGGCACCGGCCGCGTTCCTCTTGCGGAGCTCATCGAACAGGTCCTCTCTATGACCGGTGCATGGAAGGCCTTTGCCGAGTCTCAACGAATGGCCAACATCAGGAAGTTCATTCGCATAATCGAACAGTCATGCTCCGAAGGGACTTCGATTATGAAAGTGCGGGACTTTCTCGAGCGCACCCTTGAACGGGAGGAGGAGCCCAAAGCCAATGTAAACACAGAGGGGATGAATGCCGTAAGCATCATGACGATCCATGCCGCAAAGGGCCTGCAGTTCCCCATAGTCTTTCTGCCGGGGCTTGATGAGAAATTTACGGTCAGAAGCGGCGAACACCTTGTTTGCGAAAAGGAGGGCACATTCATCTACAAAACGATCCCCGACTCCATGGCCAGGCGCGAAGATCCCGAATTTCTCCATCACAGAGATCGTGAAGTCGAGGAACAGAAGCGGCTGCTTTATGTTGCGGTCACCCGCGCCGAGAACACTCTCATTCTGTTCGGAAGGCCTGACTGCAGCGAAAACAGCATGTTCGGTTTTATAAGAAAGGGCCTTGATCTCTACGAAGGAGCCCAGGTACATGGAATTTCTCTGAGGACAGATGAGGAGATCAGAAGAGAGTTCAAAGGCTGTTCGCCACCCAGGAAAGAACGTCTCCCCGTTAAGGTATCCGCACCCGTACACACTATCCTGCCGGCGATACAAAAGCGCACCCGCTGGAAGGCCGTGACATCTGAAACAGCCGTCAGGACGAGGCACGGCAAAGAATGGGAAACCATCGGTACGGTCCTGCACGAACTCTTCGAGCATATTTCAAAGGGCGTTATAAACTCCAGCGAGGCGGGCCGCCATGCGGAAGGCCTGCTGTCCGGCAGAGTGGGAGGAGAGGATGAACAGCTATCGCTCATGCGGCTGATAGAGGAGCAGCTCCACCGGCTTTCCGGCTCGGGGATCATGGATCAGATCATATGTCCGCGGCAGGATTCATGGGCCGAACTTCCGTTCTTCCTCGATATGGACGATACCGTTTACAACGGCCGGATAGACCGCGTGATAAAAAAAGGCGGGTATTACCATATTTACGACTACAAGACCTTCCCTGTAGCCGACAATGAAATCACCCACGTCATGAAAGAGTATGCATCCCAGATGAATCTGTACAGAAGGGCTGTGGAAGAGATATTTGAAACCGCCGATG
>CAZZGC010000076.1:0-2924 GCA_964653915.1 uncultured Thermodesulfovibrio sp.
TGTGTTGTAATATCTCCAGATGAGATGAACCATAACATCAACACCGTAATAATAGCTCCGATGACATCATCGGGCAAAAAATACCCTACAAGAGTGCCAGTTGAGTTTCAGGGGAAAAAGGGGCAGATTGTACTTGATCAAATCAGAACAGTTGATAGGGTACGATTAATTAGAAAAGCAGGACGATTGAAGAAAAGCACATATGAAAAAGTAGCGTCTACTCTTCAGGAAATGTTCGAATTATAAGAAGCCCTATCAACTGCGAGAGGATAGGGGGCACCCATTTAAAGACACCGTGTCAAGAGCAAAGAGATTCCCTATTTTTGGATCAAATAGAAAGCCTATGATATCCAGTCCTCTGGAATATCAGACAATTTTCTTCCCACAAGAGCGACATAATAGAGAGGATTTCCCTCAATAGACAGTCTGTGTTGATAGCGCTCCTGAATATGTATATCAAGAACCCCTTCTTCTATCATTTTTTTAACGAGAATAGAAAATCCGCTATCGTCACCAACTGAGAGAAACGTTTCTTTAATATTAAATGCAACCCATGCTGGCGCCGATAGAAGGTTGAATCCTTCTGCAAAGGCCTTTGGAGGAATATCACCAAATCCTAATGCAGCTACAGTTGTCATACAATTAAATGACTCTGACTCAAGCTCTTTTCTCAGCGAATCTGACATGTTCGTAATATCTTCTATAAAGTACTTATCATAAATATCGGGACGGTCACGTTCCACAGCTTTTTTGGCATTGTCCTCTATGTCGATTCCGCACACTTTTGCCACACCTATTTTTCTGAGTTCTTCGCCTACCATGCCGTTGCCTGCGCCGAGATCGAGGACTCTCAGATTACTCGGTTCAGAATCGTTTTTATCAACAACTTTTTTCAGATATCCGCAGATTGTTGATGGTGAGTTGCATTTCAGTTTTTCATAAAACAGCCTTTCATAAAGCCTGGGGATAGAGTATATTTTCCCATAGTCATGAAATCTTACTTTCTGCTCGCAAGCTCCATTTCTACCTTTTAATATGCAATACTCTTCATCCTGATCAAGTGTTTGAGATTGAATGTCAGGAAGAATTATTGAGTAATCATCAACCACCATACTTTTCTCCACTATTTTCACTGTCTCTGCCTCCCTTTCAGCAATTACTTACGTAAATTGGTTAGAGTTTATCCCTGTCAATGTGTGACTCTCTCGACTAATTACATGCTAAATCTCTTGATAAAGTTGTATAATCAATTGTTCGCTCCACTGGATTTATATAAAGAAAAAAGTTCTAATGACGTTGTAATGTTGACGTCTTTTTCAGAGATAATACCTATGAACGAATTCTGAGTCATGATTTATTAGCTTGCTAAATATTTTTATAAGCTTGCATGGTTAATGCCCCATGCTTTTTGTGCGAAATATTGAAGAATTTATGAATGTAATCTAAAAAAAGCTAGCTTAATATACTAAATAAATGTTACTGTGTCAAGGAGATTGGAATGGACGACGACATTAATTATGAAGAAAAAATTCTATTGAGTGTTCGCAGGATTATGCGTGCAATTGATATGCATTCTTCATACCTGGCCCGTCAATACGGTTTAACTTCTCCTCAGCTGATATGTTTAAAAAGACTTTCCGAGGAAAAAGAGATGACCCCGGGAGGGCTTGCGAAGGAAGTTCATCTTAGCCATGCTACAGTCACAGGGATAATCAATCGGCTTGTGAAAAAAGGATTGGTACAGAGAACCCGCAGCACTGAGGACGGACGGAGTTACTTGATACGTTTGACCGGTTCGGGTTTGTCTATGATTCAGTCTTCACCATCGATGTTGCAGGATCAATTCATGCATGAGCTTTCCAAACTCGCTGACTGGGAAAAGACTATGATACTTTCCTCCCTTCAAAGAATAACCTCTATTCTTGATGTGGAGTCTATCGAGGCAGCTCCGGTACTGACGACAGGCCCTGTTGAAGCCCCTGCAGAAAAAATTACGGAGCTGCTTTCCGCTGATAGCAAGGGCGCAGGGGATCCGGTCGAGGAGAGGAAATAAAGTTTTCTTTCTGCTGTCGGTTGTAGTGAATACGCAAGTACAGGTAGAGTCCTATCCCTGAAGCGCGGTGTTATGCAAAGGAGAAATATATGAAAGAGACATTAAAACCCGGCATTGAATATACGCATAAATTTACTATTCCGCCGACAAAGACAGTTCCAGCCCTGTATCCTGAATCAGATGAATTCCAGGCAATGCCTGAAGTGTTTGCAACAGGCTATATGGTCGGACTGATTGAATGGACGTGCATAAAGGCGATTAATCCTCACCTGGATTGGCCAGGAGAGCAGACTGTTGGAATTCATATTGACGTCAATCATATAGCAGCAACTCCTCCTGGATTGGAAGTAACGACAAGAGTAAAACTGATTGAGGTAGATGGCCGAAAGCTGGTTTTTGAAGTCGAAGCGCATGATGGAGTGGATTTGATTTCACAAGGGAGGCACGAGCGGTTCATAATTTATAAAGAAAAATTTGACGCCAAGATGAAAGACAAGAAGAAAAGTGGCTGACCCCCTCTCAAACTTGCAGACTATCAGGTTAAACGTCTAAAAAAAGTATTAGCAGAGTTGGGAACCCGGACTGATCCGGGAAAAACTTTCCCCTCACAGGGGAAACAAATATTCCGTTTCTGCCCCTGAAAAAGCATTTCCACATGTAACCCACCGGAAACAAAGAAAAAGCATCCCTGGCATCGGCCTTGCTTTTTGCGGGGCATGGAAATGATGATTCCATCTATCGGGATGACGATTCCTCAAGCTAAGGGATTTCCCGCCGATCTTTCAGGCGCCTCAGCAGATTCCCCATCCTTTGACTCTATCCTCTCATCTCAGAGTTCAGGCACGGAAACGGCCGGTCCCGGTAATGGGAC
>CAZZGC010000076.1:3024-11420 GCA_964653915.1 uncultured Thermodesulfovibrio sp.
CTATCCTCTCATCTCAGAGTTCAGGCACGGAAACGGCCGGTCCCGGTAATGGGACTGCGTCAGAAGGGGCGTGTGTCACCGGCGACAAGGCTGAATCAGCGCCAGAAGCGAAACCTGCCAGGGACGGTAATAAGGAGGATTCTGAAATGAACGGGGATGCGGTTGCCGGAACAGGAGGCAATGCTTCAGCAGGCGAGGAGCCAGAGCAGACAGCGGAAGGTAATGGAGCCGGCAGTGACGCCGTGGATGCGGAAGAGGCAGAATCGGGGAAAGTTGTTTCGTCATCGATAATAGATGAATGTCCGGAAAATCCTGAAGACAGAATCGCAGATATTGTGACTGAGATGGAGGGGGAAGACGACGCCATAATTCTGCCTGAAGAGGCGGTGGAGGAGGCGGATGGAGATCGGGATATCCAGGAACTTTTAGCCAAAATCACAAAGGAGACGGACAGTTCTGGCAAAAAAGAGCCGGATGAGGCGGAGCAGGGCAAAGCTGAAACTTTGAAGAAGGTTGAGGATGCCGGGGTCATTATGAAGACGATCAGAGAACATGCCGGTCAGCACGAGGAGAAGATGAATCTCAGACACGGAATGTCCAACTCAGCCGGTCACGGCGTGGATGTCTCTGTATTTGCGGGCTCTGGGGATCCCTCTTCGCAGCAGAACCTGACGAAAGTGGTTTTGGGTACGCCTGCGGAGCGTGCGAGCGCTTTGCCTGCATTCAGGGATATAAGTGACGGGATATTTCACCTGACTTCGGGTAATAACAGGGTTGGCTTATCTTTGAGGCATGACGATCTCGGAAGGATGAATATCAGTCTTACAATGAATAAGGGGCTCGTGGATATTCATGTCAATGCTGTTGACCGTATTGCAAGGGAATATATAGAGAACAATCTCCAGCAGCTGATGGATGTTTTAAAGGAAGGGGGGGTGAGCATAGGAGGTTTTTCGATAGCACACAGAGAGGGACGGAATGAATTCAGAAAAGCGTTTTCAGGATCACATGATACTATTTCAGAGACTGTCATGAATGCAATGGATCGTTCCACCCGTAATGACGGACTTGTAAGCGTTTTTGTGTAGGGATAAAAGAAAGGAGGATATATGGAGATATCCGGAATTACTGATCTTGCCGGCGTAACTCAAACTGCCGGGAAGAAGACACTGGATAAAGAAGATTTCATGATGCTGCTGATGAAGCAGCTCAGCTATCAGGACCCTCTTAATCCTATGGACAGCACGGAATTTACAACACAACTCACCCAGTTCAGCTCATTGGAGGAGCTCAATAACATAAACAGCACGCTTGAGGACGTTCTGTCTTTTCAAAACTCGATGCAGAATGCGGCGGTTGCAGATTTGATCGGAAAGACGGTCAAAATTTCCGGTGATGATCTTTCTCTGAACGGTACAGCTACCGTAGACTTCAAGCTGCTCGGTGATGCCTCATCGGTAAAAATCAACATTATGGATTCATCCGGGAAACTTGTCTGGAGCAAGGATCTCGGTGCTCAGCAGGCCGGGAATCTTACGTATGTATGGGATGGACAGGATTTGCTCGGCAACCAGGCGGCAGACGGCACATACACATTTGAAATTCAGGCAACCGATCAGAAGGGGAATCCTGTAGAGCTGAAGACAAGGTCCTCAGGAACTGTCACGGGGATATCTTTTGACAATGGGGTAACCTATCTCGTGCTTGACAGCGGACGAAGGGCCCTGTTGAGCGAGATACAGACTATAGAATAAAAATCGGAAAAGGAGGAAGGCTATGCTGACTTCGATGTTTACGGCAGTAAGCGGCATTAATGCAAATGGAACAGCCCTGTCGGTCATCGGCGATAATATCGCCAACATGAATACGACCGGATTCAAATCCAGCAGGGCCGCCTTTGGCGACATCCTCTCCCAGAATCTCGGGGGAGATCAGATCGGAAGGGGCGTGCAGGTCGGATCGGTATCCCCGGAGTTTACGCAGGGGACATTCGAGAACACTGCAAATGTCCTTGATCTCGCCGTGGATGGTGACGGGCTTTTCATTCTCAAGGACAGCAACGGAACATTTTACTCCAGAAACGGACAGTTCAGCATAGACAAAGATGGCAATGTCGTCAATCCAACGGGACAGAAGCTTCAGGGATTCCTGTATTCGGCAACAGGAACACCTACAAGCGGCCTCGGTGATATCAACGTGGCTTCTCTGAACAGCGCGCCAAAGTCCACCTCCAAGGTTACAATAAACGCGAATCTCGACTCACGCGCAACTATTCCGTCGACTTTCAGTGTGAGCGATCCCAACGGAACGTCCAACTTTTCGAGTTCATTGACGGTGTATGATTCTCTGGGAAGAGGGCATGTTGTGAATGTATATTTCAGGAAGTCCGCCGAGTCGTCGAGCGGCAATACCTGGCAGTGGTTCGCGGTTGTCCCTGCTTCGGAATCTTCAAGCGGTTCTGCAGAGATACAGGCACAGGGAACGCTCAGCTTTGACAACAACGGTGCACTGAGTTCCGAAAGCTCCATAACCTATCCGCTTACCTCAGGCGGATTCGACTTCAATGGGGGTGCTGCAGCAGGGCAGACTATTGATTTTGACTTCGGTACGTCCAAATCGGAAGGCGGCACGGGTCTTGCCGGCACTACCCAGTTCGGGGCGGTCTCAGCCACGATCTTTCAGAGCCAGGATGGTTACGCCTCCGGTGCTCTGAAGAATTTAACCATTACACAGGATGGAGTGATGACAGGCGTATTTACAAACGGGCAGACCAGGGGTATAGCGCAGCTCGCGCTTGCAAAATTTCTTGCTCCCACAGAACTCACCAAGATGGGTAGAAACCTTTATGCCGAATCAAATGCGTCTGGTCAGCCGGTGATAACGGCGCCCGGAACGTCGGGTACCGGCACTGTCCTTTCGAATACGCTTGAACAGAGTAATGTTGACCTTGCAGAGGAGTTTGTAAGGATGATTCTCTCTCAACGGGCCTTTCAGGCGAATTCCAGAATGATAACGACTTCAGATGAGCTGATGATGGAGCTGGTTAATCTGAAGAGATAAAACAATAAAGGGCTCAGTCCTTGAAGACTGAGCCCTTTATTGCACAAACGGAATCGTTTTTTTATTTGGCAGCGGTATATACCTGCCCGGGTTTCAGCAGTACAAAGTTTTCCGGCCCTTCTTCGTTCTTTACCATCTTAAAGACATCACAGGACATGCAGGAGACGGACTTCTGTGCGAAATCACCCTGCACCTTGCCCCCGCAAAAAGTGCCTGCCAGTGCCCAGCAGATTCTGCCGCCGTTCTTGCCGCCATTTACGCCGTCACTGGATGAGTCTGCCGCGGCCGGACACACTCCCATATCGGCTGTCTTGCTGCCGCCCGGTTCTCTGCCGCACTGCTTGATTTCCCAGCAATTTTTTTTAGGCATTCCATACCCCTCCTTTCATTACTCGATTACCGCCGGCAATCCGGATGGTTTCCGCCCGCCGGTATTGTAGCAACCCTGTCATGACTCTATTATCGGCACTATCGACCTCAAACTTGAGCATATGCCGTTCTGTGACCATCCATATCTTTTTCTTCATCATGTACTGTCAAACAGTATTGATTATCTCACCGGCTATCTCTTCAACCGACACCACTTTGTCGGCCATGCCCGCTTCTATCACAGCCCTCGGCATTCCGTAAACCACACAACTGTTTTCATTCTGTGCAATCGTCCGGCCGCCCTTGTTCTTGATCTCCTTCATGCCCTTTTCGCCGTCATTGCCAAGTCCTGTAAGAATTACCCCGACGACATGTCCTGAATATACATGTGCAACCGAGATCATGAGCGCGTCAACGGAAGGTTTGTAAATATACTGGCCGTTGTGCGACTCGATCGAAATGACAGTCTCTGTCATTTTCTTTTTGAGTATCTTCATGTGACCAACACCGGGGGCAATGAAGGCGGTGCCTCTCGATATCGTCTCACCATCCTCCGCCTCCTTAACGTTGATCTGACTCAACTGGTTGAGCCGTTTGGCAAGCGGCCCGGTGAAATTGGGGGGCATATGCTGTGACACCAGTATCGGGACCGGGAAGTCACGCGGCAGAGCTGCCAGGATTTGCTGAAGTGCCTTTGGCCCTCCCGTGGAGGAGCCTATCGCCACTACATGAGCGCGGCGATGTGCAGAGAAGTCGTAGGACGGCAGAACAATGTTCGGGGAAGCGGTCCGGGATTTTCCATTATTAAGTATGCGGCATTTCGAAGCCGTCTTTATCTTCTCGACAAGCGTCTCCTGTATGTTTACTATGTTTACAGAGAGGTTTGACAGATTCTTGGGGATGAAATCCACAGCTCCCATATCGAGTGCTTCGAGAGTTTCATGAGCCCCTTCCGTAGTAAGTGAACTTACCATGAGCACGGGTACCGGATTCTGCGACATTATGATCTTGAGGGCATCGAGTCCCCCCATGCGGGGCATCTCGACATCGAGTGTAATAACATCCGGTTTCAGTGATGCCGCCTTTTCTACCGCCTCCATGCCGTCCCGCGCCGTACCTATGACCGTAATCTCCGGGTCTGAGGATATCATGCCGGAGATTGTATTTCTCATGAATGCTGAATCGTCGACAATGAGTACCTTAATCTGTTTCCTTTGAGGCCTGTCAGTTTTGATCGGCTTCATCCTCTTCTTCGTCTTCGTCTGAAAGTTTGTCTATATCAAGAAGAATGATAAGACGGTTTTCAAGCTTGGCAAGTCCTTTTATATACCGGGCATTATTTTCCGAAGACATCGGAGGCGCAGGCTCGACTATGCTTGGTGATATCCTCAGCACTTCCGAAACAGAGTCCACTATGATGCCGTTGGTTATACCACGTATGTCCATGATGATGATCCGTGAAGAGTCGTGGTGGTCTCTTTCCGGGAATCCGAATTTTTTCCTGAGATTGATTACCGGGATAACTTTGCCCCGAAGGTTTATCACGCCTTCAACGTGAGGAGGGGCGTTGGGTACTCTCGTGATCTCGATAATACGGTTAATCTCCTGAACACTGAGGATATCTACCGCATATTCTTCATCATTCAGTGTGAATGTGACGAACTGCAGCACATCTTCTGCGGTGTTGACTGTATCAACTTTTGTTTCCATTGTATCGTCCTCCATAAAATTGAAGATTCAGATCAGAATCCATAATCTTTCAGCAGCGCCTCTACATCAGACTGATCTACCCTGACCCTATGCATCTCTTTGTCTTCGGCATCAGAGTCTGATGCCGCCGGCCGGTGGGGATCACTCTGTTCATTTACCGGAATGCCAAATCCTCTAATAAGCCGGAGAAGTTCGTTTTCTACATCCCTTACCAGGTTGATGACTCTCTTTATGGTCTGTCCGGTAATGTCCTGAAACTCCTGGGCGGTCAGTATACGGTTCATCTCCATATCAAGATTTTCCTTGAACATTCTGATATAGTTCACTTCCTCTTCATAACCTTTAATGCGGGAGAGACGTGATATTAATTCCGGAGCTTCCTCAAAGTACCTTTCTGTGACCGACATGGTATCGTTCGCGGCCTCTTCTGTTGCTTTGAGGACCTCCTCAAGACTGTCAGTCGCATCATGGATCTCACGGTTTTTGATTCTTTGAAGTCCCTGATCAATGGCCGACTTGAATTCTTTTAGAGAACTGTGCAAGTTTCTGGTAATCCTCCCTACTTCCTTGAAGAGACTGTTTTCGGAAACAGCCATTAACTCGGTTGTCAATTCATCTGCTCTGTCGTAATCGTGTGAGGCGAGAGCGTCCATGAATTTCATCATGAGTTCAAATATCTTCGGATTATACGGGCCGTTTTTCTTTCTGCTGTTGAAGTATTCTCTTGCATCCTGGATCTCCCTGACTGTGATAGTGCCGCCAATGGTCTCAACTTCCCTGGTGACTTCAACATTGTTTTCGTCAATTTCCCGAACTTCCAGTACATCGTCATATATCTGGGATGCATTGCCGGATGGCTGCAGCTCCGCGGCATCAAGCAGTATCAGGAGACGCTCGTCGAGCTTTGCGACGCCCGATATTTTCAAGTTGTCGGCATTCATGAAGCTTTCGGGTGGGGCTATGTCATTATCGTCTATATTGATAACTCCTGTAATACTGTCAACGATCACCCCAAACGAGCTGTGGCCTTCAGTTAGAACGATAACAACTGAATCCTTCCCGGTTTGTCCGGTTTTGCCCGTTAGATGATGAAGGTCAACCACCGGTATAACTGAACCTCTCAGGTTAGTCACACCAATTACGTGCTCCGGGAGATCCGGGAGCTCGGTGATCCCGGGCATACGGATTATCTCACGCACCTTGAGGATCGGAAGAGCATACTCATTCTCGTCAACGCGGAATCCTATGTATTGATTTCCGGTTATCATCTCAGACTGCTTCCGCGTTGCGGTTTGCGTTGTTTGTACTGAAATGGCTTATCATCTGTTGCAGGCTGCGGGATATTTCATTGAGTTCGCGGGAAGTCTCCATATATTCTCTTGCTATCTCGGCGGTTCTCATGTTTTCATCGGTAATTTCCTGCAGTTCAGTAGAGACATCCTCACCGGTTGAGCTCTGCTGCTGTGCTGCAACCGCTATCTGTCTGACAAGTTCCATAACATTGTTAACAGAAGACATGATCTGGTTAAGCGCTTCGCTGGCATCGCCGGCTAAGCCGGACCCCTCGGTAACATCATGTGTTGCGGAGTGCATAGCATCGACCGCCAGTCCCGTCTCATTCTGAATGCTTTTTATCATATCGTTTATCTCGCTTGTGGCCGATGTGGTTTTCTCGGCCAGCTTTCGAACTTCATCGGCTACAACGGCAAAGCCGCGGCCGTGTTCTCCGGCCCGCGCCGCTTCGATGGCGGCATTAAGCGCGAGCAGGTTGGTCTGACTTGCTATGTCATCGATTACCTTTGTTATCTCTCCGATCTGCTGGGATTTTTTGCCAAGCGTTTCTATGCTTCTGGCAGCCTCATTGACTGAACTCGCTATACGGTTCATGCCTTCTATGGTCCTGCTGACGATTTCTCCCCCCTCGGCCGCAAGTCTGTTAGCCTCTTCAGCTGATTTTGCGGCTATGGATGTATTGCGTGTGACATCGAATACTACTACGCTCATCATCTCGACGGAGTTGGCAACCTTTTTCGTATTTTCGATCTGTTTCTGAGTGTCTTCACTTATACGCTCGGAGGAGACCACTATGCCTTCAGCGTATCGGGTGAGTTTGCCGATCATCTCGGATATACTGTAAACAACGTCGGAAAGTTTGTGTTTCATTGAATTGAGGCATTCACCTACCAGCATCAGATGTTTATGATCCTCTATGGTGATGTCTTCTACGGACAAGTCTCCATCGGCTATCTTTGCCGCAAAGTCAGAGAGCGTGTCGAGACTCTCTATGCCTGATCCGGCAAGCAGAAACTCCATGAGCAGGAGGATCGTGATTACGACAAATATCGCGATCAGAAAATGCTTCATCTGAGATGCCAGGGACTTGATCTTTGACATCTTGGCGACCGTAACCGTCTGAGTCACCCCTGTTGATGTATCAGCAGAATCCTGAAGAGCGGACTGATTGATATCTTCAATCTGAATGGTGTCGGTTATCTCTACCATGCGGTAATTGTTTATATATGCAAATATGAACATTACAGCAAAGGTCAGGGCGTAGGGAATAATACGAAAGACCACTCTTCGTCTGATACTGGTCTTTTTCATTATATGCATAATAAGCTTTGGAATGGAGCGCAGCATTTTCTTCATTGTATCCTTTCGTTACCTCCTTTTCTCGATATACCGCCGTTCCTCATAACTCCTAAATCCTATCCTTTTGCCATTGCTACAAGGCTTCTCGACAGTGCGGTAACATCGATTATGAACACTACCTTGCCATCACCTGTTATGGTCGCCCCAAGCACGTACGATGATGATGTGTCGACGCCTTCGAGGTTTTTGATGACGACCTCTTCCTGTCCCAGCAGCTGATCCACCGCAAGACAGAATTTTTTGTCTCCTATTGATATAACTATCAGATATTTGTTTGTATTGTCTCCGGAGCCGTTCGAACCGTTTGAACCTGTATCGAGTATTTTGTTCAGTTCGAAGAGGGGACATACCTTGTCCCTTATTACTATCATGCTCTCTCCCGAGACATTATCTATCTGATCCGGTGTAATCTGAAGTGTCTCTTCGATGGGTGACAGCGGAATCGCATATTTAGCTCCGCCCACTTCTACCATCAGCGCCTGAATGATGGCAAGTGTCAGCGGTATGCAGATCCTGAATGTGGTTCCGACATCTTTTTCGGTCTTGATCTCAACATATCCGTTGAGCTGGGATATGTTGGTCTTTACGACATCCATTCCCACGCC